>NZ_JAJUFV010000127.1 GCF_029263575.1 Microbacterium sp. | reverse complement strand
GAGTTCGATGATCGTTCGGCGATCATCACGATCCGCTCCGGCGCCGGCGGCGACGATGCCACCGATTTCGCCGAGATGCTCATGCGCATGTACCTGCGCTGGGCCGAGCAGCATGACTATCCCACGAAGGTCATGGACACCTCCTACGCCGAGGGCGCCGGCATCAAGTCGGCGACGTTCGAGATCACAGCGCCCTATGCTTTCGGCACCCTGTCTGTCGAAGCAGGCACCCATCGCCTCGCACGCATCAGCCCCTTCGGGTCGGCCGATAAGCGGCAGACGAGCTTCGCCGCCGTCGAGGTCATCCCGCTCATGGAAGAGGCGACCGAGGTCGAGATCCCCGAGAACGACATCCGCGTCGATGTCTTCCGCTCGTCCGGTCCCGGCGGTCAGTCGGTCAACACGACCGACTCCGCGGTGCGCCTGACTCACCTGCCTACGGGCATCGTCGTGTCGATGCAGAACGAGAAGTCACAGATTCAGAACCGGGCCGCCGCCATGCGCGTGCTGCAGACCCGCCTGCTGCTGCTTCAGAAAGAAAAAGAAGCCGCCACGAAGAAAGAGCTCGCCGGCAACATCACCGCCAGCTGGGGCGATCAGATGCGCTCGTACTTCCTGTACGGCCAGCAGCTGGTGAAAGACCTGCGCACCGGCCACGAGTCGGGAAACCCGGCGGCGGTGTTCGACGGCGACCTCGACGACTTCATCTCAGCGGGCATCCGCTGGCGCAAGCGCAAAGACGAAGACTGACCCATCGTCCGGGTGTCGCTCGCGGCCAGGCGCACACGCGCGCTTAGGCTCGAATCGCCATGATTCGGTTTGAAAACGTCACCAAGCGCTACCGCGGGACGAAGCGACCGGCGCTCGCCGGGGTCGACTTCGAGGTCCAGCGGGGCGAGTTCGTCTTCCTCGTCGGCGCTTCGGGCTCGGGAAAGTCCTCCTGCCTGCGGCTGATCCTTCGCGAAGACGTCCCCACCTCGGGCCGGGTCGCCGTGCTCGGACGCGACCTGCGCTCGCTCGCGAACCGCAAGGTTCCCTACTTCCGCCGGCATATCGGGTCGGTCTTCCAAGACTTCCGTCTGCTGTCATCGAAGACGGTGTTCCAGAACGTCGCCTTCACGCTGCAGGTGATCGGTTCGTCGCGCGGCTTCATCCAGCAGGCTGTGCCCGAGGCGCTTGCGCTGGTCGGCCTGGAAGGCAAAGAGAAGCGGATGCCGCATGAGCTCTCCGGAGGTGAGCAGCAGCGGGTGGCGATCGCCCGCGCGCTCGTGAACCGCCCGCAGGTGCTGCTCGCGGATGAGCCGACCGGAAACCTCGACCCGGCGACCTCGGTCGACATCATGCAGTTGCTGGCGCGGATCAACGCCGGCGGCACCACGGTGCTCATGGCCACGCACGAGGCGGGTTTCGTCGATCAGATGCAGCGCCGTGTGATCGAGCTGCAAGACGGTGAGATGGTCCGCGACGAAGTGCATGGCGGATACGGTGACCGCTCGAGCATCCCGCAGCTCGCCCCGCAGGAGGGGCGCGGCGTCGCCGCTACCGCGGCCCTCACCGCCGTGCAAGAGGTGCAGCGGCAGACCGAGTCGCTCGAGCCGCTCACGGCCGAGATGATCGCGTCGATGAAGGCCGCTCGCAACGCGGTGCCGACGGATGCCGCAGGCACAGACGCTTCCCACACAGACGCTCCCGACACCGGCATGACGGAGTCCGCGCAGAAAGCGGTCGGGCCGAACACGCATCCGATCGTGCTTGCTGACGTCGACGTCGCCGAGCTGGGCGTCGCCGACCGCCTGGGGCTTTCCGATACCGGCGATGACGAAGAAGTGGGGCCGACCTCGTGAGGGTGGGATTGATTCTCCTCGAGGCTCTCGGGGGACTGCGCCGAAACATCTCGATGGTGATCTCCGTCGTGCTCGTGACCTTCGTCTCGCTGACGTTCGTCGGCGCGGCGATGCTCATGCAGGGCCAGATCAGCACGATGCGCGGCTACTGGACAGAGCGCGCGCAGGTGTCGGTCTCGATGTGCTCGTCGGTGTCGTCGGGCGAGACGTGCATCGATGGCGCCGCCACGGAGGAGCAGGTCGAGAAGGTGCGCGCGGAGCTGGCAGGCGACGCGCTCGGCTCGCTCATCAGCAACGTCCGCTTCGAGACGAAGGCCGAGGCGTACGCCAACGTGATCGAGCTGCTCGGCGAGGAGCAGGCGAGCGTGCTGACCGAAGAGCAGATGTCGGAGAGCTTCTATGTCACCCTCAAGGATCCCAGCCAGTCGCAGGTGATCGTCGAGGCCTTCGCCGGCATCGCCGGGGTCGAGCAGGTCAGCGACCAGCTTCAGTATCTCGAGCCGTTGTTCTCGGCTCTGACGGTGGCGACATATATCGCCGTCGGCATTGCGGTGCTGATGCTCATCGCCGCCGTGCTGCTGATTGCCACGACCATTCGGCTTTCGGCATATGCGCGCCGCAAAGAGATCGGGATCATGCGTCTGGTGGGTGCGTCGAACCGCTTCATTCAGACGCCGTTCGTGCTGGAGGGCGTGTTCGCCGCCTTCCTCGGCTCCGCCCTGGCGAGCGCGGCGGTGCTGGCCGGGGTGCACTTCGGTGTCGACGGCTATCTGAAGGGCCGGGTCCCGTTCATCACGACCTGGGTGACGATGCAGGACGCCGTGCTGGTCGTTCCGGTGCTGATCGGCATCGGCGTCGTACTCGCAGTGCTGTCAGCAGGCTTTGCGATCCGTCGTTGGCTGCGCACCTAGTAAGAGTTCGCGGCCCCTCGTCGAGCGGGCAAGCGGTCCCCGAGCCCGTCGAAGGGTAAGCTGTAGGGCTGGCTGCCGAAGAGATAGGAACCACCATGCCCAGGGAACGCGGGGAGAAGGTCGTCGCGACCAATCGTCGCGCACGTCACGACTACAACATCGAGAAGTCGTACGAGGCGGGGATGGTGCTCACCGGCACCGAGGTGAAGTCGCTGCGACAGGGTCGCGCGAACCTCAGCGACGGTTATGCCTTCGTCAAGGGCAACGAGGTGTTCCTCGATGCCGTGCACATTCCTGAGTACTCGCAGGGGCATTGGACGAACCACTCGGCCAAGCGCATCCGCAAGCTGCTGCTGCATCGGGAAGAGATCCAGAAGCTGGCGCATGCTGTATCGGCCGGCGGATACACGATCATCCCGTTGAAGCTGTACTTCTCTGATGGCCGCGCCAAGATCGAGATCGCCCTGGCGAAGGGCAAGCGCGAGTACGACAAGCGCCAGACGCTGCGCGAGCGGCAAGACACCCGTGAGGCCGCGCGGGCGATGCGCATGCGCAATCGCATGGGCGAGTAGAAGAGCATCGCGCTAGGGCCGCGGTTCACCGGTTCGCCGTCACAGATCGGGGTCGAACCCGAAGACCTTCCCGAGGAAGTAGAGCTCGCGCTCCAGCGCATCGATGCGTGTCTCCGCGAGACGGAACCCGTGACCTTCGCCGGGGTACAGCACATACTCATGCGGTACGCGGCTGGCGGCGAGGGCGTCGCGAATCGCCTCGGACTGCGAGGGCGGTACGACCCGGTCGTCTTCACCCTGCAATAGCAGCACGCCGGCCTCGATTCGATCGGCGTGTGTGAGCGGCGACCGGTCGATGTAGAGCTGCTCGGTCTCGGGAAGCGGGCCGACGAGTCCGTCGAGATAGAACCGCTCGAAGTCGTGGGTGTCCTGTGCCAGCATCCGCAGATCACTTACCCCGTAGCGGCTGATTCCGGCGGCGAACACCCCGCCGCGCACGAGCGCCGACAGCACCGTCCAGCCGCCGGCGGATCCGCCGCGGATCGCGATGCGGTCAGGGTCGGCCCGGCCGGACCCGGCCAGGCCGCGCGCGGCGGCGAGCACATCGTCGACGTCGACGACGCCCCACTGGCCGTCGAGGCGTTCGCGGTAATCGCGCCCGTACCCGGTCGATCCGCCGTAGTTGACATCGAGCACACCGATGCCGCGGCTCGTGTAGAAGGCGATCGCGGCGGATGCGGCTCCGGCGACGTGCGCGGTCGGTCCGCCGTGCACGAAGACGATGTACGGCGGCAGTTCGCCGTCGGGTGCCGTCGCGTGCGGATTCGCCGGCGGATAGTCGAAGGCGTGCACCGTTCCGTGGACGCCTTCGATCGTGAGAGGGCGCGCGGGCGGCATCCACTGGGGGTCGGTCGCCGCGCCGCCGCGAATGCGCGTGAGGTCGCCGGAATCGACATCCACACACCAGAGGCCGGCGTCCACGGCCGCGCCGCCTCCCGAGAGCAGCACGCGCGAGCCGGAGACATCGTCGACGCTGACGTGCGCACTGGGTGGAACATCCAGTTGCCGCGTGCTGCCATCGGTGTCGATGACGACGACCTCGTCCGCGCCGTTCGTGTGCACGGCGATGAGGCGCCCGTCAGCGAGCGGCTGGTACCAGCGGTTGCCGAGCACCCACAGTCCGTACCCGGTGTCGGCGTCGGCCGGTGCGACGGCTTCAGGCTCTGACACGGACAGACCGTCGACGTTCAGGCGATAGAGATTCCAGCGGCCGGTCGGGTCGTCCGCGTAGACGAGCTGCGAATCATCGGTCCATTCCGGTTGCAGCGCGGCGCGGGTGGAGACCTCGGCCGTGCCCGAGCCGTCAACCATCGCGAGGCCCAGCTGCGCGCTCTGCCACGGCATCCGGGTGCGTGACCATTGCACCCAGGCGAGCCGGGTGCCGTCCGGCGACAGTGCGGGGTGTGCGGCGAACCCCTCGCCCTCGATGAACACGGTGATCGCCGAGGCATCCGTCGCGGCAGACCCGTCGACGGGAATCTCGACGAGTGCCCGAAGGTGCGGGTCGGCGGCGAGGTTCTCGCGCACGGCGAACAGACGCCCCTGCGTAAAGCGCAGACCGCCGTGGTTCGGACCCTCTGGCGTCAACGGCCGCGGATCGCCGCCCGGCTGCATCCGGTACACGCGCTGATCGCGCCCTTCGACGAAGAACAGCGTGCCGTCGGCATCCGCCGTCCACGCCCCGCCGCCATACTCGTGCACGAGCGAGCGAGCGTTCCACGGCGCCGGAAGCACCACCTCGCCTGACGAGCTGCGCACCGCGACGCGCCCCGATTCAGCGGGCACCGACTCGCCCCACCAGATCTCGCTGCCCACGAAACGGGCGCCATCGATGCGCGGGGCGGATGAGACCACCTCGGCGGGGAGGAAAGGAGAAGACCAGGTTCCGTACGGCTGCATACCTCGAGCCTACGTGTGACGTCTGACACACGAGGTCACACAGTGTGCGACCTCGCCGTGCCGTGTTCTACCGTCGTGGAAACGGCCGGATTCCCACCTGCCATCACCGCCCAGCAGGAGAAAGATGTCCTCCGAGTCCCCGACGCACTGTACGCCCCGCGTGCCGTTCTCGTTCGAGCTGTACCCGCCGCGGACGGCGTCGAGCGAAGAAGCGCTGCACGAGACGGTGCGCCAACTCGCCGCGGCCGGCCCCGATTTCCTCTCGGTCACCTACGGTGCCGGAGGATCGACCGGTGGGCGCTCGCTCGAGGTTCTCCGCTTCATCCGGGAGAACACCGATGTGGAGCCGCTCGCCCACCTCACCTGCGTCGGAAACACCTATGCGGGCGCTGCCCGGCTCATCCGCGAGTTCTTGGACGCCGGCATCCTCAGCTTCCTCGCTCTGCGCGGCGACCCGCCCCTCGGCCAGGACGAACCGTTCCTCGGTGACCTTGAGAGCGCGGCGCAGCTGGTTCAGCTCATCGACCGTGCGCAGGCCGAGCGGGCGCCTTACGAAGAGTCGCCGGTGCCCGGGATCCCCGGCGCCGCCAGCGTCGCGCCGCGTCGAAAGGCGAACATCGCCGTCGCGGCCTTCCCGAACGGGCATCCGCGCGCCACCCACCGCACACAGGACGTCGAAGCGCTGCTGGCCAAGCAGGCGGCGGGTGCCACGTTCGCGATCACGCAACTGTTCTTCCACGCCGACGACTACCTCGCGTTCGTCGAGCGGAGCCGCGCGGCGGGCGTGACGATTCCGATCCTGCCGGGCATCATGCCCATCACGTCGCCGAAGCGCCTGGCGCGCGTTCTCGAGCTCACCGGCGAAGAGCTTCCCAGTGAGCTCTCGATCGCGCTCGAGGTCGAGCCCACCACGCAGGGCCGCCGCGAGATCGGCATCGACTGGGCTGCGCGCCTCAGCCGCGAGGTTCTCGCCGGCGGCGCCCCGGGCGTGCACCTGTATGCGTTCAACCAGCACGAGACCGTGCTCGCCGTTCTTGAACAGGCAGGGGTTCTTCCTGCTCTGAGTCGCTAGATCCATCCCGAAAGGAACACACAATGTCCGCATTCCCCCCAGGGACGATCCTCGGATACCCCCGCATCGGTCGTCGTCGTGAGCTGAAGAAGGCCGTCGAGGCGTTCTGGGCTGGGCGCAGCGATCTCGCCGCGCTCGAACAGACCGCCGCCGAACTGCGTTCACAGACACGCGAGCGTCTGGCGAAGCTCGGCCTGGGCCGCCGAGACTCCGCCATCCCGGAGTCGTTCTCGTTCTACGACCAGGTGCTCGACGCTGCCGTCACGGTCGGCGCGATCCCCACCCGCTTCGAAGACCTGCGCGACGCCGACGGTTCGATCGGACTGCCGGCGTACTTCACCGTCGCCCGCGGTGAGGGTGAGCGCGCACCGCTGGAGATGACCAAGTGGTTCGACTCGAACTATCACTACCTTGTTCCCGAGATCGGGCCTGAGACCGTCTTCTCGCTCTCGAGTGACCGCCTGGTACGCGAGGTCGAAGAGGCTGTCGCCTCGGGATTCGTCACCCGCCCTGTCGTGGTCGGCCCGGTCACGCTTCTTGCTCTGGCGAAGGCATCGGATGCCGCACCCGCTGGCTTCGACCCGCTCTCACGCCTGGCAGATCTCGTGCCGGTGTACGTCGACCTTCTCGCACGCCTGCGCGCGGCGGGAACCGAATGGGTGCAGCTGGACGAGCCCGCCCTCGTCAGCGAGTCGCTGCCGGCTACGCCCCAGCAGTTGGCGGATGCCGCGGCTGCGGCGCTGGCCACCATCGGCGGGGCGACCGAGCGTCCGTCGATCCTCGTCGCGGCGCCGTACGCGGCGCTGGAATCGACCTTGGCGGTGCTGGCGGCGGCTCCCATCGAGGCCATTGCCATCGATCTCGTCCGCGGCGATGTTCCGGCTGCCGTGCCGGGTCTTGCCGACAAAGCTCTCGTCGGCGGCGTCGTCGACGGTCACAACATCTGGCGCGGTGACCTGGCGAACGCGTTCGACAAGCTCGAAGCGCTGCGTGGTCTCGGTGCTGCACAGGTCGCGGCGTCCACGTCGACCTCGTTGTTGCACGTTCCGCACGATGTGACAGACGAGTCGAAGCTCGACGCGCGCCTGACCTCGTGGCTTGCCTTCGCTGACCAGAAGGTCGAACAGGTCGTCACCCTCTCGCGCGGCCTGGTAGACGGACGAGCGGGTATCCAGGGCGAGCTTGACGCCGCCTCCGCCGCGCTCGCCGACCGCCAGAGCGCACCCGGTGTTCGCGACGGCGCCGTGCGCGCACGTGAGCTCGCCCAGAGCGACTTCTCGCGTGTGTCTTACGCCGAGCGCGAGGCCGCCCAACAGGAGGCACTGGGGCTGCCTGCCCTGCCGCTGACCACGATCGGTTCGTTCCCGCAGACCGGAGACATCCGTCGGGCGCGCGCGCAGTTCACCCGGGGTGAGCTGTCGAAGACCGACTACGAAGAATTTCTCCGTCGCGAGATCGACGCGGTCGTCGAGCTGCAGGAAGAGATCGGCCTCGACGTTCTCGTGCACGGTGAGCCCGAGCGTAACGACATGGTGCAGTACTTCGCCGAGAACCTCGACGGTTTCGCGGTGACGGAGAACGGGTGGGTGCAGTCGTACGGCTCGCGTGCGACGCGTCCGTCGATTCTGTGGGGCGATGTCTCTCGTCCGGCCGCGATCACGGTCGAGTGGTCGACCTACGCGCAGTCGAAGACCGCGAAGCACATGAAGGGCATGCTGACCGGGCCGGTGACGATTCTGGCGTGGTCGTTCGTTCGCGACGACCAGCCGCTGGGAGAAACGGCCAACCAGGTCGCTCTGGCACTGCGCGACGAGATCAGTGACCTCGAGGCCGCGGGCATCGCAGTGATTCAGGTGGATGAGCCCGCGCTACGCGAGCTGCTGCCCTTGAAGAAGGCTGATCAGCCGGCGTATCTCACCTGGTCTGTGGACTCGTTCCGCCTCGCCACGGGTGGCGCAGCGGCCGCCACACAGGTGCACACGCACCTGTGTTACTCGGAGTTCGGTGTCGTCATCGACGCCATTCGCGCTCTGGACGCAGACGTCACCTCGATCGAGGCGGCTCGCAGCCGTATGGAGGTCGTCACCGACATCGCCGAGGTCGGCTTCGACCACGGCATCGGCCCGGGGGTCTATGACATTCACTCGCCGCGTGTGCCGACGACCGATGAGATCGAGTCGCTGCTGCGCCGCGCCGTCGACGAGATTCCCACCCGCCAGCTCTGGGTCAACCCCGACTGCGGTCTGAAGACCCGCGGCTACGACGAGACCACGCAGTCGCTGCGGAACATCGTCGAGGCCACACGTCGGGTGCGCGAGGACATCGCCGTCGCCGTTTGAGGCTCAGCAACGATGCAGAAGCG
>NZ_JAJUFV010000126.1 GCF_029263575.1 Microbacterium sp. | reverse complement strand
TCCTCAACGCCGACGAGGTCAACATGTACGCCTCGCTCGAGAGCCGTGAGGTTCTGCTTGCGAAGGCCGCGGGCATGATGAAGGCGACGATGGCCAAGGCTGCCGCAACCGTCGACGCTCTTCGCGCAAAGCTGGAGACCGCAGAGGCCGCGTAAGCGACCCGCGTTTTCTTCCCACAAACCCCATCTCATAGGAGAAACATCATGGCTAAGCTCACCACTGAGCAGCTGCTCGAGCAGTTCGCTGACCTGACCCTCGTCGAGCTCAACGACTTCGTCAAGGCGTTCGAGGAGAAGTTCGAGGTCACCGCTGCTGCCCCCGTCGCCGCTGCAGGTGCCGCTGGTGCCGGTGGCGCCGCTGAGGCTGAGGAAGAGAAGGACTCCTTCGACGTCATCCTCGAGGCTGCTGGCGACAAGAAGATCCAGGTCATCAAGGCTGTCCGCGAGCTCACCTCGCTCGGCCTCGGCGAGGCCAAGGCCGTCGTCGACGGTGCTCCGAATGCTGTCCTCGAGGGCGCCAACAAGGAGACCGCTGACAAGGCGAAGGAGACCCTCGAGGCCGCCGGCGCCACGGTTACGCTCAAGTAATCGCGTCATAACGCTTTCGAAGACCCTGGGCTCTGCCCGGGGTCTTCGTGCGTTCGGGCGGGTCAGCGCGGCTTGGCCGTCGAACTGCGAACCGACAGGGCGGATGCCGCGACCACGTGCTCGACCCGGGCGGACGAATGCTCCATCCGCTCACGCAGCAATCGCACGGCATCTCGTCCCTGCTGGCGCGGATGCTGCTGAATCGTCGTGAGCCCGAACATCTCGGCGTGCGCATGATCGTCGATGCCGACCACGCTCAGCTCGGTGGGGACGGCGATTCCCAGCCGCCGGGCCGCGATGATCGCGCCGATCGCGACCTCGTCGCATACGGCGACCACGGCGGTCGGGCGGCCGCGGCGGTCGCTGAGCAGGTCGACAGCCGCGGCGTAACCACCAGGCATACTTGACGCCCCTGGGGTGTGTTGCGCGTGCGCGGTGAGGCCGGCGGCGTCCATCGCCAGGCGATAGCCCGACATGCGCAGCGTCTCACTGTAGCTGGCCTCAGTGGCCGTCGCCCCGCCGCCGAGAAAGAAGATCTGCTTGTGGCCGAGTTCGATCAGGTGTTCGGTCGCGATGCGCATCGCCGTCGGGTCATCGATCGACACGCCGCTCGAACGATCATCGAATGCGCTCACTGTCACGACGGGGCGTCGGTTGCTCAGCAGCTGTTCCATCTCGTTACTGCCGGGCGGGATGCCGACCGCGATGGTCGCATCGAAGCGTCGCCGGGGGAGCGTCTCGGCGAAGAGTCGGCTTCTCGCGGCCGAGCCCTCGCGCACGGCGTAGAGGGAGAGGTCGTGGTCGAAGGAGAGCAGCGACTCCTGGATTCCCTCGAGCAGCTCGGCGAAGAACCACCGATCAATCGAGGGAATGATGACACTGACGGTGTGGGTTCGTCCGGTGGCGAGGCTGGTCGCCGTCGAATGGGCGATATACGACAACTCGTTCGCCGCGTCTTGCACCTTCGTGCGGGTCTCGGGGGAGACGTAGCCGTTGCCGCTGAGCGCCCGACTCGCCGTGGCCTTGGAGACGCCGGCGCGCCGAGCGACATCTGCGATGGTGCTCATGCATCCTCCTCGACACCCACCTGCGCCCCGGCGCACATCGTCGATAGCGTAGCGGAATCGCGATGGAAAGGGAACCGGTTCCAGACAGATTGGCCGGGAGCGCTCCCAATGCCGCAACCGCGCGGCAAGGAAAGGTTGCGAGCTTGTGATGTTTCCGCATTGCGCGAGGGGCTCATCGGAAGTAGGTTGGGGCTGGAATCGGTTCCCGAATGGTCGCGTTTTGGTGGCCCGCCGGTGAACGTGTACTCGAAGAGGAGAAATCACATGACTCTGTCACAGCGTTATCGGCGCCTGGCACCGCTGGCCATCATCGGCGCGGCGGGCATCGCGCTTGCCGGGTGTGGTGCACCGGGCGCCCCTGAGGGCGGCGGCGACGGGGGCGGCGACGTCTCTGGTGAGACCGTCACCATCTACGGCACGATCGTCGACAGCGAGGCCGAACTGCTGCAGCAGTCGTGGGAAGACTTCGAAGCCGAGACCGGAATCGAGATCAAGTACGAGGGCAGCCAAGACTTCGAGACGCAGTTGGGCACGCGCGCCCAGGGCGGCAACCCGCCCGACATCGCGATCTTCCCCCAGCCGGGACTGTTCGCGGACTTCGCCTCGCGCGACTTCCTCAAGCCCGCACCGGAAGAGGTCGAAAGCAACGCGAACGAGTTCTGGACCGAAGACTGGGTGAACTACGGCACGGTGGATGGCACCTTCTACGGGGCGCCGCTGATGGCCAACGTCAAGGGCTGGATCTGGTACTCACCGGCGAAGTTCGCCGAGTGGGGCGTCGAAGTTCCCGAGACGCTCGATGACATGGCCGCGCTCACCGAGACGATCCAGTCGGCCACCGGCGCCCCCGCCTGGTGCGCCGGCTTCGAATCGGGCACGGCAACCGGTTGGCCGGGCACCGACTGGATCGAAGACTACGTGCTACGCCAGGCTGGGCCCGAGGTCTACGACCAGTGGGTCGCGAACGAGGTTCCGTTCACCGACTCACAGATCAAGGCGGCCTTCGACTCGGTGGGTGAGATCCTGCTGAACCCTGAGAACGTCAACGCCGGGTTCGGCGAGGTCTCCTCGATCAACTCCACCGCGTTCGGTGACGTGGCTCCGGCTCTCGCCAGCGGCGAGTGCGCGCTGACACACCAGGCGTCCTTCCTGTCTGGCTTCTTCCCCGAGGGCACCGACATCGCCGAGGACGGCGACGTCTGGGCCTTCATGCTGCCGGGTGAGAGCGCTGGCGACAGCGCGGTGACCGGTGCCGGCGAGATCGTCGGAGCATTCACCGACACCGAGGCCACGCAGCAGGTGCTCGCCTACCTCTCCAGCGCGGAATGGGCCAACTCTCGCGTGAGCCTGGGCGGTGTGACCTCGGCGAACAGCGGACTCGACCCCGCCAATGCGCAGGACCCGATCCTGCAGGAGACCATCAAGATCCTGCAGGACCCGGAGACAACGTTCCGCTTCGACGCCAGTGATCTGATGCCGGGTGCCGTAGGCGCCGGCACGTTCTGGAAGGGCATGGTCGCCTGGGTCAACGGCAGTTCGACCGACGAGGTTCTCTCGCAGATCGAGACGGGCTGGCCCGAGGGCTGACCCGGACTCCGGTGGGCCGCTCACCAGCGGCCCACCGGTTTCGCCGCGTGCGACGATGCGCGCGGCGCCGATGATCTGCACGCTCTTGTAAAGGGGAACCCGTGACCGCGACAGACTTCTTCGGATGGGTGGGCCAGCTTCCGCCGATCCTCCAAGCAGTGGTGGTCGTCATCGCCTTCGCGGTGGTGGTGGCCGTCATCCTCCTTCTCGTCGACATCGCCCCGCGCACCGGGACGGTGTATACCTGGATCCGGCTGGCGATGTGCCTGCTCATCCCGCTCGCGGTGATGTGGTTCTTCCGCTCGTACTACTGGGCGATGGGCGTCGCCGTCGTCGTGGGCGCGGTGTTCTTCCTGCTCGACTATCGGTCCCGGCAGGGCAAGGGCTATCTCATCCAGCTGGTCGCCTTCCTCGCCCCCGCCTTTCTGCTGCTGCTGGTCGGGTTGATTCTGCCGTCGATCCAGACGTTCGTGGCATCCTTCCTGAACTCCTCCGGCAAGAGTTTCGTCGGCCTCGCCAACTACACCTGGATATTCGGGCAGCCCGACGGGGTCCGCGTCGTGCTCAACACGATCGTCTGGGTGCTCGTCGTCCCGACCGTGTCGACGATCGTCGGCCTGGCGTATGCGGTGTTCATCGACCGCACTCGCGGCGAGAAGATCTACAAGGTGCTCGTGTTCATGCCGATGGCGATCTCGTTCGTCGGCGCCGGCATCATCTGGCGTTTCATGTACGAGTATCGCGGCGCGGGGTACGAGCAGATCGGTTTGCTCAATCAGGTGATCGTTTGGCTCGGCGGCACGCCGCAGCAGTTCCTGCTGAATGCGCCGTGGAACACCATGTTCCTCATCATCGTGCTCATCTGGGTGCAGACCGGTTTCGCGATGGTGATTCTCTCGGCATCCATCAAGGGCGTGCCCGCAGAGCTGCTCGAAGCCGCCGAACTCGACGGCGCGAACGCGTGGCAGCGGTTCACCTCCGTCACGGTTCCCGCCATCCGCCCGGCACTCATCGTGGTGCTCACGACCATCTCGATCGCCTCGCTGAAGGTGTTCGACATCGTGCGCACCATGACCGCGGGAAACTACGAGACCAGCGTTCTCGCGAATGAGATGTATACGCAGTTCTCGAAGTTCGAAGCCGGCCGCTCTGCTGCGCTCGCCGTCATCCTGTTCATCCTCGTGCTGCCGATCGTCATTTACAACGCACGCCAGATCCAGAAGCAGCGGGAGATCCGATGACCGACATCAAGAACCTCGACACCGCTGCGAACCCGGCCGGTGGCGCCGCGACCAGAGCGGTCTCCACGGGCGGGAAGCTCAACGCCTCAGCTGGACGCACGCGCAAGCGGCTCTCACGCCCCTGGGCCTCGGTCGCATCGATCATCATCGCGTTCCTGTGGACTCTGCCGACGCTCGGCCTGTTCATCTCGTCATTCCGTCCGCGTGATGACATCCAATCGAGCGGATGGTGGGAGTTCTTCCTGAACCCGCGGGTGACGGGCGAGAACTACGTCGACGTGCTGGCATCGGGAACCACGCAGCTGACCATGCTCGAGTCCTTCGTGAACTCGATCGCGATCACGATCCCCGCCACGATCGTGCCCCTGATGGTCGCGTCGATGGCAGCCTATGCCTTCGCGTGGATCGACTTCAAGGGGCGCAACTTCCTGTTCATCTTCATCTTCGCGCTGCAGATCGTGCCGATCCAGATGGCCTTGGTGCCGCTGCTGAGCACGTTCTCGCGCGGGCTGACGGTCTTCGGCGTCCCGATCACGCTCGAGCTCGGAGCATCCGGCGGGTACGCGCAGGTCTGGTTCGCGCACTCGATGTTCGCGCTGCCGCTGGCCATCTACCTGCTGCACAACTTCATGTCAGAGATTCCCGGCGACATCATCGAGGCAGCTCGGGTCGACGGCGCCTCGCGCGGACAGATCTTCTTCCGCGTCGTGCTGCCGCTGACGATGCCGGCCATCGCGTCGGTGGCGATCTTCCAGTTCCTGTGGGTGTGGAACGATCTGCTCGTGGCGTTGGTGTTCGCCGACGGCGGCGCGGCGCCGATCACGAAGCTGCTCGCTGAGATCACCGGAACCCGTGGCAACGAATGGCATCTGCTGACGGCGGGCGCGTTCGTGTCGATCATCGTGCCGTTGATCGTCTTCTTTGCGCTGCAGCGGTATTTCGTTCGCGGACTGCTGGCCGGCTCGACCAAGGGGTAACAGAGTCAGCAGCACCCGTACGCTTGAGCCATGGACTATGCCGAGCACGTCGCCGATCTCGTCGGTGGCACCCCGCTGGTGAAACTGCAGCACGTCGCCGCCGATGTGGCGTGCACGGTGCTGGTGAAGCTGGAGTACCTGAACCCCGGCGGCTCGGCGAAAGACCGTATCGCGAAGCGGATCATCGACGCGGCTGAGGCTTCGGGCGATCTGAAACCGGGCGGCACGATCGTCGAGCCCACCAGTGGCAACACTGGCGTCGGGCTCGCGCTCGTCGCCCAACAGCGCGGCTACCGCTGCGTATTCGTGGTGCCCGACAAGGTCGGCGAAGACAAGATCGATGTGTTGCGTGCCTACGGGGCCGAGATCGTCATGACGCCGACGTCGGTGGCCGCCGACAGTCCCGAGTCGTACTACAGCGTCAGCGACCGGCTCGTGCGGGAGATCCCCGGTGCGTTCAAACCGAATCAGTACGACAACCCGAACGGGCCGCGCAGTCACTACGAGACGACGGGGCCAGAGATCTGGCGCGACACCGACGGGACGGTCACGCACTTCGCCGCCGGCATCGGCACCGGTGGCACCATCAGCGGTACCGGGCGGTATCTGCGCGAGGTATCAGACGAGCGGGTGCGCATCATCGGCGTCGATCCCGAAGGCAGCGTGTACAGCGGCGGAACGGGACGACCGTATCTCGTCGAGGGTGTCGGTGAGGACATCTGGCCCGGTTCGTATGACCCCAGCGTGCCGCACGAGATCGTCGCGGTCGACGATGCCGAGGCGTTTCGGATGACCCGTCGCCTGGCCCGTGAGGAGGGGCTTCTCGTGGGCGGATCCAGCGGCATGGCAGTCGTCGGAGCGCTGCGCGCGGCACGCGACCTCCCCGCGGATGCTGTGATGGTCGTGCTGCTCCCGGACGGTGGTCGCGGGTACCTGTCGAAGATCTTCAACGACTCGTGGATGCGTTCGTATGGGTTCAGCGATGTCGGAGAGGCCGAGACTGTCGCCGATGTGCTCGCGGCGCGGACCCTTCGACAGGCTCAGGGGCCGACCAGCGGCATCCCGGCTCTGGTGCATGCGCACCCGAGCGACACCGTGCTTGAAGCCATCGAGATGATGACCGAGTACGCCGTCTCGCAACTCGTCGTGCTCAGTGCCGAGCCGCCGGTGATGATGGGCGAGGTCGTCGGCGCCGTCGACGAGAAAGGACTGCTCGACAGGCTCTTTCGTGCTGACGCGAAACCGACGGATGCCGTGGGCGCACACCTCGGCGATGATCTGCCGCTCGTGGGGATCCACGCCACGATCGAGCAGGCGCGCACAGCGCTCGCCGACGCCGATGCGCTGCTGGTCACGGTCGAGGGACGCCCGCACACCGTGCTGACACGACAGGACCTGCTCGCATACCTGTCGCGCTGACCGGTTCGCCACTGACGCAGGACGTAACAGCCGCGCTGCCATGGCGTGCGCAGACGTAGGCTGAGAGACATGTCTGACCATGCCTTCGCTACCCGAGCCATCCACGCCGGCCAGGCCGCCGACCCGCGCACCGGCGCGATCATCCCACCGATCTACCAGGCGTCGACGCATGTGCAAGACGGCATCGGTGGCTTCCGCGACGGCTATGAGTACAACCGGGCAGGAAACCCCACCCGCAGTGCGCTGGAGACACAGCTCGCCGCGCTCGAAGGTGGCGCGAGCGCACTCTCCTTCGCCTCCGGGCTTGCCGCAGAAGACGCGCTGCTGCGCGGCATCCTGCGCCCCGGCGATCACGTGCTCCTGGGTAACGACGTGTACGGCGGCACGTACCGTCTGCTGACGAAGGTGCTCGCCCCGTGGGGCGTCGAGACCACCACGGTCGAGCTCAGCGACGCCGATGCCGTGCGTCAGGCGATCCGCCCTGAGACCAAGATCGTCTGGATCGAGACGCCGAGCAACCCGCTGCTGAAGATCGTCGACATCTCCGCGACCGCCGAGCTCGCGCACGCCGCTGGTGCCATCGTCGTCGTCGACAACACCTTCGCGTCGCCGGCGCTTCAGCAGCCGCTGTCTCTCGGAGCCGATCTCGTGGTGCATTCGACCACCAAGTACCTCGGCGGTCACTCCGATGTTCTCGGCGGCGCGGTGGTGTTCGCCGACGACCGCTTCTTCGAGCAGGTGAAGTTCCAGCAGTTCGCGGTCGGCGCGGTGTCAGCGCCGCTGGATGGCTGGCTCACCACCCGCGGCATCAAGACGCTGTCGGTGCGGATGCGTCAGCACAGCGAGAACGCGCGAGCCATCGCCGAGTGGGCCCAGGCCCGACCCGAGTTCGAGAGCGTCTTCTACCCGGGGCTCGATGCACACCCCGGCCACGAGATCGCCGCGCGTCAGATGAGCGGCTTCGGCGGCATGCTGTCGTTCGCGCTCGCCGCGGGGCCGGCGGCCGCGCGAGCCTTCGCCGAGTCGACGACGCTCTTCCAGCTCGCTGAGTCTCTCGGCGGGGTCGAGTCGCTGATCGGCTATCCGCCGGACATGACGCACGCATCCGTGCGCGGAACCGAGCTCGCCGTGCCGGAGAACGTCGTCCGGCTCTCGGTCGGCATCGAAGACGCAGCCGACCTCATCGCCGATCTGGAACAGGGGCTCGCGCGCGTCGCGCACTGATACCGCTCACCCAGGCGCTCGGCGCTAGCATTGATGAATCTTGAACGATTCATCGCGGCCTGACGCCGATTCCCCTTCTTCCTCCGAACGAACTCCGACCGGCAGCATCCGGGCCATCACCGGCGCCATTCGCACGAGCTCTCCTACCGGCGCCATCCGCACGCTGGGGGCGAATCCGGCGACCGCGCCGATCATGCTGCATCCGGGCGATGCGATCTCGACCGGCCGGCGCACGCTGTACATCATTCTGCTCGGCGCGCTGACGGCCCTCGGCCCGTTCACGATCGATCTCTACCTGCCGGCGTTTCCTCTGCTGGAGGAAGATTTCCACACCACGGCCACGGCGATTCAGCTCACGCTGACCGGAACGATGATCGGCTTCGCGGTCGGCCAGCTCGTCGTCGGTCCGCTCAGTGACAAGGTCGGGCGCCGGCTGCCGCTCATCGCGGTGACCGCGCTGCATGTGCTCTCAAGTGTTGCGGCCGCGTTCGCGCCCGATCTGCTGCTGCTTGGCGGGGCGCGCGTGCTCATGGGGATCGGCGCCGCCGCCGGGGGAGTGGTCGCGATGGCGATCGTGCGCGATCTGTTCGGTGGCCGACGACTCG
>NZ_JAJUFV010000125.1 GCF_029263575.1 Microbacterium sp. | reverse complement strand
TTCGTTCCGGACCTTCCGACGTAATCGTGATCGACGCATCCAACGTCGAGAGCAGTTGTCCGGCGCTCCGCCGAATACCTACCACACGCGTTTCGGCGCGGTTAAGTTTCGGTGGGGGGGTTCGGCGGCTCACGCTTCGGCGTGTCGCGCACTTGATCATCATCGTCGGCGTGAGCGCCGGAATCGATCGATTTCGGCGGCCCGCTCATAGGCTGGCGAGGAACCTGTCGACTGCGTCGACGAAGCCTGAATGATCCTGCGGCCTGTGGTTCGTGCCGGCGAGCTGAACGTGTTCTGCGCCCTCTCGTACCAAGACGCCCGCTATCGCCTCGTACTCCGCATTCCACCCTCCCGTGACGACAAGGGTGGGCACTCCGTTGATCGCGGAGCTTTCCACCCCGAACCCCCACGGGGGCTGCTTCGCTTCGAATCTCGCGGCTGCCTCCCGCTCTTCGTCCCAGCGAGAACGATCGGCGGGGCCTCCGAACATGAGCGGCCGGACGATGGACCAGTAACCGAACAGGTCGCCACTCCGAGAAAGGGCTCGGGCGCGCGTCATCGCCTCGATGTGATCTTCGATCACCGGGACACCCCTAACGACGTCATAGAGGCCAGGCTCCAGGAGAACGACTGCACGCGCGGCGATCTGACGTGCCTGTAGAGCCAGAAACACGGGCACGGCGCCGGCGGAATGCGCGAACACGACCGCATCGCGCGGAGTGAGCGCTGCGAGAGATGCAACGTTCTCGTCCATCGGTCCGGTGAAGTCAAGACTCGCAAAGCGCGACTCCCGGTCGTTCGGGATCGAGGGCCAAGCGTCGCGGCCCTGACGGCCCGCGCCGTGAACATACACTCGCATCCGCCCAGGGTACTCGCGGCCTCCGAAAACCCCTGCCAATACCGGCTTACGGCAATCGTTAGCGGTGCGCCTCCCGAAGCGCGCGGAGTGACCGCGCCGCAAACGATCGTTTCTGGTGTGACGGACAACGGCATGCGGAAGATTATCCGGGTTACCCGACCCGGTTTGCGCCGGGCGTACGCTGATGGTCTCGATCGCGGAAGACGGGACGACGACCATGGGCGACTCGGCACAGGGGCCACGCGGTTCGCTGCTCTATGTGGAGGATGACACGGAGATCGCTGCGCTGGCGGTCGAAGTGCTGGAAGAGGTGTACGACGTCGAGCATGCCTCGGACGGCGAGACCGCGCTCCGGTTCGCGCTGAGCAGGCGGTACGACGCGATGGTCGTCGATCGACGTCTGCCCGGCATGGACGGTGTGGATTTCATCCGTGCCGTGCGTACCGCGCACATCACGACCCCGATCCTGATGCTGACCGCGCTCGGCACCGTGGACGATCGTGTCACCGGTCTCGACGGCGGAGCGAACGACTACCTGGTGAAGCCCTTCGATTACGACGAGCTACTGGCGCGCCTTCGTGCGCTACGACGGGCGTTCCGGGCTGATGGGAAGCGTCGGCGACTCGGGGAGTGGGTGTTCACGCCGGACGCCCAGGCCGCGTACGATCCATCTGGAATCCGAGTGGCGCTGACGGCGACGGAGAGCGCGCTCCTGGAGCTGTTGAGCACCAGCCCCGAGCACGTGTTCAGTCGGGACGAGATCCTCCGCGCCGTGTTCCATGAAGGAGACACGACGAGTTCGGTGGATACGTATGTGCACTATGTGCGGCGCAAGACGACTCCCGACATGATCGAGACCGTCCGCGCGCGCGGCTACCGTGCGGGAACACCGTCATGAGCGACGCCGATACGAGGCGGGTGCGACGCGCAGCGCTGTCCATCGGGCTCTGGGTCGGGATCTCGTCCGGGGTGATCGTCGCGATCGGCATCGGAGTGCTGATCGCCGTGGTGCTCTCCACGTCACGCCGCGAAGGCGAGGAGCACGGCGGCGGCTGGGTCGGCGGTCCCGCCGGGACGAGAGACGACTTCATCGTCGACATCGACGTGGTCGTGCCGACCGTGATCATCCTCGGGTTGATCGGCGTGGTGCTGCTCGGGGTGGTCGCCGCGGTCGCCGCGCGACGGTCGGTCCGCCCGCTCGGGGAGGCGCTGCGTCGGCAGCGGAACTTCGTGGCCGACGCGAGTCACGAGCTCCGCACGCCACTGACGACACTGACAAGCCGCGTCCAGGTACTGCAACGCCGTCACGATCGCGGCGAAGATATCGGGGCGGGCCTCACCGACCTCCGGCACGATGCGGACATGATGGCCGACGTACTCAACGATCTGCTGATCGCTGCGGAGGGGGAATCGATTCCCGATGGGAACGCGGACGTTGCGACAGCGGCAGCCGCAGCCGTAGCCGCGGTGACGACGAGCGCACAGGACTCCGAGGTCTCGCTCACGATCACGGTGGATCAGGAGGCGGAGGTGCAGCTGCCGGTCGTCACGCTCGTCCGCATCCTGGTCGCGCTGCTCGACAACGCAGTGCAGCACTCCCCCGCCCGCGGCACTGTCTCGATCCACATCGGGAGAGACCTCCGGAACGTGACGGTGCGCGTGATCGACGAGGGCTCCGGGATCGAGGGCATCTCCCCGGACCAGGTCTTCGAGCGGTTCGCGCGTCCGCGCGAGAGTGGACGCCCCCGCAGCTTCGGTCTCGGTCTCTCACTCGTGCGGGATGTCGCCCGCCGTGCCGGCGGTTCCATCGAGGTCGAACGATCGACGACATCCGGCACGACCTTCCTGCTCACACTGCCGGCTCATCCCTGAACGAGTGCGCATCCCCCGATCGGCTGCGCACCGGCCGTCGTCGTCTGCACATCAACCATCGTGGTGCCGAGCCAGCGGGTCACCCGACGATCATCGTCGACGACGATGCCGGTGCGGGATCCCGCGGCCGCAATCCACGAGCGGTCCGCTGGACCGGCCACCACAGCAGCGGTCGCCCAGACGTCCGCCTGTGTGAGACCGTCGGCCACGATCGTGGCCGACGCGACACCCGTCGCGGGGCGGCCGGTGCGCGGATCGAGGATGTGATGCCCGCGCTCCGCCGTCCCTGAGGTCGCCACCGCGCCGTTCACCACGTCGATCACCGCGATTATCTGGCTACGGTCGTGCGGGTCGGCGATTCCCACCTGCCATCGCCAGTCGACTCCCGCCGCCGTGAACAGCTGCAGGTCTCCGCCGGCGTTGATCCCGACCGCGGTCGCAGCTGACAGCAGCGGCTCGAGGTGCCGACGGCTCGCTGCTTCCACGGCCCAGCCCTTCACGTATCCGGTCGGGTCGAACCATCCGCGCCACCGGGCGGAGAACAGTCCGCCGGTGTCCTGTTCGGCGCGTTCGCAGGCATCTGCGACCAGCGACATCCTGCTGTCCGCATCCGCGATAGCGAGCTCACTGCGGCGAATGCGACTGATGTCGGAATCGGCGCGATACGTCGAGAACACCCGATCGATCTCGCGCAGTTCGTCGAAGCATGCTTGCACAGCCCGGTCGGCGCCCGCGTCGGTCGTCTCCTCCGGGCCGATCAGGTGGATGCTCATCGGGATGCCCATGATCTCTTCGACCCAGGCCCGCGTCCCCTCATTCGCGGTACGCATCAGCTCTGCGCCTGGTCGATCGCGCTCTGCAGCGACGAGAGGTAGCCATCGCTCGTGTAGGTGGCGCCGGACACCATCTGGATCTTCGAGCTCTGAGCCTGGATCGTCTCCGAGACGAGCCTCGGGATCGCGGTGCCGTTGATCTGCCGATCCCGGCCGTTGCTGTTCGGGTAGTCGACCGCCTGCGCATCCGTTATCCGTCCGCCCGAGACGGTGATCTGCACCTGCACCGGCCCGTAGCGAGTCTGCGACGATGTGCCGGTGTAGGTTCCGTCGGCGAGGCCGGTGGCAGACGTGGTTCCCGAGTTCGAAGACGTGGTTCCTGAGCTCGACGTGGTTCCCGAGCCGCTCGCGCCGGTGTCGGCGGTCGTCGACGAACTGCCCGCTGTCGCCGCACTGGCGTCGGTCGGGGTGACCGCCTCCAGAGACGTTCGGTAGCTGAACAGCAGCACGAGGCCGCTGACGGTCGCGAGCAGCGTGTAGAGGATCTTCTTCATGGCCGTCTCCCTGCTCAGATAGTGAACGATTCGGAATGGATGCGATGGGCGGGGAACCCGGCGTCAACCAGGTCGCGCCTGAGGTCTTTCATCCAGGCCTCAGCGCCGCAGATGAACACGTCGTGGTCCTTCGGCTCCGGCACGAGGTGGTGGAGGAGATCTGCGCCCGACCATGCCTCGTGCGTGGCGGGAATCCAGCTCGATGCGCCAGAGGATCGCGGGCCGATGAACGGCAGGTAGCTCAGGCCACGGGTGCTGATGAGGTGAGCGATGGCCTCCTGTCGAAGAGCGTCCTCTGCGGCGGACTCCCGGGTGATGAGCATCGCGTCTCCTGGTCCGTAGCCTTCCGTCTCGAGCAGCGAGACGAGCGGTGCGACCCCGGCGCCGGCGCCGATCATGAGCAGCTTCGTCCCGGTCCGCCGCTCGCCGGTCATCTCCCCGTATGGTCCTTCCACGATGACCCGGGTGCCGGAGCGCAGCGCGGTGAGGCGTCGTGTACCGTCGCCCACCACACGGGCGGTCAATGTCAGCTCGCTTCCCGGCGCAGCGGAGAGCGAGAACGGGTGTCCGCGGGTCCAGCCGGGCCCGTCGAGGAATCGCCAGACGAAGAACTGACCGGCCCGGGCACCGAGCGTCGGAAGGTCGCGACCCGTGACTCGGATGGTGACGCCCCGAGCACCGTCCGCCTCGACCCCTGCCACCCGCAGCGCACGACGTGTGGACCGCAGCAGCGGCATCCCGATGCGGAACACCAGCACCGATCCCGCGGCGAGGGCCCAGATCGACCACCAGTAGGCGGTCGCGATCGGCGAGGACAGGAAGTCGGCGCCCGTCCACAGCTGGTGCGGCAGCGCGAGCCCGACGCCCAGGTAGGCGTAGAGGTGCAGGAGATGCCAGGACTCGTACCGCAGGCGACGACGAGCACGCCGGATGGAGGTGACGACCACGAGCAGGATCAGCAGCGTGCCGGCCGTGGCTAGGAGCATGCCCGGGTAGTCCCAGATGAAGCTCCACAGCTGGACGAGCGGGTTGATGCCGGCCGCCATCGCGTAGCCCACCGCGAGCAGCGCGATGTGCGCGCCCATCAACCAGAACGACCAGAATCCGACGAAGCGATGCAGCCGCGTGATCCCGTCGCGACCGAATCCGCGCTCGAACAGCGGGACGCGTGCCATCAGCAGCACTTGATAGAGCAACAGGTTCGCCGCGACCAGCCCGGTGAGGCGTCCGAGCGACGTGATGGTCTCGGCGTTGACCCCCAGGACTGCGGTCACTCCACCACCGGCGACCCACAGAGCCACGACGAACAGGCTGGTCGCCCAGATCACCGTGATCGCCGCTGCACGCCAGAGCTGCGCGCGGCCGTGGGCTGCCCGCCGTGGCTCAGGGGAAGCGGCGGGGACGGAAGCACGCGGTCTCGTCGTCAGAGTGGTCATAGGGGAATCGTGCTGCGCCGACTCTGAGACAGGTCTAAGGAACGGCTCCCGATAGGCAACTCATAGCTGTCTCTCAGGCAACGCCACTCGTCCCGAGCAGCGTGCCGATCGCGAACGTGACCACCAGCGCGATCGCCCCACCGAGCACCACCCTGATCGTGGGCCTCAGCGCGGGGTTCCCGCCGATCCTCGCGCTCAGGAATCCGGTCAGCGCGAGCGCCAGCAGCACCACCGCGAAAGCGACCGGCACCCGGATCTCGGGAGGCGGGAGCAGTATCGCCAAGAGCGGAAGCAGCGCTCCGAGTGCGAAGGCAAGTGCGGAGGCCCCCGCCGCCGCCCACGGACTGACCACCTGGTTCTCCGTGATGCCTAGTTCCGCTTCGAGATGCGCGGTCAGCGGATCCTGCGCGGTGAGCTCCTCCGCCACGAGGCGCGCGGTCGCCGGGCGGAGGCCCTTCGCCTGATAGATGCCCACCAGCTCCTCGAGCTCGGTCGCAGGATCATCGGCCAGCTCGCCTCGTTCCTTCTCGATCAGAGCCCGCTGGCTGTCTCGCTGACTGCTCACCGACACGTACTCCCCGAGCGCCATCGAGATCGCCCCACCGACGAGGCCGGCGACACCCGCCGCAAGCAGCGTCGCCGAATCGGTCGTCGCCCCCGCGACACCGACGACGAGCGACGCGACCGACACGATGCCGTCGTTCGCACCGAGCACCCCGGCCCTGAGCCAGTTGAGCCGCCCAGCGAGGTCGCCGCGGTGGGGCTCACCCGGATGCGTCGCCGACATCATCGTCCCGCTCCCTCTCCCGGCGCGGCGATGGAAGGCACATCCCGACGAAGCTCCCGCAGGAGGTCGAGCTGCATCCGATTGATTCCCATCAGCTCCTCGATCTCCCGCTTCGCTGCGAGGTTCGTCTCGTAGTCGTGCTCGGCGAGGGCCGCCGCGATGGCGTCCTGGCGTTTCGCCGCGATCAGCAGGATCGCCCCCTGCAGACCGGCGAGCATGCTGAGGAACAGGTTAGCAGGATGTACGGGTAGGGATCCCATGTGACGGCCGTGACGTTGACTGCGGCCCACACGATCATGAACACGACGAATCCGCCGATGAAGAACCAGGAGCCCATGCCGTTGCGGAGCCGGTCAGCCGCACGCTCCCCACGAGTGAGCTGCTCTGCGTGCGCGGAATGCCAATTCGTGAGCGGTCGGGTCATCGGGCAAGAGTACGCCCACCACGAACGCACCCTCAGCTCGACCGCTAGCAGGTCCGGCCGCGGCAGCAGCCGAAGGCCCCTGCCAGAACGGGGTTCCGGCTCCCAATAGCGGCGACCGCCCGGGCAACCAAGTGACACCCGCGCCAGAAACGATCGTTTTCGGTGTGCTCTAACCGTTGCTAATTTCCGCCAAAGCGTTGGGCGGTGCGTGTGCGTTGAGGTGTCGCACAACGCTAGGGATACGAGACGTCTCATCTGCCTGAGTGTTGAGGACTTCGGACACTGACATGGTTCGCGAGTTTCCCAGGCTCGGCGATTCTCACAACTATGTCTCACAAGTGATTGACAAGATACGAGTACACACCCTTAGTTGCGAGACACCTGGAGAACCCTGAAATGGCAAAGCTGATCGGCTACGCACGAGTGTCCACCCGTCAGCAGTCAACGGATCGCCAAGAAGCAGACCTTCTGGCTGCGGGCGTCCGCCGAGATGATCTGTACACCGATCACGGAGTCTCCGGTGCCCGCGCATCTCGCCCCCAATTCGATCGCGCGATCGAAGCAATCGAAACCGGCGACACCCTCGTCATCACCACACTGGATCGGTTGGGCCGATCGACACAGAACATGCTCGCCTTCGCAGACGAGCTCCACGCTCGAGGCGCAGGATTGCGCGTGCTGAACCTGGGAGGCGGCGACGTCGACACGTCCACGCCGATGGGGTCGATGCTGTTCACCGTCATGGCAGCACTCGCGCAGATGGAACACCAAATCAAGCGCGAGCGCATCGTTGACTCGATCAGCAAACGACGCATCGCCGGCAAGGATCTCGGCGGACGCCGACAGCGAGTCACGGACAGCCAGATCCGCAACGCCCTCCACCTCGTACAAAGCGGCCAGCCAACAGCACAGGTCGCCCGCGACCTCGGAATGTCCCGCGCAACCTTCTACCGCCGGTCAAGAGCACTCACCGATTAGCACTCGACCGCAAAGTGTCGGTTTGTGCACACCAGTACAGATCGGGCGTTGTCCACAGTCCCCAGCACAATGCCCGGATTGCTAGGGCCAGCTGTGCCGACGACTTCGGACAATGACAGCTGTCTCCTGATCCGATGAGACGCCCCGTAACCGTAGCGTTGTGCGACACCTCAACGCACACGCACCGCCCAACGCTTTGGCGGAAATTAGCAACGGTTAGAGCACACCGAAAACGATCGTTTGCGGCGCGGTGAGTGAAGGCACACCAGATCGAATGCCAGAAACGTGCGCCGTAAGCGGGTTTCGGTAGGCGTATTCGGTGGGGTGTGAGCCGGATGTACTTACACCCAGTCCCCAGAGATGTGGCCTGGGGTGAAGCCGTTCCAATAGGTCATCAATCACTGTATAGTTCAGTGTGTGCTGACTATTTCCTCACGCCTCGATGTCATGAACCGGCTCGGCCGGGCCATGGCCGATCCCACGCGTTCCCGAATCCTAATGTCTCTGCTCGGTGGACCGAGCTACCCGGCTGTGCTCTCTCGTGAGCTGGAGCTGACGCGTTCGAACGTGTCGAACCATCTCACCTGCCTGCGTGACTGCGGGATTGTCGTTGCCGAGCCGGAGGGTCGCCAGACCCGTTACGAGATCGCCGACCCGCATCTTGCGGCTGCGCTCGTCGCGCTCGTGGACGTGACGCTGGCGGTCGATGAGCACGCGCCGTGCGTGGACTCTGCGTGCACGGTGGCTGGCTGCTGTGGGACGGGGGCGGACGCGTGAGTGCGGCGTGTGGCTGCGAGCACGAGCCTGCCCAGCCTGCCACTGCGGCGGAGGATGAGACCGAAGAGGTGGAGCGGCCCTGGTGGAGGGACCGCGGGATCATGGTGCCGGTCTTCTCCGGTGTCGCATTCCTGGCCGGTCTGATCTTCGAATGGTCCGGCCTCGAGATCCCGGCGCTGGTGTTGTTCTGGGCCGGTCTGCTCCGGGGCGCGTCGACGTTCACGCCCGGCGCGATCCGGAAACTGTTCAAGGGCAAGCTCGGTATCGGGCTGCTGATGACGATCAGCGCGATCGGTGCGGTCATCCTCGGCTACGTGGAGGAGGCTGCAGCTCTGGCGTTC
>NZ_JAJUFV010000124.1 GCF_029263575.1 Microbacterium sp. | reverse complement strand
GCCGAGACCGACATTCTCGACACCTGGGCGACCTCGTCTCTCACCCCGCAGCTGGCCGGCGGCTGGCAGCGCGATGACGAGCTGTGGAACCTCGTCGCCCCGTTCGACGTGCGCCCGCAGGGCCAGGACATCATCCGCACCTGGCTGTTCTCGACCATGCTGCGCTCGACGCTCGAAGACGGGCGCTCGCCCTGGAAGCACGCGTCGATCTCCGGCTTCATCGTCGATCCCGACCGCAAGAAGATGTCGAAGTCCAAGGGCAACGTGGTGACCCCGGCCGACATCCTCGACAAGCACGGATCGGATGCGGTGCGCTACTGGGCGGCCTCCAGCCGCCTGGGCGTGGACGCGGCGTTCGACCCGCAGAACCCGACGCAGATGAAGATCGGCCGCCGCCTGGCGATCAAGATCCTCAACGCCGCGAAGTTCGTGCTTTCGTTCCCCGTGCCCTCCGGCGCCCAGGTGACACACGCGCTTGACGCCTCGATGCTCGCAGCCCTCGACGAGGTCGTCGCTTCGGCAACAGAGGCGTACGACGCGTACGATCACGCTCGCGCGCTAGAGGTCACTGAGTCGTTCTTCTGGGCCTTCTGCGATGACTACCTGGAGCTCGTCAAAGAACGCGCCTACGATCAGACCGATGTCGGGCAGCCCTCCGCGGCGCTCGCCCTGCGCATCGCGCTGTCGACGCTGTTGCGTCTGCTCGCCCCGGTCGTGTCGTTCGCGACGGAAGAGGCGTGGAGCTGGTTCGAAGAGGGGTCAGTGCACACAGCGGCCTGGCCCACCGCGGGCGAGTTGGCCGGCGGCGACGCCTCCGTGCTCTCCGCGGCATCCGCTGCGCTGATCGGCATCCGCCGCGCGAAGACCGAGGCGAAGGCCTCGCAGAAGATCGCTGTCTCGCGCGCGGTGGTCGCCGCTCCTGCAGAGAGTCTGGAAGCGATCCGCTCGGCGGCAGATGATCTGCGCGCCGTCGGACGCATCGCGCAGCTTGAGCTCGTAGAGGGTGCTGAACTCGCTGTCACCGACATCGAACTGGCCCCGGTCGAGGAGAACTGATGCAGCTGGGCACGCGGTGGGCGGCAGGTTCGGATGCTCCGGCATCCGTTCCCGATGCGCTCCGCCCGGCGATCGCCGAAGTCGAGTCTCGTGGACTGACGGGCCACTGGACCCTCACGTGGCTGGAAGGCAGGCCCATTGCCGAGCTCGATGCCGGTTGGGAAGTGCTCGTCTCCTCTGACGGCGAGGTCATCGCCCGCCCGTTCGAGGACTGAACGTCCCGGTCGTCGAGCGAGTGGCGCGAGCCGAAACGCAGAGACGAAATGCCTCAGCGCCCGTTCAGCCCCACCTGCGCGAGCAGATGCTCTATAGCCCGCGGGTCCGCCTTGCGCGTATTCTCGGCCTGAATCGCAGCGAGCATCGCTTCATGACGCTCCTGTCGACGCTCAGCTCGCCGCGTCGCCCACCGCGTCACCGACGCGGCGAGACGAATCGACCAGCGCTCGACGGCGGTGGCACCACGGGGAAACGCCTGCGCGCGGGTGATCGCCATTGCGCTCATGATGAGGTCTCCGTCCTGTTCGTGAGGCTTCGCAACGGGAAGATGTCGGCGCGCACGCTCACTCGGCGCACGCCCTCACCTTTCTGATCTCGATACTTCTCGGAAGCCTCGTCGATGATGGCCTCGATCTTCTTGGTGAGCTCGACAGTCTGTTCCGCGGTCATGCTTATGCCGCTGGTCATCGATGTGCTGGCATCCGCCCACTCGACGGACTCTTTATCGATCCTGCTGGTGAAGAACTCCATGAGTTCGTCATGCCGACGACGATGAACCTCAGCGACGGCTACCTGCAGCGCCGCCTCACCGGCCGGTGATCCTTCCACGGCCCGCGAGTCGTAGACGATGCCCCCTTCGGGACGTTCCCACCACCGCTCACGTCCGCCCTTGTTGCTCTTGGCTTCCCTGATGAGCTCGTGAGTGGCCAGCGAACGCAGGTGGTAACTCGTGGCGCCGGATGACTCCCCGAGAATCTCAGCGAGTGTGCTGGCTGTCTGCGGGCCTTCCTGCGCGAGTATGTCGAAGATGCGCACGCGCAGCGGATGCGACAGGGCCCGCAACGCCCCGGCATCCAGAACCCGACGTTCGGCGGCTGCGGAAGGCTTTCTACTCTCGGTCATAATGCAAAGATACCTTTGCAAGTGTTTTTTTGCAAACTTTTCTTTGTATGCGTCGCGACCTCAATCTCCACCGAGGGTCTACCCGTAGGCTCGAGGCATGACCGATGCCGCGAATCCTCTCCTGATGCCATCCGCTCTCCCCTACGAGCTTCCTGACTACGCGGCGATCAGGTCCGAGCACTACCTTCCGGCGTTCCACGCCGCGTTCGAAGAGCACCTCGCCGAGATCCAGGCCATCACGAGGGTACGTTCGATGCCGACGTTCGAGAACACCATGGTGCCGCTGGAGCAGTCCGGCACGATGCTTGAGCGAGTCGCCCACGCGTTCTACACCGTCAGCTCAGCGGATGCCACGGCTGAGATCCAGGCGATTGATGAAGAACTCGCGCCCCTCATGGCAGCACACGACGACGCCGTGCGTCTGGACGCACAGCTGTATTGGCGGGTGAAGACGCTTCGAGAACAGCTCGCCGAGTTGTCGCTCGATAGCGAGAGCCGGTACCTCGTGGAGCGGCACTACCGCGAGATGACGCACGCCGGTGCGGGGCTGGACGAGGATGCGAAGGCACAGCTGACCGAGCTGAACCGAAAGTTGTCGACGTTGACCACGACGTTCGAACGGAATTTGCTGGCCGATACCAATGACCTCGCCGTGCTCTTCGACACCGCCGATGAGCTTGAGGGTC
The DNA here is from genome assembly GCF_029263575.1 of Microbacterium sp. Taxonomy (GTDB): domain Bacteria; phylum Actinomycetota; class Actinomycetes; order Actinomycetales; family Microbacteriaceae; genus Microbacterium. The sequence goes on along the minus strand of NZ_JAJUFV010000124.1, from coordinate 5,958 downwards.
TGACGGCCGGTGAGCTCTCGGCGGCGGCGGGCGCCGCACGTGAGCGCGGCGATGACGGCTTTCTCATCTCGCTACCGCTGTTCACGGGACATCCGTATCTGGCATCGCTGACCAACCGGGAGAGCCGGCGCCGCATCATGGAGGCTTCGCTGTCGCGCGCCTCACGCGGCAATACGCACGACAATCGCGGCGTACTCGGCGAGATCGTCACGCTCCGCGCCGAGCGCGCGAAGCTGCTCGGCTACGCATCGCACGCGGCGTACGTCACCGCTGACGAAACCGCAGGTAGCGCCGAAGCCGTCTCCGACCTCTTGCACCGCCTCGCCCCGGCCGCAGCATCCAACGCTCAGGCAGAGCAGGCTGCGCTGCAGGCGATCATCGATCAGGGCGAGCCCGAGCCCTTCACGCTCGAAGCGCATGACTGGGCTTTCTATACCGAGAAGGTACGCGCCGCGAAGTACGACATCGACACCGCGGCGTTGCGCCCGTGGTTCGAAGCCGAGCGCGTGCTGCACGATGGAGTGTTCTTCGCGGCGACGCAGCTGTACGGTGTGACCTTCGCCGAGCGCGACGATCTCGTCGCCTACCACCCGGATGCGCGCATCTTCGAAGCGTTCAATCCGGGCGGTTCTCCGCTGGGACTGTATGTGCTCGACCTGTACACGCGCGACACCAAACGCGGCGGCGCATGGATGAATCCGATCGTCAGCCAGTCGGCGCTGCGCGGCACGGCACCGGTGGTCGTCAACAATCTCAACGTGGCGAGGCCCGCTGATGGACAGCCGACGCTCTTGACGCTGGACGAGGTCACGACGCTGTTCCATGAGTTCGGGCATGCGCTTCATGGACTTTTCGCGACGGTCAATTTTCCGCATTTCGCCGGTACCAATGTTTTCCGCGACTTCGTGGAGTTCCCGAGCCAGGTCAACGAGATGTGGATCCTCTGGCCCGAAGTGCTCGACAACTACGCGCGCCACTTCGAGACCGGCGAACCCTTGGATGCTGCGATCGTCGAGCGCCTGCGCGCCACAGAAGTCTTCAATCAGGGGCACGACACGAGTGAATATCTCGCCGCCGCATGGCTTGATCAGGCCTGGCATCGCCTTGGCGCCGGCGAACAGATTCCGGATGCTTCGGCCTTCGAGGCCGCAGCTCTCGCCGAGATCGGGCTCGATAATCCGGCCATTCCGACCCGCTACTCGTCGACCTACTTCGCGCACGTCTTCTCGGGCGGCTACAGCGCCGGGTACTACTCATACATCTGGAGCGAAGTGCTTGATGCCGACACCGTGGAGTGGTTCCGCGAGAACGGCGGTCTCACCCGCGAGAACGGCGACCGGTTCCGGGCTCGGCTGCTCGGTGTCGGCGGATCGAAGGATCCGTTGGAGGCGTATCGCGACTTCCGCGGCCGCGACGCCGAGATCGCTCCGCTGCTGAAGCGCCGCGGGCTGGGCGATGTGTCCTGAGCGCTTCGCTCGGAGAATTGCACGTACTTCGGAGCGTTCGCAGCGTTTCGCTCCGAAGTTGCTGCAATTCTCCGAAGTTACTGCACGCACTCACACCCAGCGCTTGAACGGGCGCGTTACAGCTGCGCGAGCGCTTTATACCAGGTCAGCTGGTGATAGCTCTGCTGCAGAAGCTCACCGAGCTCGTGCAGCGGCAGCTCCCGCACGCTGATCAACTCACCGTCGTCGAGTGACTGCTCAGAGAGGCGCACGCAGTCGCGCGCGAGGAAATGATGCACGCGATTACTGTGATTACCGAAGTTCGCCCAGGTCGATCCGAGATCGATGAGCTCACCGGCGACGAACCCCGTCTCTTCGCGCAGCTCGCGCGTCGCGGCATCCAGCGGCGCCTCATTGGCCTCGACCGCCCCGCCGATCGTCCCGAGCGCGACGATGCCCGCGCCGTGCCGGTACTCCTCTACGACGACCGCCTCGCCCTCTGGTGTCAATGCGAGTACCGAGATCCATTCAGCAGGTTCCAGCACGTAGTACGGCGATATCGTTCGCCCCGCAGCATCCACGCAGGTGTCGGCGCGAAGTCGTATCCACCGATCCGCAACGACGATCTCGGAGGCTGTGACTTCCCATGCAGTGGGGGCGACCTCGCCGCTCACGCGCTCTTGCGCTTGCGCTCCATGACGACGGTGGGCGCGGCGCCCTCTTCGACCGCAGCCTTCGTGACGACGACCTTCTTGACGTCGTCCGTCGACGGGATCTCGAACATGATGGGACCCAGCACGTCCTCGAGAATCGCTCGAAGCCCGCGCGCACCGGTCTTGCGCTCGACAGCGAGGTCGGCGATCGAGCGCAACGCGTCATCGTCGAAATCGAGTTCGACGTCATCGAGCTCGAACATACGCTGATACTGCTTGACCAGGGCGTTGCGCGGGCCGGTGAGGATGTCGATCAGCGCTTCCTGATCGAGCGGCGAGACGGATGCCACGACCGGGAGACGCCCGATGAACTCAGGGATCAGGCCGAACTTGTGCAGGTCTTCAGGCAGCACCTCGCTGAACAGATCGAGGTCTTTGGTCTTGTCGTGCAGCGGTGCGCCGAAGCCGACACCGTGCTTGCCCACACGAGAAGAGACGATGTCTTCGAGCCCCGCGAAGGCGCCAGCCACGATGAACAGCACGTTCGACGTGTCGATCTGCAGGAACTCCTGGTGGGGATGCTTGCGCCCGCCCTGCGGCGGCACAGCGGCCACCGTGCCCTCGATGATCTTCAGCAGTGCCTGCTGCACGCCTTCCCCCGAGACGTCGCGGGTGATCGAGGGGTTCTCCGACTTGCGGGCGATCTTGTCGATCTCGTCGATGTAGATGATGCCCTGCTCGGCACGCTTGACGTCGTAATCAGCGGCCTGAATCAACTTGAGCAGAATGTTCTCGACGTCTTCGCCGACGTATCCGGCCTCGGTGAGAGCCGTGGCGTCGGCAACCGCGAACGGCACGTTCAGACGCTTCGCGAGGGTCTGCGCCAGGTAGGTCTTGCCGCAGCCGGTCGGGCCGATCATCAAGATGTTGCTCTTGGCGATCTCGACCTCTTCGGCCTTCTGCTCGGCCAGCTGCAGCGTGCCGTGCGCGCGCACGCGCTTGTAGTGGTTGTAGACGGCAACCGCGAGAGAGCGCTTGGCCTGCTCTTGACCGACGACGTACTCTTCCAGGAACGAATAGATCTCACGCGGCTTGGGCAGCTCGAAATCGGCGACGCCCTCAGCCGAGGACTCGGCCATGCGCTCTTCGATGATCTCGTTGCACAGCTCGACGCACTCATCGCAGATGTACACACCCGGGCCAGCGATCAGCTGCTGCACCTGTTTCTGACTCTTTCCGCAGAAGGAGCATTTGAACAGGTCAGCACTTTCACCGATTCGGGCCATGCGCGTCCTCCTTGAGTGAACCTGAGATCCTCCTGAAAAGCCTAACCTCTCCCTCGGACACTCGGCCGCATTGGCACGGCACCCCTCAGATAAGACTCTTCGTGTGCCACACCGTCTTTGTCTCTGTGAAGGCGCCGATCCGCTCGGGTGATGCTGTGACCTCGCCCGGTGTGAGCACGCGCTTGAGCGTCTCGGCAGCAGAGATCTGCAGGTCGACCCAGTTAAGGTCTCCTGCTCCAGCAAGATCGAGAGCGTTGACGTCGGCGTGTGAGGCCAACCACGGTGCGATCTCTGCCGGCGATCCGGTCAGGATGTTCACAACTCCCCCGGGCACATCGCTCGTGGCCAGCACCTCAGCGAAGCTGATGGACGAGAGCGGATACCTCTCGCTGGCTACCACGACGACGGCATTGCCTGCGACCAGCGCGGGAGCGATCACCGAAACAAGCCCGAGCAACGCCGAATCCTGCGGTGCGATGATCGCGACGACGCCGGTGGGCTCGGGAACGGAGATGTTGAAGTACGGGCCCGCGACAGGGTTCGCGTTGCCGGCCACCTGGGCATATTTGTCGCACCAGCCGGCGTACCAGACCAACAGATCGACGGCCGCATCGACCTGGGCACCGGCGACAGCGGCCGTGACGCCCTCCTGGGCGACGATCTCGTCGACGAACTGCGCGCGGCGGCCCTCCAGCACTTCCGCGACACGGTAGAGCACCTGCCCGCGGTTGTACGCCGTGGCGCCTGACCACCCTTTCACTGCCGCACGAGCGGCGACGACCGCATCCCGGGCGTCCTTGCGAGAGCCCTTCGCCGCGTTCGCGAGGAACGCGCCTTTGGCCGAGACGACCTCATAGGTGCGTCCGGATTCGCTGCGCGGGAACTTGCCGCCGATCGCGAGCTTGTATGTCTTTGGCACTGTCAGACGCTTGCTCATGCTGAAGCTCCCTTGAGGTATGCGGTGAGACCGTGGCGGCCGCCCTCGCGGCCGTATCCGGATTCTTTGTAGCCGCCGAACGGGCTGGCCGGGTCGAAGCGATTGAAGGTGTTCGCCCAGATGACGCCGGCGCGAAGCCGATCGGCGACAGCGAGGATGCGCGAGCCCTTGTCGGTCCAGATTCCCGCCGACAGACCGTATGGGGTGTTGTTCGCCTTGGCGATCGCCTCGGCGGGCGTGCGGAACGTCAGCACCGAGAGCACAGGTCCGAAGACCTCGTCACGGGCGATGCGATGGGATGCCTCGACCCCCGTGAAGATCGTCGGCGCGAACCAGAAGCCCTTGTCTGGAATGGCGCAGTCGGCCGTCCAGCGCTCAGATCCCTCGGCCTCGCCGATGTCGCTGAGCTCGCGGATACGCGCCAGCTGAGCTGCGGAGTTGATCGCGCCGATATCGGTGTTCTTATCCAGCGGGTCGCCCAGGCGCAGCGTCGACAGGCGCGACTTGAGCCGGTCGATGACCTCGTCGTGAATCGACTCCTGCACGAGGAGTCGGCTGCCGGCGCAGCAGACGTGCCCCTGGTTGAAGAAGATGCCGTTCACGATGCCCTCGACGGCCTGGTCGATCGGCGCGTCATCGAACACGATGTTCGCCGCCTTGCCGCCGAGCTCGAGCGTGACCTTCTTGTCCGTGCCCGCGATCGCCTTGGCGATGTCGCGCCCGACACCGGTGGAGCCGGTGAAGGCGACCTTGTTGACGTCGGGGTGTCGCACGAGGGTCGCACCGGTGGAGCCGGCACCGGTGACGATGTTCACGACGCCGGCGGGCAGATCTGCCTGCTGAACGATCTCGGCGAACAACAGCGCCGTCAGCGGCGTCGTCTCAGCTGGCTTGAGCACGACCGTGTTCCCGGCCGCGAGGGCCGGCGCGATCTTCCAGGCGAGCATGAGCAGCGGGAAGTTCCACGGAATGATCTGTCCGGCAACACCATGAGCCCGGGGGTCAGCCCCCAGGCCGGCGTAGTCGAGCTTGTCGGCCCATCCGGCGTAGTAGAAGAACCAGGAGGCCACGAGGGGAACATCCACGTCGCGGCTCTCCTTGATCGGCTTGCCGTTGTCGAGGCTCTCTGCGACGGCGAGCTCACGCGAGCGCTCCTGCACGAGACGGGCGATGCGGAACAGGTATTTGCCGCGGTCGCGGCCGCTCATCTTCGACCAGACCTTGTCGTACGCCTTGCGCGCGGCGGCGACGGCACGGTCGATGTCGTCGTCGTTTGCGCCCGCGATCTCGGCGATGTGCGACTCGTCCGACGGTGAGATGGTGGCGAAGCTCTTGCCCGCACCGTCGACGAACTCGCCGTCGATGAAGAGGCCATAGCTGTCGCGCAGGTTCAGGATCGCCTTCGATTCAGGCGCCGGAGCATATTCCAGGAATGACATTAGAGACCTTTCGGTTGCTGAGCCTGTCGAAGCATCAGTCGATCGTGACGTAATCGGAGCCGGAGTAGTGACCGGTCGTGAGTTTCTGACGCTGCAGGAGAACGTCGTTGAGCAGGCTGGATGCTCCGAAGCGGAACAGGTGCGGCTGCAGCCATTCCTCCCCCGCGGTCTCCGCGACCGTGACGAGGTACTTGATCG
>NZ_JAJUFV010000123.1 GCF_029263575.1 Microbacterium sp. | reverse complement strand
CGCCCAGCAGCTCGCGGATTGCATTTCTCAGCTCGTCATCCAGCATCGTTAGCCTCCCAGCCGCAGAATCGCGCGCGCAGCTCGGCCCCGCTGCTCAGCTCCGGCGTCACCGTCCCGTAGCGGCTCCGGCTCTCGCGTGGTGTGAGGATGAGCGAAGGGATCGCCATGCGTTACTCCTCCGGTGTTTCGAGCGCGTCCAGCCGCGCCTCGATTGCCGAGAGCCGAGCGCTCAGCCCGGTGATGTCGCCTTCGCTGTGCGTATGCTCTGTATCCGCTTTCCCGGCGAGCGCTGCGCTCAGCCCGGTAATATCGCCCTGCGCGTGCGTGTGCTCTGCATCCGCTTTTCCGGCAAGAGTTTCGCTTAGCCCGGTAATATCGCCTTCGCTGTGTGTGTGCTCTGCATCCGCTTTACCGGCAAGCGCTGCGCTCAGCCCGGTGATGTCGCCCTGCGCGTGTGTATGGCTCTCGGCGGCATAGTTCGCGATCACGTTCGCGGTGAGCTTGCCGTCGCTATCGACGCTCAGCGAGATCGTTGCGGTGTTGCCGACTGACGTAATGAAGCTGTCACCGTCGCCGCCGACGCCGGACACGCTCAGCGAATACGTGCCGTCGCCGTTGTGGACCGCGCGGAAGTCGATCGGGGGATCACCGGCAAGCCGGACCACACGATCGCCCTCGCCGCTGCTCGTGCTGACGCTCAGTGAGTACGTGCCGTCGCCGTTGTCGGTCGCGAGCATGTCGGTCGGTGGGTCGCCAGCCGGACGAAAGACGCGATCTGCCATGCCTAGTTCCTTTCCAGCCGTCCGTCGCGGATCGCATCGAGCACGGCACGCGTCGGATAGACACGCGCGCGCTGACCGCCCACGAGGAAGATTTCACCGTTCGGGTGTTGCGCGTGACGCTCCCACAGCGCGACGCGATTGCGCGCTCCGGCTCCGGTCACGTCGATCAACGCCTCAGAAGCGCCTGTAACGCACTGCTCCCCCGCATCCGACTCATGACTCGCATGCGACACGTTCGCGCGCTCTGCGGCGGAATCTGACGCGTCTGCGCCGTTGATCAGCACGTCCACCAGCTCGCGTTTCGTCGCGTAGGGTGTCGGATCGATGCCGCGAGCTTCGGCAATGATGTTCAGTTTCTCGCGCGTCACGCGCATGAGGTCAGCTGCGGTCGGTTGCATGAATGCTCCTCTCAACGAGAAACGCGCCGCCGCCACGACGGACGGACGGCGCGTTCGGTTTGCTGTGCGAGATTCGCGCGTGAACTACTTGGTGAGGTCGAGCACCTTCGCCGCCTTGTCGTCCACGACGGCATAGCCCTCGACTTCGGTGAACACGAGCGTATCCACCTGCTTTTCGATCCAGCGCTTGCTCTCGTTGATCGTGCCACCGATCTCGGTGATCTGCTCGATCGCGAACCGGCTGTCCAGCGCCACGATCTTGTCCTCCGGCGCTTCATCGAGCACGCCGAACCGGACATTACCAGCAAACTGGTCGTTCATCGGGACAAAGCCGCCGAACGTGCCGCTCAGCTCCGCGAGCCGGGTGTTGCCGTTGCCGGTGTCAAGGAGAAGCTGCTGCAGCGCGATGTCCTCGCGCACCAGCTCGTGCGTGAGCTGATACGGATTGCGGAACTTCAGCTTGAACGCGAGCCACGCCTGCAGCGTGAGCTTGCCACCAGCCGCGCTGTCGAGGTCGCTGAGATTGATCACTTCGGCAGCGGTGTTCGGATTGCCGTCGCCGTTGGTGATCACGTTCAGCACGGTGCTGACCTTATCGACCTCAGCCTGAACCGCCATGCGCGCGACGTAGAACGCGACGGTATCGATCGGAACGCGGCGCATCGCTTCATAGCTGATGTCGAGCCGACGACCGTACTTGTACAGATCGACCGGCCGCTCGCCCTGCGTCAGCGTCGCGCCCGGAATCTCGGCGGTTTCACCGACGCGAACCATCCGGTATTCCTGCTCGTCATCGTGCAGGTACAGCGCGCGATAGACGTTCGAATCGATCGCGGTGCGGAAGGCAATCAGCTCATTGAGCGGAATCGCCGGGGCGATCTGATCCATGCGCGCCTGAGCCGCATCGACATACGGACGCATCATCGAACCAACGGTCGAGGTGTCCGAGCTGAGCACGCTGCGCGCGTTGTGCGCGACCTTGCGGTACTGGCGCGCCAGATACTCGATCTGCAGCACGCGACCGGCTTCGCCGTGATCCTCGAACGCGCGGAACTCGTCAGCGTAGAAGCCGCGCTCGGGATCGCTCTGCGTGGTGATACCGCGCAGCGCGAGCTGACGCTCGAACGCGTCCAGTCCGTCGTTGTATCCCTCGCTCGGGTCCTGTTCTTCGAGCCAGCGCGAAAAGTTCACGCCCTCGTTGTACGCGGCCTCCATCGACCGGAATCCGAGCTGCTCGCTCAGCTCCTGTGCGCGGGTGCCCTTGATCTGCAGCGTCATGGTTTTGTATCCCCCTTGTCACTACTCGTAGCTGTCGGGCTACGCCTAGATGAACACGATCACCGTGCCGTCAGACGGTGCGTGAATCGCGGTGCCGCGACCGGCCTCCGTGTCAACCGCGCGCACACCACCACTGCCGTCAGCGACAACCGCGCTGCCGTACTCAGCTTCACCCGCGAACTCGACGAAACCGTGATAGGCGACGACCGCCATGCCGTCAGCCTCGACGCGTTCGAGCGCGCCGAACGGCACGTCACCATCTGCGCACAGTCCGACCTCGCCCTCGCCCGTGACCTTGACCGGCGCGAGATGCGCGTCGGTGCCATATGGCTCGTCACGCTTGAAGGTGATCGAGCTGTCCGTGATAAACGTCGCACGCTGAACGTGCAGCTCCTTGAACCCAACAATCTGCCGCGGATTCGCCATGACGATGTTCCTCCTGCTGCCGTGTCCGGCCTATCTCCCGCTGCCCCTTACGCCTTGAAGCGCGTGGGATCGATCTTGGTGCTACCGCGCTTGCCGCGCTTGGTCGTACCCGTGGTCGCGCGTTCGCTCTCGGGCGTGCCCTCCGGCTCTGCCTCCTCGCGCGTCACGCGTCCACCCGCAAACAGCTGATCCGCCTTCCCCGCGAACGTGTCGCGCATCGTGCGAATCCCGTCGATGTCGAGCTTTGAAAGAATGCCCCGGTACTGTTCGCTCGGGAAGCTCGCGCCATACGCGCGAACGCCCTCGCTGATCGTGTTCTCAATCAGCTCCTCGCGGTAGCGCACGCCCATGTCGGCCAGCGGTCGCAGTCGCACGACTTCCTGCGCGAGTGCGCGCACTGCCTTCACCGGACTCGTACCGATGCGGATGCCGTGCTCAGCCCAGCGCTGCCGCTCCTCGTGCAGCACATCGAGCTGCCCTTCCTCGCCGGTCAGCATCTCCGCTTCGATCTGCGCCATGCCGTCCAGCTCATCGTCCGTCGTCGCGCGCTCGTCGCTGAACTCGATCACGGTTTCCTCGGTGATCTCGTGCAGCTCCTCGTGCTGCTGATCGTCCTGCTCGCTCGCGCGGGTTTCGTCGTCATCGTCCTGCGGCGCGTTCGTGAGCTGCTGATCAGTCAGCTCGTCCTGCGTGCGCTGCTGTCGCTGCATGTCCTCGTCCTCCTTGTCCAGCGGCATCCCGCCCAGCGCGTAGATGCGATTCGGCTGCGCGATGCGCACCTGATACCGGCGCTCGATGCGAGCGCGCTCCGATTCGGGCAACATGCCCTCCAGACTCATCTGCTCAGCCTTGACGACTGCCGCGCTGGGCGACGCGCCGTCATAGACTTGACTGACCTCGCTTAGCTCGCCGTCGTTGATCCACGCCCATGCGACCTTGCGCACGGTCGAGCCGCTGTCGGTGTGCAGCTCGTATTCGAGTCCCGGCAAGTGAGGGCAACCGTCGTCCGACCAGAACTCGTAGACTTGCCGACCGCACAACCCGCATTCGATGTCCGTCGCGAAGAATCCAACGCTCACGTCGCGCCAGACACCGGCACGGATCGCCGCGCCGAAGTCGCTGGTGCTCTGCCCCGAGAGGTTGATGCCCGAGAGCGTGAAGAAGTCGCCCCACACTTCGGTGATGTGCTCACCGATCTCCGGGTCGTACTCGTCTGTCACGAGCAGCCGCCCATCGAGACTCTGGCCCCAGCCGTTCTTGGTCGGGTCGTGCGAGTCCTGATAGGACACGCCGCGTTTGAGTCCCTGAACGAAGTTGTCCAGCGTCTTGCCGGTGCCGCCGCGCATGCGCGTGTGGTAGAAGTCGAGCCGGTTGCTGCTCGCCATGACGCGCCAGAACATCGGCGCATATTCGTCAAACACGCTCGGGTCCGGCGCAGTCGCGCGCGCCAGTTCCAGCATGTGCTCGGTATCGATGCCGACTGCACGCGTGATGCGCGCTCGTGTTCCCAGCCGGATCGGTTCGCGTTGCATGCCCTTACGCCTCCCCCTGTCGTTGCGTGCTGTCTCTAGGGTAGCGTGCTATATACCACGATGCACCCACTTGGCTACCCCTATGGCACAGATAGTGCCGCTAAAGCGGCTTAGCTCCCCGCTGTTGCGCCGGAACCTGCACGCGTGGGTCATGAGTCAGACCAACGCGCTTGCGCACGTCTGCGCGCTGCTCAGCGCTCAGCGTTGCCTCGTACTTGCGTGCCACCTCCCTGATCGCCGCTTCCGCTTCCTGCATCGTCATCTCCCGCTCGACCGGCTTGCCGTGCTCGCTCACTGCACTCGCTCCTTCACGTGGCACGTGCTCGCGCATCGCTCGATGCGCATACACGCTGTAGTCTCTGCGTACTCTCTGTGTAGTCTCTGTATTAGTTGGGGCTTATCAAGCCTACTTGTTTGCTTAGCGCAAGCCTTCTAGTTTGCTTACTCTAAGCATTCTTGTATGCGACTCTACGGCTGGTGTACGAGCGCCCAGCTAGTCGCCGTACATGTACACGAACGGCGACCATGCATTGCTGTTCTGCTCGCAGCCGGGGCACGGATTGCCGGTCGGTGTCCAGTAGCATTCGACCCCGCCCTCGATCGCGCGAAATGACCAGTGGCACTTGCAATACGAGAGGCAGGGCGTGCCACCATCTCCCGGCTCGGCGGGAAGCACGACGCCCCACGCTCGCGCTCGACCGCGCTCGTGAAACGCCGTGCTCGTGTGGTGATACATCTGCGCGCGTGCGCTGATCTGCTTCGCGCTGAGATCGCCCGAGCGTGCCTCGGTCATGAAGTTGCGCCAGTATCGCCGCTGCTCCGTCAGCATGCTCTGCAGCACCGCGCGATCCGCGCTCGTCATCGCGTTGATGCCGCCGCGCCCGTACACGTACTCGGTGATCATCGTATTCTCGATGCGTCGCCAACCGAGCCGGTTCACGCGCGAGACAGCGCGCCCCCACGCTTGCCGGTCAGTCGGATCGATGCCGTCCAGCACGCCGTCCACGAATCCGCGCATCTGCGCGCCCCGGCTCTCGACGTAGCGATCCCGCAGCTCCAGCGCGCGACGCTCGCTGATAAAGCGACCTGTCTCGCGATCGCGATAGCGTCGCGTGCCGGACTCCCACACCCAGCGCGGTTCACTCATCGCTGTCCTCCTGCTCGTCCTCGACATCGGCAAGCAGCAGCTCCTCGACATCCTCGCCCTCGAACACCTCGCGCCACGTTTCGGTCGCGTCGCGCATGCGCACGTCGTCGATGATCACGTGGTCATCGTCGGGATTGCTCCATACGTCGTCACTCGCTGCGCGAACGTGCCGGTTCGCTCCCGGCTCCGCTTCGATCTCGCTCGCGTCGCCGCCCTCCTGTGTCGGCATGATCTCGTGCGGCTCTGCCATTGCCTCGTGCCCGACCGCGTACAGGCTCGCCTCGTCACGACCCATGTACCCGAGCGCTTCCGCGCGGCTCGCGTTGTCGAGTTTGAGCTGCATGGTTTGCTCGTCCCGAAGCTCGGACGCGCTGCGAACCCCGGCGAATCGCATCTTGACGTCAGACGGCACGCCCTGCGCGCGTAGCGCGAGCGTGAACAGCCGCGAGAGCAGCGTTTCCGCGTAGTGCTGCATGTGCCCCACGTACTCACCGATCAGCTCCCACTCGCGGTTCGCCTTCGCTTCGCTCTGCCCTTCACCGATCCCCATCAGCAGCGGCATCGATTTCAGCGCGCGCATCGCCATGCGCTCCGTCGCTTCGATCACCGCTGCCGCGCCTTCCATCACGCTCGTATCGACCGCGCCCTCCGCGCGATCGACCTCGACGGTATCCGTGACCACGAATGCGTCGTCCGGTTCGAGCTGCGCGTACTGTGTCGCGATCGCGTCCATGAGCTGCGCGATCTTGCGCTCGAAGTCCTTCATGTCGAGCGCCTTGTATGTCTCGCGCAAGCGTTCAAGGTTCACCCTGATGTTGGTTCGCGGGTAGCCCTGCTGCGCGATCACGCGGCGAAGATCGTGCAGCAGTCCGAGCAGGAACACGGTCGGGAAGATCGCCGGAGACAGGATCGCTCGTCCGTAGGGCGAATCCGCCTCCGGGTCCACCGGCATGTACGAGACAGTCGGGCTATCGAAGATCACGAACTGGCCGTCCTGCCACTGTCCCGGCATCCAGATCGCCCCGCGATCTGGATCGTCCACGCGTTTGAACCGCACGATCGCCGGGTCCGGCGTCGCGATGTCCACCGGCTCGCGCCCACGCTCGTCCAGCACCAGCTCAGCGAAGAATGCGCCGCGCGTGAGCGCGTTCATGAACAGTCGCCCCGAGATCACCTTCAGGCTGCCGTGCTGCTCTTCCAGCCGTGCCCTGAAGCTGTCCACGTAGACTTGGCCGCGCTCGTCCGGCTCATCTTCCGTTCCCGGCTTCACCGCGATGATCTCGTGACCGCTGTTCAGCAATCGCAGGTAGTCCCACACCGCGCGCGACATATCGGGGCTGACGTTGATCAACAGGCTAATCAGCTCGTTCGCGTCTGCCTTCGCCCACGTGTCGCGATCGAGATCGATGCGTCGCCACGTGCTGTAGTGATCAGGCGGCGGCAGGATCGTCTGCATCGCCGCGCTGATCCCGTGACTCGATGCGCCGCCCTTCACGATCGTCGCGCGCGTGTGCGTGCTCGCGTCACGCACCGGCACCGCATTGCGCTCGTGTCGCGTGAGCGCACCGCCCTGCTCGCGCAGCGCGCGCTGCTCCTTCTGCACGAGCGGTCGGCTCACGCCCAGCGCTTCGGCGATCTCGCGCTGGCTCTGCCCCGCTGCAGTGCGTCGTGCAATCTCCTCCCGGCGCGCGGCACGTCCCGCCGCGTCTAATCGTTTCGCCATTCCCGCTCCCTCTGAGTATCCACCGAGCGCGTATCCGCTACTCTGCTGGCTACTATCCTGCCACCATCGCCAGCGGGTTGTCGTCCTCGTCCGGCCCTATCCCTGCCGCATCGAGTGATTGCAGCCACCGGATACGATCTTCGAGCGCGTCGAGATGCGCGCCAATCTCCTCGGGCGGCACCCCGGCATCGAGCAGTCCGAGCACGTAGACGACGCGATACCCCTTCGCCGGATGATCGCCGTCCGTCACGCCGGGAATCAGCGTCTTGTTGATCGCCATGAGGTCCTTTTGCACGACGTTCTTGGAGACGCCCAGCCGCGCCGCGATCGTGTCGTAATCCTGCCCCTGCGCGCGCAGGTACAGCACGCAGCGGCGGCGGCGTGTCAGGCGACTCGTGGCGGGAAGCTGTGCGGTCATCGTTAGCGATCCCCCTCCGGGTAGCGGACGCCCTGCAGACTGCGCGCCTGCTCGTCCAGCGTGCGCTGTATCTGTATCTCGTCGCCCACCACGCGCGCACCGGGTGGCGTATCGCACACCTGCGCCAGCACGTCGGCGCGATCGATCGCCAGCCGCAGCAGCGCGTATCCGGCGATGTCGCGCCACGCGTCCAGCCGGTCCTCGTCCACGCTCGTTGTCTGCAGGTCGCTCTTGTGCATGTGCCACAGCCGCTCCAGCTTGTCGCCGGTGCGCACGATCATCCCTTCCTCGCCGAAGCGGGTCAGGTTCGTCGGGCCGTAGCTCTCGCGCTTGCGCGCCAGCAGCTCTTGCATCTCCAGACACACCGCGTCCAGCACGCTGCAAAACTCATCCATATCGAGCCGACCGAACGCTTCACCGAAGTTCATGACGCGCCCTCCGTGCGCTCGCGCTGATACTGCGCGCACGCATCGAGCAGCACATCGGCCAGCGCCATAGGCAAGCGCACATCGCCCGTGCCCTGCAGCTTCGCCCTCAGCACGCTGCGCGTGACATCGCCGCGCACGTGCTGCAAGAGCTGATCGACCGTCGCCTCCTCCGGCAACGGAAACGCGTACTCGTCTGTCTTGATCACCCGGACCATCCCTGCTCCCTCATCGCTTCGAACAGCTCGGTATCCGCCATGTCCCACAGCGCATCGAGCGCGACATCATCGACGCCATACGCGATCACGAGCTGCGCGAGCAGCTGCGCCGCGTTCTCCCGGCTCATCTCGGTATCGAGCACGACGCGCTCGCCGTCGTCACGCGTGCCCGACACCGTGAGCAGCACGTCGCCGTCCTCTCCCGGCTCGGCATACGCGCGCCCCTCGATCGTCGCGACGACCGTTTCTGCGCTCACGTTTTCGCCATGTATGCGCACGACGCTCACCATCCCTAGTAACTCCCTTCATGCGACGCTTCCGCGCGTTCTGCGCCGTTCTGAGGCGCGCTGCAGGCATGTTCGCGATAGCCACCCGCGACCGGCGCGGTCGCGCGCGTCGCGGTGAAGTCGTGCCGGATCACCCAGTCGCCGTCCGGGTGCGGATACGCATCGAGCACGATCCACTCGTGCTCGGTCG
>NZ_JAJUFV010000122.1 GCF_029263575.1 Microbacterium sp. | reverse complement strand
GAGGTCTTGGATGGCCTCGACGAGCTCGCCCTGGTACAGCTCGAGGCAGCACTCGATGAGCACCTTCTCGGCGAAGGGGTCGCCGACCTGCACGGCGGGGCGCTTGGTCGGGCCGCCATCGTCGAAGGAGTCAGAGGCGAGGATGCTGGCGCCGCCGATGCCGTCGCCACCGGTGCGAGCGCCGAACAGCACGACCTTGTTGCCGACACCCTCCGCGTTGGCGAGCTTCAGGTCTTCGTGGCGCAGCACACCGACCGCGAGAGCGTTGACGAGCGGATTGGCCTGGTAGACCCCGTCGAACACCGTCTCGCCGCCGATGTTCGGCAGCCCGAGGCAGTTGCCGTAGAACGAGATGCCTGCCGTGACGCCGTGTACGACGCGGGCGGTGTCGGGGTGATCGATCGCGCCGAAACGCAAGGCGTCCATCACGGCGACCGGGCGAGCGCCCATCGAGATGATGTCGCGGACGATGCCCCCGACACCGGTAGCTGCACCTTGGAACGGTTCGATGAAACTCGGGTGGTTGTGCGATTCGGCCTTGAAGGTGACGGCCCAGCCCTCGCCGACGTCGACGACGCCCGCGTTCTGGCCCATGCCGACCATGAGCCGCTCTTTCATCTCGTCGGAGACCTTCTCGCCGAAACGGCGCAGATAGTTCTTCGACGACTTGTACGAGCAGTGCTCCGACCACATCACCGAGTACATCGCCAGCTCGCCCGAGGTGGGGCGGCGGCCGAGGATCTCGCGGATGCGCGCGTACTCTTCGGGCTTGAGTCCGAGCGCGCCGTAGGGCTGCTCTTTCTCGGGCGTGGCGACCGCGTTCGAGACGGAGTCGGGGACGTGCTGACGAGCGGATGCTGCGGGGGCGGTGGTCACGCGCGCTCCAAGTGACGAGAGGTGTGGCGGGGCAGACCAAGTCTACTGGGCCGCGCGACGCGCAGCGTCAGACAGCAGGTGCCTCGGGTGCCGCCGATGCCTGAACGGGCACACCGTCCCACACGGTGCGATCGCCGAGGAACGCGTTGCCGGCCCACTGCGCGGGAGCCACAGCATTGTTCCACTGCTCCTTGCCGAAGGCGACGATGCCCAGCCACACCGGCGGAATCAGCCAGAAGGCGACGAATGCGGTCTCCTTGCCGAGCTTCATGCCGATGCGGTATGCCGCCACACCGCCGCCGACGAACAGCGCGAGCGAGAAGATGAATCCGATGCCGATCCAGCTGAGCAGGATCGCTCCGCCGAAGCAGTAAAGCACCAGCCAGGGGCTCAGGTCGCCGAGCTTGAAGAACACCATGAAGTTGTACACGGGCACCCATGCCTTCCAGGTGCCCTGCACTCCTGCTTTCGCGAACACCTTCGACAAGAAGAAGGCGGTGACGACGTAGACGAGGACGCCGACGACGAGCATGCCGACGAGTGCGGCCATGTATGCGGCGAGCATGCCGGAGTAGATATCCATGATTTCCCCTTACGAGAGACAGGTGCAACGAGCTGTGTCCGGCCATGCAACCAGGGGGCGCTCACAGATCGCTCACGCGCACGCACGGCGGGCCGCAGCTGTGTGAGTGATCTGTGAGCGCGAGGTGCTGGGATGGACCATACCGAGGGGGACATGATGATGAAAGAGCTGGGGATGACAATCACACGCAGATCCGTACCGACCCGTATCGCCGGGGGCGCGCTCGCGCTCGTCATTGCGGTGGGCCTGACGGGATGCTTCGCCAATCCACTCGATGCGATCGTGGAGAATGCGACGGAAGAGTCTGCCAAGAACGCGGCGGAAGACGTGATCGAGGGCATCACCGGTGGCGAGGCCGGAATCGAGTTCGGTGAGTTGCCGGACGACTTCCCATCCGAGGTTCCGCTGGTCTCAGAGAACGTCGTTCAGAGCGTAACGGTGGCCGAAGGCATGATGGTGACCGTGAGTGATCCGCGCAGCGTGAAGGAGCTCGCCGCGCAGGTGAAATCAGATTTCTCCGACTGGGAACAGGTGATGTGGACCGATCAGGCCGAGATGGTCGTCGGCATGTACAAGAAGGATGAGACGTTGGCCGTCAACGTCGGGATCATGGCGGGCTCAGACGGAGAGGACTCGACAGTCGGGTACACCATCATCAGGCCAGAGGCGGAGTAGCCACCTCGCCGCGAGTCCACAGCGCCGTCGGTAGGCCGTCTCGCGCAGCATGCTCGGGCTGTGCCAGCATCACCCAGGTGTCTGCGGCGGTCGAGGCCATCCCGAGGGTCTCGGCTTCGCGAGCGATCTTGTCGAGCGTGACGCGATCGTCGGATGCGGTTGCCACCGCGTGGCGCACGAGGAAACCCAACAGCCCTCCGTGGCCGATTTCCCACGCCTCTTCCAGCACCGCGATCGCCTCGCCGAGCACGTCACCGAGAGCATCCGAATCGTCACCGGCCGCATCCGAATCGTCCGCCACCGCTGACGTGCCGGGCGGCCCGCTCACCCGTGTGGCGCCGACGGCCTTGACGGCGCAGTGCGCCAGCAGTCCGGCGAAGAAGGTGTGCTGGGCTGCGAGCATCCAGCGCGCGGAATCGACGAGCAGTCGCGCAGCGGCGCCGGGGTGTCCGGCCGCGTTCTCGCGCCATGCGTCAGCCCATGCGCGCAGCATGACGACCTTCGGGTCTGTATCGGCGGCGGAAGGGACTGCGTCGAAGCGCGCAGCGGCCTCGTCGGCGTGACCGGCGGCGAGGGCCGTGCCGCCGGCGAGCGCGAGAGCTGCGGGGAACAATCCTGAGGTATCGCGCCACTGAAGGTGCAGGGTCGCGGATGCTGCACCCTCGTACGCATCGTGTACGTTGCCGCAGAGCAGGTCGATCAGTGCCAGTCCGTACTCCCAGCTGCCGATGGATTCGGGCGCGTTCGCCTCGGCATCGGCGATGGCTTGTTCGAAGCGGCGGCGGGAGGCCGTGATGTCGCCGGTGTTCGACAGGGCCATGATCGAGATGAGCTCGATCAGTGCTGCGCCGCCGGGCACCAGCGCGATGATCTCGGCCGGCGCCTGACGCAGACGCTGCAGGGTCACCGTGGCGTCTTCGAGGGGACCGGTGACGACCGCGGCGTTCGCCGCCGTGAGCAGACCGCGCACCGCCACGGCGTTACTGGTGTCTCCGGGGGCGTCGGCGATCTCACGGGTCTGCCCGGCGATGACCGACCACCGCAGCGCATCACGCTGCAGATGGGCGATCTCTCGCGGATCATCCATCGTGGCCAGTGCCTGCTCGATGATGTCGAGCGCCGCGGGGGCGTCGTGGTGGCGCAGTCCGACGTGCTGCGCGTGCGCGAGAGCTGTCGCCGTCTGTTCTTCTGGTGTCGTCGCCGAGCGTGCGGCGGCCTCGAAATGTGCGGCTGAGGCCTCAAAATCGCCGAGCATGGATGCTGCGATGCCGGCGATTCGGTGCGCGGCGGTGTTGTCGGGCTCGACGTCGATCACCGCTGCCGCCGCCCGCCGAGCGAGGCGCTCGTCGAACGCGCCGAGCGCGTACTGCGCGAGCTCCAGCGTGGGCTCGACCTCGACGGGCTCGCCGAGATCGAGCATGAGGATGTGCGCGTGACGGCGCACAGCGGAAAATGCCGCGGCTTCGCCTGTGCGGAGCACCTCAAGCACCTCGAGGGACAGTTCTCGCCAGAGGGCATCGCTGCAGCGGCGGCGGAGGAACTCGCCGTCGAGCGGATGCGAGAGCCGCAGCCATCCCGGGGCGGAATAGGTCACGACGCCTGCCCGTGCCAGCATCCGCCGTTCGATGCTCTCCAGGCCGGAGACCGGATACTCTCCGGCGATCGCGATCTTCGCTGCGGCCTCGATGCTGGCATCATCGAGGCCCTCGAAGCGCTCGCCGACCAACTGAGCAAGACGCTTTGTCGAGGCGGGCTCGCCCTGCAGCTCCCAGCCGTGGTCGGTGCGAATGAGACGGTTCTCGTTCACCGACGCGGTGAGGATCTCGCGCAGATGCAGTGGGTTGCCCTGCGCCAGAGCGAAGATACGGAGGCGGGAGGCCGGGGTGAGCGAGCCGCCGATGGTGTGGAGGACGAGCTCATCGGCGTCGGCAGAGGTCAGCGGTGCGACGGTGATCTCACCGATGTCGCCGCTGTCGTACAGGGCACGGATGTCGTCGGGGACGC
The DNA here is from genome assembly GCF_029263575.1 of Microbacterium sp. Classification (GTDB taxonomy): domain Bacteria; phylum Actinomycetota; class Actinomycetes; order Actinomycetales; family Microbacteriaceae; genus Microbacterium. The sequence goes on along the minus strand of NZ_JAJUFV010000122.1, from coordinate 4,743 downwards.
CGTCCAGATCGGTTGCCGTGAGCACCATCGGCACGCGCGAGTTGCGAATGAGTTGGCTGATGACGAAGAGGGAGGCATCGTCGAGCTGTTCGACGTTGTCGACCAGGAGCACCGTGGTCGAACGATTGCGCGTGAAATGCTCAACGAGTGCAGCGGGGGTCATCCACTTCTCGGGGACGACGCCGGCGAAGATGCCCAGCGGGACGGCGTAGCTCAGCGGGGTCGCGATCAGCAGCGAGGCCGTGCAGCGTTGGGCCTCGAACTGAGTGCGGATAGCGCGCAGCAGGTGCGTCTTGCCGATGCCGTCCGGGCCGGTCAACACAGACGTCCGTCCGTCCCGAACCATCGCCGCGAGAATGTCGGGTTGGTTCGAGGTGATGCAGTGAATCGGGGTATCGGCGATCTCGACATCGATCTCGCCCGCGCGCGATTCAGTGAGCGTTGCGCTCGAAAGGCGCAGCAGCGACTGTGGCGGCTGATCCTGCAGCACCCCCAGATGCAGCCTGCTGAGCTCACTGCTCGGCTCGACACCCAGCTGCTCGGCGAAGATCCTGCGGGCGCGCGAAAAAGCGTCGAGTGCCTCCTGGATGCGCCCATCGCAGTACAGCGCCGCGATCAACTGGCTCCAATGGCGCTCGGCCAGCGGGTTCTCTTCGAGCAGCGCGTGAAGTTCGGAGACAACGGCAGCGCTGCGTCCGAGGGCGAGATCGAGGTCGATGCGATCTGCTATCGCGGCAGACCAGAGATTCTCGAGGCGCACCGACTCGACACGCAGCGCGGTGACATCGTGCAGGCCTGCGAACGCCGTTCCGCGCCAGAGGTCGAGTCCGTCGCCGATGAGGGTGGCGGCTTGTGACAGGTCTCCTTCTGCCAGCAGCGCGTTGCCCCGCTGGACGAACTGTTCGAAGCGCGCAGCATCCGTCTGAATATCGTTGGGATCGATGCGGTAGCCGCCGTCTCGCCACTCGATGTCGATCGGCACCGCCGAGCGCAGGCGTGATACCCGGGCCTGCAGTGCGTGTGCCGGATCACGTGGGGGAACGTCATCCCACAGCTCATCGATCAGTCGCTCGGCCGAGAGGGAGCGGCCGCGAGACACCACGAGTCGGGCGAGGAGCCCGCGCTGCTTGGAGCCACCGATCGGATGCTCCTGGCCCCCCGTGCTGGCCCGCACCGAGCCGAGAACCGACACCTCAAGCATTCCCCTACGCCCTTCCACTGAGCTTGGGGTCACCATAGCAGTGCGCCCGTGGGCCGTTGCCCGCGTCCCGCGCGGCCCACCCGGTCACTGAGCCGGTCGAAGTATCCGATCCGCCCGTCCACCTCGCGCGGCGAAGTTGTGCCGGCCCATTCGGATGCCGTTGACTGAGTCAGACGACGGATCGGATGCGCTCATGAACAACGCAACCACTGCCATGCCTCCCGCTTGGCAGCGCATGCGCGACCGGTGGCGTTCGGCCAACCCCGTGGTACGTGACAGCATTGGCGCTGTGGCGCTGATGGCACTGGCGCTGCTGCCCCTCGGTATCAAGGGCGTTCAGCTGGGCGAGCTGCACCGCGAGGTCGGGCCGTGGGCAGCTGTCGTGCTGATGGCGGGGCAGACCCTTCCGCTTGCGGTGCGGCGCACGCAGCCTGCGCTCGCGCTTCTGGTGATCGGCGTCGCGTTCGGTGTGACCCAAACGATCGGCGCTGACACGGGCCTGGCTGGGCTGGGGCTGCTGATCGCGCTGTATTCGTGCGCCGCGCATCTGCGTAGTGGACGGGTCGTGACCATCGTGGGATGCGGTGTCGGCTACCTCGTACTGGTCGCCGTGCTCATCGCGCAGGGGTCCCCGGAAGAGGTGATCGACTGGATCACCTTCGCCGCTGTGCTCGCGGTGCCGTGGGTCGCCGGTGAACTGGCGCGACGCTGGCGGGTCGAGCAGGCCGCACGTTTCGAGCGTGCCGCCGCGGCCGCCGATCGCCAGGCGCGGGCTCTTCTCGCGCGCGAACTGCATGACATCGTCACGCACCATGTGACCGCGATGGTCGTGCAGGCCGAGTCCGCTCGATACCTTGACGATACCCCGCAGGGGCTCAGCGATCGGGATGCGATCGCGGCATCCGTCAGCTCAACCGGCCGTCTCGCGCTCACGGAACTCCGCTCGCTGCTCGGCACGCTCGAGCCCGATACCGGATCATCCTCTCGAAGCGAGCGCGCCGACGAAGACGCGACGGTTCGCATGGTCAGGCGGCTTCAGCAGACCAGGTATCCGATCTCGATGCAGATCAGCGGCTCAGTCGATGACATACCCGACGAGATCATCGCCGTGATGCACGGCGTCGCCCGTGAGACGGTCACCAACGCGATGAAGCACGCACGCGGTCAGGAGGTACGGCTCACGATCAGCGTCACCGAGCGCGCCTTCGAGTTGACCGTCGTCAATTCTCTTGTTCCGGATGCCTCGGCCGCCGCCAACCCGCTCCCCTATGGTGGTCGCGGCAGTTCGGGGATGCAGGAGCGCGTGAGCGAGCAGGGCGGGTTGTTCACGGCGAACGCGAAAGATGGGCAGTACACGGTGATCGCGAGGTGGAGGCGATGAGCGGCGTCCCGACACGGCGCGTGATCGTCGCCGATGATCAGGCACTCGTGCGCGAAGGGTTCGCGCGTGTGATCGGCTCGCAGCCCGACTTCGAGGTCGTCGGAATCGCCGTCGACGGTCGCGACGCCGTCGAACAGTCAGCGCGTCTGTTCCCAGATCTGGTCGTGATGGATGTGCGGATGCCTCGGCTCGACGGAATCTCAGCGACAGCCGAGATTCTCAGAGCGAGTGAACAGCCGCCGCAGGTGCTGGTCGTCACGACCTTCAATCTCGACTCCTACGTCTACGACGCGCTGCGCGCCGGGGCGAGCGGGTTCCTCCTCAAAGACGCCCAGCCCGAAGCGCTGCTTCAGGCACTTCGCACCGTCGCGAAGGGCGACGCGCTCATCGACCCCGCGGCAACGCGGGCGCTGATCGGTGCCTTCGGCGACCGCATCCGTCCCGCATTCACCGATGACGGAATGCTCAGCGCACTCACCGCCCGCGAGTACGAGGCGCTGACGCTCCTGGCCGAGGGACTGTCGAACGCCGAGATCGCCGAGTCGATGACCGTCGGCAGCGAGACGGCGAAAACGTATGTGTCGCGAGTGCTGTTGAAGCTGGGGCTGCGCGATCGAGTGCAGGCAGTCGTCTTCGCACATCGCGCAGGAATCGCCGGGCGTTGAACCGGCGAGAATTGTTCACCTTTGGGGGATTTCACGCGTGACGCGCATTTCTAATCTCGAAGTGTGGCCGAAAGACGGCCAGAAGCGGAGATCCAGAGATGACCTCGTCCACCACACAGCTTGCCGACAAGCCCGGCCCTATCCGACGGGTACTCGCGTTCCCACTCATGTGGCTGGTGATCGGCGTCGCCGCCATCGCGCTCTTCAACGGACTGGTCACCGGGATCGCCTAGGAGCTGGCTGCTCCGTTCCAGGTCGCCGCCGCGCTCATCGGCACGGCGGGAGCCATCGGGCTGTACATCATGACCATGCGCTTCGTGGCGGGTCGTCGTATCGGCGAGCTCCGACGTCCCATCGTGCGGGAGTTCCTGATGGGAGGTGCGATCGGGGCGCTGTTCATCATCTCGTCCGTGCTCACGGTCGTCGCGATGGGCGGTTACACCGTGGTGTGGCATCCGGTCGATGCGATGTCGACGGTGTCGCTGGCGATCGCCGTGCACCTGGGCGTCGCGGTGGTCGAAGAACTCGTGTTCCGCGGCCTCGCACTGCAGGCTATTGAGAAGTACATCGGCGCGTGGGGCGCTGTCGCCATCACGGCGCTGCTGTTCGGCGGCGCGCACATGCTGAACCCCGGCGCCTCGCTGTGGAGCGGATTCGCCATCACGGTCGAGGCGGGTGTGCTCATCGGCGCAGCCTTCGTGTGGCGTCGCAACCTGTGGTTCGTCTTCGGGCTGCACTTCGCTTGGAACTGCATCCAGAATCTCTTCGGCATCCCTGTCTCGGGCCACCGCGAGCCCGGTTTGTTCGAGACCACGGTGCACGGCGATGCGTGGCTCACCGGCGGGGCGTTCGGCGTTGAGGCATCCGTCGTGACCGTCGCCATCAGCGTGGTCCTGTCGACCGCGATGGTCATCGCCGCTCGCCGGGCCAAGCGCATGCGCGAAATCGGGTGAGCTGAGCCGCGATCGTGGCTCAGAAGGAAGAGCTTCAGAAACTCGCGTAATGATTCGGGTCCTCGACCGTCTCATCTATGGGAACAAGTTTCCGATGACAGTTGTGAGACCCGAATCTCGGCACTGTCGCTCGGGCGGCGCAATCGCGCCGCCGACGCAGGGACGCGTGTACTAACACGCGTCCCCTTTTTCTGGGGAGAAACGATGTCTGAGCACATCGCGAGGCGTTCGCGCGCGCGCATTTTCATACACTGGCTGGCTGGGATTCTGGTCGCCGTGCTTTCACTAGGGGCCTTCGCGGCTCCGGCAGCTGCGGCCGGCGGCTCCGTGACGGTGTTTCCGGTCGTGTCCGATACCGACGCCAACGGCACACCCGTACTGACCGAAGGTGGCAGCTACGCCTTCGAGCTCGGCTACGGCAGCATGGACGACGGAGCGGTTGTCGCGATCACGATTCCCGAGGGGATCACGATTCCGGAATCCGCCCTGGTCGTTCCGGTCGGCAACACCGCTATCGAGTCGCTCGCGATGAACGACGCCGGG
>NZ_JAJUFV010000121.1 GCF_029263575.1 Microbacterium sp. | reverse complement strand
CTCAAGAGTCTCGAAGAGCCCCGTGCGGTTGCTGCGCGTCGTGGCCTCGACTACGACGCCGTCGCCCCCGCGATCATCCTCCGTAACGAGGCGAAGGCCGCAGCTGCGGCCGCAGCGAAGGTAGGTGCCTGATGGCTCAGCGTCTCAAGGTGACCCAGATCAAGTCCAAGGTGAGCGAGAAGCAGAACCAGCGTGACACGCTGCGCAGCCTCGGTCTGAAGCGGATCGGCGACAGCACCGTCCGCCCCGACGACGCGCAGACGCGCGGCTACGTCAAGACCGTCGCACACCTCGTCAAAGTTGAGGAGATCAACTAATGGCTGAGAAGAACGACGCCGTCGAGGCCGAGGCCACGAAGAAAGCCCCGGCGAAGAAGGCTGCTGCCCCCAAGGCTGCCGCAGAGAAGAAGGCTCCGGCGAAGAAGGCTCCGGCAAAGGCCGTGGCATCCGACGCCAAGGCTGACTCGGCAAAGGCTGATTCCGCTGCGAAGAAGCCCGCTGCCAAGAAGCCGACCGCGAAGAAGGCTGCGCCGAAGGAAGAGACTTCCGAGGCGCGCCCGTCGGTGCTCAAGGTGCACCACCTGCGTCCGGTTCCCGGCGCCAACACCGCGAAGACCCGTAAGGGTCGCGGCGAGGGCTCGAAGGGCAAGACCGCGGGCCGTGGTACCAAGGGGACCCGGGCACGCAACACCGTGCGCGTCGGTTTCGAGGGTGGGCAGATGCCTCTGCACATGCGCACCCCGAAGCTCCGCGGCTTCAAGAACCCGTTCCGCGTCGAGTATCAGGTCGTGAACCTGGACAAGCTCGCCGAACTGTACCCCAAGGGCGGTGACGTCACCGTGGGTGACCTCGTCTCGAAGGGCGCCGTTCGCAAGAACGAGAAGGTCAAGGTTCTTGGCAACGGCGACATCGCCGTGAAGCTGACGGTCTCTGTCGACAAGGTCTCCGGCTCTGCTGAGCAGAAGATCGTGGCGGCGGGCGGATCCGTCAAGTAGCCGCTGCAAAGAGGGGTCGGAGATTCTCCGGCCCCTCTTTTGGGTTACTCTGGTCATTCAGCCGTCTCACATCGTGCGGCAACCCCTTCAGGAGGAACGCCTTTGTTTAGCGCTATCGCGCGGATCTTCCGCACGCCCGACCTGCGTCGGAAGATCGGTTTCACACTGGCGATCATCGCCATCTACCGTCTCGGCTCTCACGTTCCCGCACCCTTCGTGCACTTTCCGAACGTCGAGGAGTGTCTCCGGCTCAACGCCGGCACCGAGGGGCTGCTGAGCCTCGTCAACCTGTTCTCGGGTGGTGCGCTGCTGCAGCTGTCGGTCTTCGCGCTGGGTGTCATGCCGTACATCACGGCGACGATCATCACGCAGCTGCTGCGCGTGGTCATCCCGCACTTCGAAGCGCTCCACAAAGAGGGTCAGGCCGGGCAGACCAAGCTCACGCAGTACACCCGCTACCTGACGATCGCCCTTGCGCTGCTGCAGTCGACGACGCTGGTGACGGTTGCTCGCAGCGGCCAGCTCTTCGGTACGACCGACATCGCCGCCTGTCAGCAGCTGCTGACCAACGATGTCTGGTGGGCACAGCTGCTCATCATCATGGCGATGACGGCCGGTACGGGGCTGATCATGTGGTTCGCCGAGCTCGTCACTGAGCGCGGCATCGGCAACGGCATGTCGCTGCTGATCTTCACCTCGATCGCCGCGACGTTCCCGTCCGCCATGTGGGCCATCTGGGAGTCGAACGGCTTCGAGATCTTCTTGCTCGTGCTCGCGATCGGCATCGTCGTCACCGGCCTCGTCGTCTTCGTCGAGCAGTCGCAGCGGCGTGTGCCCGTGCAGTACGCCAAGCGCATGGTGGGGCGTCGCACCTACGGCGGCACGAACACCTACATCCCGATCAAGGTGAACATGGCGGGTGTCATCCCGATCATCTTCGCCTCATCGCTGCTGTACATCCCGATGCTCATCGCACAGTTCAACACACCGCAGGACGGCACTGAGCCGGCAGCCTGGGTCGTCTGGGTCCAGCAGAACCTGACAACGGGCGATCAGCCGCTGTACATGGCGATCTATTTCTTCCTGATCATCGGATTCACCTACTTCTACGTCGCGATCACGTTCAACCCGGTCGAGGTCGCCGACAACATGAAGAAGTACGGCGGATTCATTCCCGGCATCCGCGCGGGGCGCCCGACAGCCGAGTACCTCGACTTCGTGCTCACGCGCATCACGTTCCCCGGGTCGCTGTATCTCGGTCTCGTCGCTCTGATCCCGCTGATCGCGCTGTCGACGGTTGACGCCAACCAGAACTTCCCGTTCGGCGGCGCGTCGATCCTCATCATCGTCGGTGTGGGTCTTGAGACCGTCAAGCAGATCGACGCGCAACTTCAGCAGCGTCACTACGAAGGGCTTCTCCGGTGACCGCATCCGCTCGACTTCTCATCGTCGGTCCGCAGGGCTCCGGCAAGGGCACGCAGGGCGTGCGTATCGCCGAGGCATTCGGCGTTCCGGTCGTGTCCACGGGCGACATCTTTCGCGCCAACATCAAGGGTGGCACCGAACTCGGTGCCAAGGTCAGCGAGATCACCGCGCGCGGCGATCTGGTGCCTGACGAGCTGACGAGCGAAATCGTTCGCGACCGCCTCTCGCAGGACGATGCCGCGGGCGGCTTCCTGCTCGACGGGTACCCGCGAAACGCCGTGCAGGTCGGCCACCTCGACGAGTTCCTCGCGGGTCGCGGCGAGGCACTTGACGCGGTGATCCTGCTCGACGTCCCGCGGGACGAGAGCATCGAGCGTCTGCGCCTGCGTGCCGAAGAACAGGGACGCGCAGACGACACGGCGGAGGCCATCGCGCACCGTCTCGACATCTACGAGAACGAGACGGCACCGATCCTCGGCATGTATGGCGTTCGGGGCATCGTCGACAAGATCGATGGTGTCGGATCGCTGGATGAGATCACCGAGCGCATCTTCGTGGCGCTGGCTGCTCGTGGGCTGTCCGTCCAGGGCTGATCAGGTTCCACACCGTGATGTTTCGTCGTTCCATCTACAAGTCGTCTGCCCAGATGCAGGCGATGATCGAACCGGGGCTCATCACCGCCGCCGCTCTCGATTCGGTCCGGCCATTGATCAGACCCGGTGTGACGACGCTTGAGCTGGATACGGAGGCGAACCGCACGATTCGTGGCCGTGGCGCCGAGTCGAACTTTCAGCTCGTGCGCGGGTACTCGCATACCATCTGCGTGTCGGTGAACGAAGAGGTCGTACACGGCATCCCCAGCGAGCGCGTCCTGCAGGCTGGCGACATCGTCTCGGTCGACTGCGGCGCGCAGTTCCAAGGGTGGAACGGCGACAGCGCGATCACGGTGGTGGTTGCCGACCCGTCTCGCGCCGAGGTCGTCGAACGGCGTGAAGAGCTCTCCCGTGTGACGGAGGGGTCCATGTGGGCGGGTATCGCGGCGATGGCATCCGCTCGTCACCTCGGCGATATCGGTGCCGCGATCCAAGGGCACATCGAAGACAACCCCCCGCTCGCTGAGCCTGTCGAAGCATCGGCGTCGCGTAGCGAGTGGGGCATCCTTCGCGAGTACGTCGGACACGGCATCGGGCGCAAGATGCACGAAGCCCCCAGCGTCTTCAACTACCGCACGCCCGATCCTGGCGCTGAGGTCAAACCGGGCCTCGTGCTCGCGATCGAGCCGATGGTGACCGCGGGCAGCGAAGAGACCTATGTCGAAGACGACGACTGGACCGTCTCGACGGTCGACGGCAGCGACGGCTCGCACTGGGAACACAGCGTGGCCCGCCATGCCGACGGCATCTGGGTTCTGACTGCCCCCGATGGTGGCGCCGCCGGCCTCGCGCCGTTCGGCATCGAGCCCGTGCCGCTGGCGTAGCGCCCGCTGCGCCCCCGCGAGAAACGTGTTCTCGCATGAGAAACGTGCGCGCGGGACGTTTCTCATGCGGCAAACTGTTTCTCGCCACCAGGCGGCTCGCACTGCACATTTCGTAGTCGGCTCGGATGCTGTGAATGGCGCCCGGTACAGGTTGTGTTTCAGACACGATGGGCGGATGCTGTCGACACTCTCCGACCGTGCGAGCACGGTCTCTCCTCTTCCGCTGTGCACTTTGGACGATGCGCGGCACCTGGGAATCAACCTGCGATCTGGTTGGGCCCGCGTGCGCAAGGGCATCTATGTCAACAGCGACGCGTACGACAAACTATCCGCACGCGACAAGTATGCGGTACGGGTGCACGCGTTCATCCGGATGAACCCGGATGCCGTGCTCTGCCTCGAGTCCGCGGCGGTCATCCACGGTGTTCCTCAGTTCGGTGAGACCAAGGACATCCACGTCTTCGACCCGCATCGAACATCGTCGTGGCGACACAGTGATGTCAGCGTGCACACCAGTAAGGACCCTCGCACGATCGAGAGGGTGAACGGTGTTCTCGTCACGAGTCTGGTCGACACTGTCTGCGACCTGGTGCGCGTTGTGTCGCCTGGACGAGGCATCGCGATCGTCGACACAGTCACCTCTCCGGCGCAGGGCGGATTACTCAGCATCGGACAGTTGCAGGATCACGCCGCCGATCAGCAGAACCAGCGCGGACGCGCGCGGATGCAGCTGGTGTGGGCACATGCGGATCCGCTCTCGGAGTCCCCGGTCGAAAGCTTGAGCCGCGCGGTCATCGCGTGGAGCGGATTCGAAGTGCCAGTGCTGCAGCGGGAGTTCATCTACGAGGGGCAATGTGACAGGGTGGACTTTTACTTCGAATCCGTGCGCGCCATCGGTGAAGCCGACGGCTGGGGCAAGTATGACTTGATGAACAACGACGACCCTATGGCGAAACTGAAGGACGAAAAGCGTCGTGAAGACCGACTCAGACGCCACAGGCATCCGTTCGCCCGATGGGAGATGCGCGACATCTGGAGCGTGAAGCCGCTCACCGCAAAACTCGTCGAGATCGGTGTGCCGCGCGTTGCGCCGAAGCATGATGCGCTGTTGATCACGTTCCGGAACAACCCGCGCGCGAAACCGTGGAAGAAAGGCGGGTGACGGGATGGATTCCGCGAGAAACGCTCAACCGCATGAGAAACGTGCTGGTGGGACGTTTCTCATGCGGCAAGACGTTTCTCGCCGGGCGCGCGGGCGGCGGCTCACTGCGGGGACATAGGGTATTGAGGAAAGATAGAGAAGTACGCGTCCACTGAATGATCGGAAAGTCATGGCTGCTGCTGCCAAGAGCAACACCAACTGGTTCGCCGTAGGAATCTCCGCTGCCGTCGTCGTCGTGCTCGTCGCACTTGGCGCCTTCGTGGTGTTCCTGAACAACCAGGCCTCGGGCCCGGGAACCGCCCCCGAGAGCAGCGCCCTGGTCAACGAGGAGACCGGCGCGATCAGCTTCGGTGAGGGCGAGACCGAGGTCGACGTGTTCGTCGATTTCATCTGCCCTATCTGCGGCCAGTTCGAAGACACCTACGGCGAGCAGCTTCAGACCGCGGCTGCCGACGACGAGATCACGCTCAACATCCACCCGATCTCGATCCTCAACCGTTACTCCACCACGGGGGAGTACTCCTCGCTGTCTGCGGGGGCGATGTACTGCGTGGCCGAAGAGGCCCCTGATGCTGCTCTGACCTTCTTCAACTCGCTCTTCGCTAACCAGCCGGCGGAGAACACCGCTGGGCTCAGCGTCGACGAGCTTACGAGCATGGCTGAAGAAGCCGGCGCCGCCGCCGCAGCCGACTGCATCGCCGACGGGACGTACATGCGCTTCTCCGAAACGCAGGCAGACCAGCACGAGATCCAGGGCACACCCACGGTGGAGATCGACGGCGAGCGGATCGACAACTCGGAGATCAGCACCCGCTTCGCCGAGATCCTCGGCTGATACACCGCGGCCATCCCGACAGCCGAGTTGCCCGATCCCGCAGGGACGGATATGATGGAGCGTTGGCGCCTTGCGCCTGGTTTCGGCGTGTCCGACCAGCGCGGCCCACAATTATCCCATCCACCGCAGATCGACCGGTCTGCAGAAGCGTCAGCGAGGCTATGGCTAAGAAAGACGGTGTCATTGAGATCGAGGGCGTCATCTCCGAGGCGCTGCCCAACGCGATGTTCCGCGTTGAGCTCACCAACGGACATAAAGTCCTCGCAACGATCTCGGGCAAGATGCGGCAGAACTACATCCGCATCATCCCGGAAGACCGCGTGGTAGTAGAGCTCAGCCCCTACGACCTCACACGTGGCCGCATCGTTTACCGCTACCGCTAATCGGTCGAGAAGTAACGGCGCACCCCGTGCGTACGAAGACAGCGAACAAGGAAACACTATGAAGGTCAGCCCCAGCGTCAAGCCCATCTGCGATCACTGCAAGGTGATCCGCCGTCACGGCCGCGTCATGGTGATCTGCAAGAGCAATGCCCGGCACAAGCAGCGCCAGGGTTGATCGACCAGATCTGACACACAACTCAATATCTACAGGCAGAATCAAGACGCCTCACCGGCTCAGCAGCCGGAAGAGCTGACACCTCGGGACAGAGGCCCGGGTCCATATTCTGCTCCATACCTCTACTCATTCCCAGGAGAACCGCATGGCACGTCTTGCCGGCGTTGACATCCCGCGCGATAAGCGCGTGGTGATCGCCCTTACCTACATCTACGGCGTTGGCCGTACCCGCTCGGTCGAGATCCTCAAGGCCACCGAGATCGATGAGTCGATCCGCGTGAAAGACCTCAGCGACGAGCAGCTCATCGCCCTTCGTGACTACATCGAAGGCAACTACCAGGTGGAAGGTGACCTGCGCCGCGAGGTCGCAGCAGACATCCGCCGCAAGGTCGAGATCGGCTCCTACGAGGGCATCCGCCACCGTCGCGGCCTGCCCGTGCGTGGTCAGCGGACCAAAACCAACGCCCGCACGCGCAAGGGCCCCAAGCGCACCGTCGCCGGCAAGAAGAAGGCCCGCTAAACGCGGCCAGGGATTAGGAGAACACTTTCATGGCTGCACCCAAGGCCGCCGCGCGCAAGCCGCGCCGCAAAGAGAAGAAGAACATCGCGCTGGGCCAGGCCCACATCAAGTCGACGTTCAACAACACCATCGTTTCGATCACCGACCCCTCCGGCGCGGTCATCAGCTGGGCATCGTCCGGTGGCGTGGGCTTCAAGGGCTCGCGCAAGTCGACGCCGTACGCCGCAGGCATGGCTGCTGAGGCCGCTGCCCGCCAGGCACAGGACCACGGCGTCAAGAAGGTCGACGTCTTCGTGAAGGGGCCGGGCTCGGGCCGCGAGACCGCCATCCGCTCGCTGACGGCCGCCGGGCTCGAGGTGGGTTCGATCCAGGACGTCACGCCGCAGGCGCACAACGGCTGCCGCCCGCCCAAGCGTCGCCGCGTCTGATCTGCTGTAGCGCTCGGTCCGGACATCTCGACTGCTGAGCTCGTCGAAGCATCGACGGCCGGACCGAGCGTACGCCCCTTCGGCAGTCTCCCTGACCGGGCTGAGCGGGCGTCAAGTTCCGGGCCGCGCGCCCAGCTCAATCAAAACTCCACACCTCACCCACCACATGTCATATAGCGGGCATGTGACCGAAAGGAACACAGAGTGCTCATTGCACAGCGTCCCACACTTACCGAGGAAAAAATCGCCGAGAACCGGAGTCGGTTCATCATCGAGCCGCTCGAGCCCGGTTTTGGCTACACCATCGGCAACGCGCTGCGTCGCAGCCTGCTCTCGTCGATTCCCGGCGCTGCTGTCACCAGCATCCGCATCGACGGCGTGCTGCACGAGTTCAGCACGATCCCCGGTGTCAAGGAAGATGTCACCGAGATCATCCTGAACATCAAGCAGCTTGTCGTCTCGTCCGAGCGCGACGAGCCGATCACCGCATACCTGCGCAAGACCGGCGCGGGCGAGGTGACCGCTGCTGACATCTCGGCTCCGGCCGGTGTCGAGGTGCACAACCCCGAGCTCGTCATCGCGACGCTCAACGACACGGCGAAGTTCGAGCTCGAGCTCACGGTCGAGCGAGGCCGCGGCTACGTGTCGGCGACCCAGAACCGCAACGAGTACGCCGAGGCCGGCCAGATTCCTGTCGACTCGATCTACTCGCCGGTGCTCAAGGTCAGCTACCGCGTCGAGGCGACTCGAGCGGGTGAGCGCACCGACTTCGACAAGCTCATCCTTGACGTCGAGACGAAGAACAACATCCTTCCCCGCGACGCCATCGCATCGGCGGCGAAGACTCTGACCGAGCTGTTCGGCCTGGCACGTGAACTCAACGTCGAGGCTGAGGGCATCGAGATCGGCCCGGCGCCGGTCGAGCCCGTGCTCTCCAGCGAACTGTCGATGCCGATCGAAGACCTCGATCTCTCGGTCCGCTCCTACAACTGCCTCAAGCGCGAGGGCATCAACACGGTGTCTGAGCTCGTGGCACTGTCGGAGACGCAGCTCATGAACATCCGCAACTTCGGCCAGAAGTCGGTCGACGAGGTGCGCGACAAGCTCATCTCGCTCGGACTGTCGCTCAAGGATTCGGTGCCCGGTTTCGACGGCGCCCACTTCTACAGCGCAGGCGAAGACGAGTCCTTCTGACCTTCCCGAAATTTCTGACCAGGAGTTAGACCAACATGCCTAAGCCCACCAAGGGACCCCGCCTCGGAGGCGGCCCCGCCCACGAGCGCCTGCTGCTTGCCAACCTCGCCGCTGCGCTGTTCACCCACAAGTCGATCAAGACGACCGAGACCAAGGCCAAGCGCCTGCGTCCATTCGCTGAGCGTCTGATCACCTTCGCCAAGCGCGGAGACCTGCACGCACGCCGCCGCGTGCTGAGCGTCATCGGGGACAAGAGCGTCGTGCACACTCTGTTCGCTGAGATCGCCCCGCAGGTCGCTGAGCGCGAGGGTGGATACACCCGCATCACGAAGGTCGGATTCCGCAAGGGCGACAACGCGCCGATGGCCGTGATCG
>NZ_JAJUFV010000120.1 GCF_029263575.1 Microbacterium sp. | reverse complement strand
GGGCTCATGCCGCGTGTGCATGCGAGTCAGCTCGGGCCGGGCGACGGCGTGCGGCTGGCGGTCGAATTGGGCGCAGCATCCGTCGACCACGGCACGTACCTGACCGATGACGATGTGGCGGCGCTCGCGGCATCCGATACCGTCCTCACCCTGCTCCCCGGTGTCGAGTTCTCGACCCGGCAGCCGTATCCCGACGCCCGCCGACTCATCGACGCCGGTATCACTGTCGCGATCGCCTGCGACACGAATCCCGGCTCGAGCTTCACCTCGTCCATGCCGTTCTGCATCGCCGTCGCCGTGCGCGACATGGGGATGACTCCGGCCGAGGCGCTGTGGGCGGCGACAGCCGGGGGAGCTGCGGCGCTGCGCCGTGACGGCATCGGCATCATCGCGCCGGGGGCCCGCGCCGACCTCGTGCTGCTGGACGCCCCGAGCCACGTGCATCTGTCGTATCGGCCCGGCGTGCCGCTCGTGCACACCGTGTGGAAGGACGGCGCCGTGCTGCACGGCGCCTCCGCGAGCGAAGGAGGTCGAGCATGACGCTCCCGTTCGACGAGCTGTGGCCGCGGGCCGGTGGCTGGCCGACCTTCGACGCCGCCGAGCGTTCGGATGCTGTGCTGCTCGGCGTCCCCACGTGGCGCACATCCCTCTCGCCGACCCGAGCGCACACGACGCCGCAGGCGATCCGCGACATGCTGCCGCGCTACAGCGCGACGCTGATGGGGCCGGCGCCGGTCGATCTCAATGCCATGCTGCGCGTTACGGACGCGGGAGACATCGCCGAGCCCGACGGCGACGCCGGGATCGCCGCCACCGTCGCCCGCGTCGCAGAGGTCGCCGCGGCCGCCGACCTCGTGATCGCTCTGGGCGGAGACAACGCGCTCACCTATCCCGTCGCACGCGGCGCGGGGGCAAACGGCCTCATCACGATCGATGCCCACTTCGATCTGCGCGATGGCGTCTCGAACGGCTCACCGGTGCGGCGTCTGGTCGAGGATGCTCCCGCACACGAGCGCATCGACCCGACGCGGATCGTGCAGGTCGGGATCGCTGACTTCGCGAACTCCGCCGCGTACGCTCGGCGGGCGGCGGACTGGGGCATCCGCGTCATCACCCTCGACGAACTGCGGCGTCGCGGTGTCGCCGACGTTGCGCAGGAGGCTCACCAGGTCGCCGGTGCGGATGTCGCGGCACGCGTGCATCTCGATGTCGACGTCGACGCGGCCGATCGAGCCGCGGCTCCGGGATGTCCGGCGAGCGTTCCCGGCGGCCTCGCCGCCCACGAGCTGCGCGCGCTGGTGCGCGCCCTCGTCTCGGATGCGCGCATCGTCAGCACCGACATCGCCGAGGTAGATGCCGCAGCCGACTCGGCCGACGGGCGAACCGTGCGCCTGGCCGCCCTGTGCGTGCTGGAGATGCTCGCCGGCCTCTCAGCCCGGGTCTGACGCGGGCACTCGGCGCCAGGGCGGTCGGCCGCTCACACTCCAGGGATCACAGCGTGGGCGATGGCGAAGATCGCCAGGCCCGCCAGGGCGCCGACGATCGTTCCGTTCAGACGGATGTACTGCAGGTCGCGGCCGACCATGAGTTCGATCTTCTCCGTCGTCTCGGCCGGATCCCAGCGTTCGACGGTTTCGGTGATGATCGATGCGATGTCATGCCGGTAGCGATCGACCAGGAAGACCGCGGCCTCCGACACCCAGGTGTCGACGCGGCGCTGCAGCGCGGCATCCGTCACGAGGCGCTCGCCGACCTCTTCAACAGCCTGCAGGGCGCGCCCGCGCAGGCTGCTGGTCGGATCCTGCAGCGCCTCGATGAGACCGTTCTTCGCGGTGTTCCAGGCCTCGGCCGCCAGCGAGCCGACGCGGGGGCTGTCGAACAGCGACGCCTTGGCGTTCTCGAGCTTGCCGCGGGTGACCGTGTCATGCTGCAGGTTGTCAGCGAGGCGGGCTAGGTAACCGTCGATCGCGATGCGGGCCGGATGCTGCCCGTCAGCGCGCACGGCATCGACGAACTTGATCGCCTCGTGGTAGACCGTGTCATCGACGAATCGGTGCGCGAGCTTCGGCACCCAGCCGGGCAGCCGCCGCGAGACGAGCCCTGAGAACGCATCAGCGTTCGCGACCAGCCACGTCGAGATGCTGTCGGCGGCGAGGTCGACGGCGCTTCGATGCGCATCGGATGCCACGATCTTCTCCAGCCAGGCGCCAGCAGGCGGCCCCCACTCCGGTTCGACGAGATGCTCGCGGGCGAGGTCGGCGATGAGGTCTCGTACATCGTCATCGCTCAGCGCGTTCAGGACACCGACCGCGATCGCCGAACCTTCGGCAGTGACTCGCTCAGCGTGCGGCCTCTCGCGCAGCCACGCGCCCGCGCGCCGGGCGATCGCCGTGCTGTCGAGCTTCGTGCGCACCACAGAGGCTTCGAGGAAGTTCGTCTCGACGAACTCGCCGAGTGTGCGGCCGATCTCGTCTTTGCGGTTCGGGATGATCGCCGTGTGCGGAATCGGCAATCCGAGCGGACGCCGAAACAGCGCCGTCACCGCGAACCAGTCGGCGAGCGCACCGACCATGCCGCCCTCCGCCGCCGCTCGCACATACCCGAGCCACGGGGAGCGCCCCTGCAACCAGAAGGCGATGACGAACACGATCGCCATGAACACCAGAGCGCCCATGGCTATCGCCTTCATCATGCGCAGGGCGCGCAGTCGCTCTTGATCGGCAGGAGAGAGCAGGGCCATCGGAGTGCGCGGCATAGGCACATCCTCGCACGCACTCGGTGTCTGAGCCCGTCGAGGGTAACCTCGAAACCGTGATCGAAGACATCAAGAAGCGCGCCCTGCACCGCACCAGCATCCTGGAGGGGCAGCTGCGCGGCGTCGCACGGATGATCGAGAGCGAGGAGTACTGCATGGACATCATCACGCAGTCCCGCGCGATCCAGAAGTCGCTGGAGTCACTCAATCGGCTGCTGCTGGAGAATCACCTCCGCACGCACGTCACGCACATGTTCGAGCACGGCGGAGACGAGCGCGACCAGGCCGTCGACGAGCTGCTGAAGGCGTTCGATTTCGACCGCAAGTGAGGTTATTCGATCGGGCCGAGCAGCGCGCTGGCGGCGGCCGAGTGCGCGGACTCGGGGTCGGATGGGTGAAACATCCCGGCCAGCACGTCGCGGTAGAGGCGCGAGAGCTCGTTGGATGAGAAGTACGAACCGCCGCCGGCGGTCAGCATGGCCTGGTCGACGACGTGCTTCGCCATCGTGACCGCTCGATGCTTCGTGCCTGACAGCAGGGTGAACCAGCGGGCGCCGTGATCGTGTCGCGCATCGACGTCGCGGGCGAGCGCGGTGATCTGCGGCGGCACCGCGTCGTACGCCAGGCTCATATCGGCGATGCGCCAGCGGATGTCGGGGTCTTGGCTGTAGGCGAGACCGGTCTTCTTCGACGTGCGCTTGCGCACGGTCTCGACAGCGAGATCGAGGGCGCGTCGGGCGATGCCGGTGTACACCGAGGCGAGTAGCAGCTCGAACACGCTGAAGATTCCGAAGATGATGGGTTCGGGGCTCGGCCCCGGATCGATGCGGCTCACCACATGCTCCGCGCGGGCCGCGGCGCCGTCGAGCACTGTCGTGCGGCTCTGCGTGCCGCGCATGCCCAGTGTGTCCCAGTCGTCGCGTGTGGTGACGGCATCCGTTCGATCAATGAACGCGAACACGAGCTTCGGGGCATCCGCACTCGTCGTGTCGAGGCCGTGCAGACCGAGTTTCGTCCACACCGGCGCGAGTGAGGTGAAGATCTTGGTGCCGGTGAACGCATATCCGCCGTCCGCCTGGGGAGCGGCTTGAGTGTCGCTGACGAAGAGGACGAGGTCATTGCCGCCCTCGCTGACTCCGAAGGCGAAGACGTCGCCGGCGGCGGCGCCATCCTGCACGAACTCCATCCCGGTGACGCCGCGGTCGCTGAAGACCTTCGCCACGCCGGTCCAGACCAGGTGCATGTTGATCGCCAGCGCCGTGGCGGGCGATGCCCCGGCCAGGCGCTGCTGCAGGAGGGCGGCCTGCTCGAGGCCGAGTCCCGCTCCACCGCGTTCCTCAGGCACGAGGATGCGGAGGTATCCGCTGTCGCGAAGCTCGTCGAGATCCTGTTCGGGGAAGGTGTTCTCTCGGTCATGGATCGGCGCTCGCTCGCGAATGCGCTCGAGAAGATCGTCTGGCAGATACACAGCGGGGTCGAAGATCATCACAGTGCCTCCAGCAGTTGTCTCATGGTCTCGTCGGGCTTGTCGCGGTGCGGGGAATGGCCAGCGCCGGAGACGACCGACATCGTGACATTCTGGTTCGTGGTCAGCACGGCATCCGCGACATCGCCGGTGAACAGGCTGTACACGTCAGGGTCGCCGCCGATGATGTGCGTGCGAACCCGCAGGCGCGCGGCATCCGCTCGCACATCCCACGGATCGTTCTGCGCGCTGGTCTGCTCCACCGCCCATGCGCTGGCGCGGGTGACCGCATCGACCTTGAGCTCGATCTCCTGCGGATGCCAGTGCGGATGCTGTTCGCGCACAGTCTCATAGCGATTGTCGGCGAACGCGCGCTCCTGACTACGGCGCACGATCGCCTCGTCTCGGCCGGTGACGAGGACGGCCGGGTCGATGAGGATGAGCTTCTGCGTCCAGGACTGATCGGATGCCGCGGCCACGACGCTGGCCGCGCCGCCGAGTGAATGCGCGACGACCGCATCCCACGGCGCGTCGCCGTCGCGCCTGGTGGCGGCGAGGTCCGCGGCGTAGGCGGCCACGCTGTAGTCGAGTGCGCGCGGGGCGGCACCGTGTCCGCGGAGGTCGACCGCGATCGCGTGCCAGCCGGCGTCTGCGAGGGCCACGCCGGTCTGCCACATGAGAGCGGCCGACGATCCGAGCCCGTGCACGAGCAGCGCATGGCGAGAGGCATTCGGCGATCCCCAGCACAGGCGAGGGAGGGTGAGAGGTGCGGGCATGCACTCAGCCTACGAGCCTTCTCGCGCCCGGCCCAGGCTGATCAGCGCGGGATCGTGACGGGCTCGGTGTCGGGATAGGGGCTTGCATCTCGCTCGCGGAGGTCGGGGAACGATCGTACGAACACGATCGCGACGATGAGTCCGACGAGGGTGAACAGCACGCCGGCGAGAAACGCGCCTTGGGGTCCGGCGCCGTCGACGAGGAACCCGGCGACGGCCGACCCTGCGGCCGCCCCGATGAGTTGGCCCGTCCCGGCCCAGCCGAACGCCTCGGCCGTCTCGCTGAACTTCACGCTCGCCGTCGTGATGGCGAAGAGCACAGCCAGCACGGGGGCGATGCCGACGCCCGCGAGCAGCAGCGTTCCGCCGAGCCAGAAGATGTTCAACGAGAACACGGCGAGGGTGAGGCCGAGCGTCACGATCACGAGGCGGCGTGCCATGGCCCACGGCCCGATCGGGATGTGTCCCAGGGACAGACCACCGACGAGGCTGCCGACAGCGAACACTCCCAGCACGAGTCCCGCCTCGATGCCATCATGACCGAAGGTCGCCACGACGCCGACCTCGACGGCGGAGACTCCTCCGATGAGGAGGAAGCCGATGACGGTCGCCAGCAGAACCGGAGGTTTGAGAACCACCAGACCGAAAGCACGGCGGCTGCGGGGGATGCGCACGCGGCCGAGCTCGGGTGAGAGCACGAACCATCCGCCGGCCACGACGAGGATGACGGCGATCAGCACCAGCCCCTCGACGGTTCCGACCTGAGTGGAGACGACCGTGATCACGACCGGGGCGAAGATCCAGATGATCTCCTGCAGGGAAGCATCCAGCGAGAACAGCGGTGTGAGCTGTGCCGCGTTGACGAGCTTCGGGTAGATCGTGCGTACAGCCGACTGGACGGGCGGTGTCGACAGGCCGATCAGGAGCCCGAAGAACACGTATCCGGGCAGGGTGAGCGGAAGCAGGGCGAGAGCGAGCACCGACAGCACGCATACGCCCAGGGTGAGGGTGAGTACGCGCCGCATACCCCAGGCGCCCATCCATCTGCTGGTCAGGGGGCCCGCGAGGGCCTGCCCGACCGAGGTCGCCGCGAGAACGAGCCCGGCGGCGCCGTAGGAGGCGGTGCGCTGCTCGACATGCAGCAGAATCGCGAGCGCGGTCATGCCGGAGGGGAAGCGCGCGGCAAGCTGCGAGGTGATCATTCGTCCCACCCCGGGGGTGCGAAGAAGGTCCCGATATCCGGCCACGAGGCAACGCTACTCGGGGCCGATGCGGTTTCGTCACACCGTGCGTGTCGCGACACGCCGCGACACGCCGAAGGACGTTCTCCACAGAAAAACTAATGTCTGGGGCGCGTCGTAGCGTGCCACCTGTGGATGGATTTCTGGGAGGTCTCTGAGAACCGCGAGATCATGCGCTTCGAGGGTCAGAAAAATATCTGTCCCGCTGTGGATGAAACGGTGGACAACCTGTGTTGTATCAGTGGAGAGCGGTGGAAAATCACACGGATGTAACTACTATCCCTAGTGGTCACCCTCAATGTCTGTCCCTATATGTAGTATTGAAGTCCCGGCTGGGGGTCTGCTGGGAAAACCGAGTTTGAGGGGAATGAGAAATGTCGATCACGGTCTACACGAAGCCTTCGTGCGTGCAGTGCAATGCGACCTACCGTGCGCTGGATGCACAGGGCATTGAGTACGAGATCCACGACCTCTCGGAAGACGCCGCGGCTCTTGAGCAGGTCAAGGCGCTCGGCTACATGCAGGCACCGGTCGTCGTGACCGATGAAGATCACTGGTCGGGCTTTCGCCCAGACAAGATCAGCGAACTGGCATCTCGTCTGGCATAGGGAGGTTCGGTCATGAGCGTCGTCGCCACCGCTGCGCCGCTCCTGGTCTACTTCTCCAGTACGTCAGGTAACACAGCTCGGTTCATCGAGAAGCTCGGTCTTCCCGCGCAGCGCATTCCGCTGTATCGCACAGAAGAACCTCTCATCGTCGATGAGCCCTTCGTCCTCGTGACTCCCACCTACGGCGGGGGACAGGGGCGCGATGTGGAAAAAGGCGCAGTACCCAAACAGGTGATCCGGTTTCTCAACGATGAGCGCAACCGACGTCACATTCGCGGAGTGATCTCCGCTGGCAACACCAACTTCGGCGAGTCGTTCTGTCTCGCCGGAGAGATCATCAGCCGCAAGTGCCGTGTGCCGCACTTGTATCGGCTTGAAGTATTCGGCACGCAGGACGATGTTGATCGCGTGAGCGACGGATTGGAACGATGGTGGACACCGCAGTTGATGAGCAGGCAATGACCGAGCAGGTGGCGTTCAAAATCAACCCCGCATTCGAGGGGCTCGACTATCACTCGCTCAATGCGATGCTGAACCTCTACGACGCGAACGGGAAGATCCAGTTCGACGCCGACAAGCGCGCCGCGCAGGAGTTCTTCCTGCAGCACGTGAACCAGAACACCGTGTTCTTCCACTCGCTCAAGGAGCGTCTCGACTACCTCGTCGAGAAGGAGTACTACGAGGGTGCGCTCATCGAGAAGTACTCGCTCGAGTTCATCCAGAAGCTCAACGACCTCGCCTACTCGAAGAAGTTCCGCTTCGAGACATTCCTGGGGGCGTTCAAGTACTACACCAGCTACACCCTGAAGACCTTCGACGGCAAGCGTTACCTCGAGCGCTTCGAAGACCGCGTGGTCATGACCGCGCTCGGCCTTGCCGATGGCGACGAGCAGGTCGCGATCAACCTGGTGGAAGAGATCATCTCGGGCCGCTTCCAGCCGGCGACTCCGACGTTCCTCAATGCAGGCAAGGCGCAGCGCGGTGAGCTCGTCAGCTGCTTCCTGCTGCGCATCGAAGACAACATGGAGTCGATCTCCCGCGGCATCAACTCGTCGCTGCAGCTGTCCAAGCGCGGCGGCGGTGTGGCGTTGCTGCTGTCGAACATCCGCGAGTCGGGTGCGCCGATCAAGCAGATCGAGAATCAGTCCAGCGGCATCATCCCCGTCATTAAGGTGCTCTAAGACAGCTTCAGCTACGCCAACCAGCTCGGCGCCCGTCTGGGCGCGGGGGCCGTGTACCTGAACGCGCACCACCCCGACATCATGCGCTTCCTCGACACCAAGCGCGAGAACGCGGACGAGAAGATCCGGATCAAGACGCTCTCGCTCGGTGTCGTCGTGCCCGACATCACGTTCGAGCTCGCCAAGAACGGCGAAGACATGTACCTGTTCTCGCCCTACGACGTCGAGAAGGTCTACGGCGTGCCGTTCGGTGACATCTCCGTCACCGAGAAGTACCGCGAGATGGTCGATGACCCGCGCATCAAGAAGACCAAGATCAACGCGCGTGAATTCTTCCAGACGGTGGCCGAGATTCAGTTCGAGTCGGGCTACCCGTACATCATGTTCGAAGACACGGTGAATAAGGCCAACCCCATCAAGGGCCGCATCAACATGTCGAACCTCTGCAGCGAAATCCTGCAGGTGAACACGCCGACCACGTACAACGAAGACCTGTCGTACGACACGATCGGCAAAGACATCTCGTGCAACCTCGGCTCGATGAACATCGCGCTGGCCATGGACGGCGGCGACCTCGGCTCCACGGTCGAGACGGCGATTCGTGGCCTCACCGCGGTCAGCAACCAGAGTCACATCTCGTCGGTGCGCTCGATCGAAGACGGCAACGACCGCTCGCACGCGATCGGGCTCGGCCAGATGAACCTCCACGGCTACCTGGCGCGCGAGCACGTGCACTACGGCTCGGAAGAGGGGATCGACTTCACGAACATCTACTTCTACACGGTGCTGTTCCACGCGCTGCAGGCATCGAACAAGCTCGCCATCGAGCGAGGCGTGGCCTTCGATGGCTTCGAGGACTCGACCTACGCGTCGGGCGCCTTCTTCGGCAAGTACCTCGAGCGTGCCTGGGTTCCTGAGACTGAGAAGGTCAAGGAGCTCTTCGCCGGCCACCACATCCCCACGCAGGCCGACTGGGCCGAGTTGAAGGACAGCATCCAGAAGCACGGTATCTACAACCAGAACCTGCAGGCCGTGCC
>NZ_JAJUFV010000119.1 GCF_029263575.1 Microbacterium sp. | reverse complement strand
CACGATCGGCGACGCCGAGATCGAAGAATTCCAGACGCTTTTCACCGCAGCTCTTGCCGACGTGCAGGCAGTGGCGACAGCAACCGACACCGGAAAGGTACCCGCATGACCCGCCACCTGCTGCGCGACGATGATCTGACACCCGCCGAACAGACCGAAATCCTCGATCTGGCGCTCGAGCTCAAGAAAGATCGCTGGGCTGACAAGTCTCTCGCTGGGCCGCAGACCGTCGCGGTGATCTTCGACAAGTCGTCGACACGCACACGTGTCTCGTTTGCGGTGGGCATCGCCGACCTCGGCGGTTCGCCGCTGATCATCTCGACGGCCAACAGCCAGCTCGGCGGCAAGGAGACCCCGTCCGACACCGCCCGCGTGCTCGAGCGTCAGGTGGCGGCGATCGTCTGGCGCACCTACGCGCAGTCGGGCCTGGAGGAGATGGCGCAGGGCACACGGGTTCCGGTCATCAACGCGCTCTCGGATGACTTCCACCCCTGCCAGCTCCTGGCCGACCTGCTCACGATCCGCGAGCACAAGGGCGAGCTGAAGGGGCTGACGCTGACGTTCTTCGGTGATGCCCAGAGCAACATGGCGCACTCCTATGCGCTCGCGGGAGTCACCGCCGGTATGCACGTGCGCATGGCCTCGCCCGAGGCTTACGCGCCACGCGCCGACGTGATCGAGGCAGCCGACCGGCGCGCGGCGGAGACGGGCGGGTCGATCACCCTCCTCACCGATCCGATCGAGGCCGCAGCCGGCGCCGACGTCGTCGTCACCGACACGTGGGTGTCGATGGGCAAGGAGGAAGAAAAGCTCGCCCGCATCCGCGATCTCGGCGGCTACAAGGTGACGCCCGAGACGATGAGCCTGGCAGACCCCGAGGCGATCTTCATCCACTGCCTCCCAGCCGACCGCGGCTACGAGGTCGATTCCGAAGTGATCGACGGCGACCAGAGCGTCGTATGGGACGAAGCCGAGAACCGACTGCACGCGCAGAAGGCCCTGCTGGTCTGGCTGCTCCGCCAGAGCTGACGCCATCCGATCGCTGAGCCTGCCGAAGTGTCGGAGCAACGCCTGCGCGCGAACGGGGATCGCCTCAACGGCCCCGCACGCATCGCCGGGGTCGACCTCGCTCGCGGACTCGCGATCGTCGGGATGTTCGCCGCGCACCTACTGGCGACCGCCGACGCGTGGAGGTGGGCAGACCCCGGCACGTGGCTCTCGATCGTCGACGGACGCTCGTCGATTCTGTTCGCCTCGCTCGCCGGGGTCTCGATCGGACTCGTCACGGGCGGGCGCACACCGCTCCCACCGCAGCAGTTGGGCGTCGCACGCGGCCGGCTGGCGGTGCGTGCGGGGGCGCTGTTTCTGCTCGGCATCCTGCTCATCCTCACCGGGGTGCCGGTGTACGTCATCCTGCCCGCCTACGCGATCCTGTTCCTGCTCGCCCTGCCGTTCACCGCGTTGAGGGCACGAACGCTGCTGTCGGCAGCCGGCGCGATCGCGGTCATCATGCCCTTCGTGCAGCCGCGGCTGAATGAGCTCGACCTCTGGAGCGGCCCGCTGGGCGACGAGATCTCGGCGCTCGTCGGATGGAATTACCCGTTCACCCTCTGGATTGCGTTCGTCTTGGCCGGCCTCGGCATCGCTCGCGCCGGAATCACACGGCTGACGGTGCAGGCGCGGATGCTGGTGCTCGGCGCCGCGCTCGCCGCCATCGGCTATGGGCTGGCTGCCGTTCCACCGCCCGAGCCGGGAGCGTACTGGTATCTGGTCTGGAACGCGGAGCCGCACTCGTCTGGCCTCCTGGAGGCCATCGGAACCGGCGGGTTCGTCATCGCTGTGCTGGCGGTGTGCCTGCTGCTGTGCCGACTCCCGGCGGTGAAGGCGATCATGTTTCCGTTGCGCGCCACCGGGGCCATGCCGCTGACCGCTTACACAGTGCAGCTTCTCGTCTGGGCCGGCGTCGCGCTGGTCACCATCGGCGACACCGGCGACCTGTACGGATTCCGAATGCTGGAGCCCTTCTGGCCGCTCACGATCGGCACCATCGTCGGCTGCACGCTCTGGGCGCTGCTGGTCGGGCGCGGGCCGCTGGAGTGGGCCCTCGACCGGGCCGCACGGATTGTTCCGAGTGCCCGCGGCTGATCGGTAGGCTGGACGGATGAGCGAGGCGAAGAACGACGGCACCAACGAGGGCGCGCTGTGGGGCGCGCGATTCGCAGACGGTCCGTCACCCGAACTGGTAGAGCTGAGCCGTTCGACGCAGTTCGACTGGATCCTCGCTCCCTATGACATCGCCGGCTCACACGCCCATGCGAAGGCGCTCGCCGCCGCCGGGTATCTCGACGCTGAAGAAGAGCGGCAGATGCACGAGGGGTTGGATGCCCTGGCGAAAAAGGTCGCCGACGGCACCCTGCGCCCCGCCCCGACCGACGAAGACGTGCACGGCGCGCTCGAGCAGGCGCTGATCGTCGAACTCGGGCCGGAGCTCGGTGGACGTCTGCGTGCTGGCCGAAGCCGCAACGACCAGATCGCCACGCTCGTGCGCATGTACCTGATCGATCACGCGAAGGTCATCGCGCGTGACATCCTCCGTGTGATCGATGCGCTGGTGGCACAGGCTGAATCCCACTCCGATGCCATCCTGCCCGGTCGCACGCACCTGCAGCACGCGCAGCCCGTGCTGCTGGCCCATCACCTGCAGGCACACGCGTGGCCGCTTGTACGTGAGCTCGAGCGCCTCGTCGACTGGCGCGGGCGCGCCGGCGTCTCCCCCTACGGCGGGGGAGCGCTCGCCGGGTCCACGCTGGGCCTCGACCCCGATCTCGTCGCACACGAGCTGGGACTGGATCGCCCCGCCGAGAACTCGCTCGACGGCACGGCCGCACGTGACGTCGTGGCCGAGTTCGCGTTCATCACCGCGATGATCGGTGTCGACCTGTCGCGTCTGAGCGAAGAGATCATTCTCTGGAACACCCGGGAGTTCGGTTTCGTCACGCTGCATGACGGGTACTCGACCGGATCGAGCATCATGCCGCAGAAGAAGAACCCCGACATCGCCGAGCTCGCGCGTGGCAAGTCCGGTCGGCTGATCGGCAACCTGACCGGGCTCATGGCGACGCTCAAGGGCCTGCCGATCGCCTACAACCGCGATCTGCAAGAAGACAAAGAACCGGTCTTCGACTCGGTCACCACACTCGAGGTCGTGCTTCCGGCGTTCGCGGGCATGGTCGCCACGCTCACGTTCGATACGGCACGCATGGCTGAGCTCGCCCCGCAGGGCTTCTCGCTGGCTACCGACGTCGCCGAATGGCTGGTCAAGCAGCGTGTGCCGTTCCGCGACGCGCACGAGATCTCTGGCGCCTTGGTCAAGGCCTGCGAGATGGAGGGGATCGGGTTGGAGGATGCCTCGGACCAGCTGCTCGCGCAGGTCTCACCGCACCTCACCCCGGCGGTGCGCGAGGTGCTCAGCATCGAAGGATCGGTGGCATCGCGCACCGGAACCGGCGGCACGGCGCCGGTGCGCGTGGCTGAACAGCGTGCGGAACTCATCGCACGCACGCAGTCGGCGGCGCATGCCCTCGGGCTGTAGGACTGATATTTCCGGGAGATCAGTAATCTCCTTATTTTTGAGAAATATCAGTGATATCCTGATCGCATGACCATCGCGGTGACAGCGGATATCATCGGATCTCGACAACTCGCCGACCGGAATGCGGCTCAGCGAGCGTTCGACGAGACGATCGCCGCGGTCGAGCGCGACTTCCCGGTCGCGACGCACGGGCTCCGGCCCACGGTCGGCGACGAGCAGCAGGCGGTCTACCCGACGCTCGAGGCCGCGCTGAGCGCGATCCTGCTGTTGCGGCTCGCGCTGCCCGACGGCGTCGAGTTTCGCTATGGTGTCGGCATCGGCGATATCGGGCGGGTCCGCTCGACGACATCGACCCAGGGCATCTCTGACGGTCCGGGGTGGTGGGCGGCGCGCAGCGCCGTCGAGCACGTCGAGACGCTCCAGAGGCGAGCGGCACCGCAGGCGCGCAGCTGGATCATCGCGCACGAGAGCGTCGCCGCCGAGCATGCGCAGACCGTGAACTGGGCGAATGCGCACCTGCTCACCCGCGACGAGATCGTCGGGGCGATGTCAGAGCGCGTCCGGCGGTTGACCTACGGTCGCTGTCTGTCGCGCACGCAGCGCGAGCTGGCTGCGACTGAGGGCATCACCCAGTCCGCCGTATCGCAGAGCCTGTCGACCTCTGGCGCAGCCGCCATCGTCGAAGGGTTCCGGCTGCTCGACCCGTCCTGACGCCGCTAACCGAGTTCAGCCGAGGTTCAATCGCACGATGGCGCCGATGACCCCGGCCCAGAGCAGGCTCGCCACCGTGCCGACGATGAACCGCTCTCGCGCCTCCGACTCAGCGAGCTCGGGAAACCGGCCGACGCCCTTGACTGCGATCACCGCCGCGACCGCTTCCGGAAAGCCGACGGTGATCGCGATCACGGCGGCGACCCGCTCGAGATAACCGATCACTGTGCCGCCTCGCATCAGCGTCCGCGTGTTCTCCGGGTCGGACTCCTGGGCTGCGATGATCAGAATGCCGCCGTCAGGGGTCTCGCGCACCCGGTTTCCCGTCGCGATGTCGAGCGCGCGGCGGGTGAACGGGTTGCCGCCGATCGTGGCGGCGGCGATCCCGACCGCGGTGAGTGGAACGCCGATGGCAGGACTCAGCGCGACGGGCGGCGCGGCGATGACGACGACCAGCGCCGCGGCGACGATGACGGTGCTGACCACCATGGGGGCCGTCGCCGGTCGGCGCACGGTGAACAGCGAGATGACCAGGACCGCACACAGCGCGGCGGTCACGCTGATTCCCAGAACCATGGACAGGAGTGGGTCTGCCGATGACATGTCGTCAGCCTTGCACGATCATCCGACATCGCCCGGTCACCGCGCTGATAACCTGGAGCGCGTGTCGAATACCGCTCTGACGACTGCCCCGCAGGCGATCGATCCCTCGTTCGAGAACGTATGGGATGAGATCGTCTGGCGCGGCCTCGTCCACGTGTCCACCGATCAGGAGGCGCTGCGCGCCCTTCTCGCGGGAGACCCGATCACGTATTACTGCGGCTTCGACCCGACCGCACCCAGCTTGCATCTCGGGCACCTCGTGCAGCTGCTGCTGTTGCGTCGCCTGCAGCTCGCCGGTCACAAGCCGCTCGGTCTCGTCGGCGGATCGACCGGCCTCATCGGCGACCCCCGTCCCACGGCAGAGCGCACGCTCAACACCCGTGAGACCGTCGCCGAGTGGGTCGACCGGCTGCGCGCGCAGGTCGAGCGCTACTTGAGCTTCGAAGGCGACAACGCCGCTCGCATGGTGAACAACCTCGACTGGACAGCGCCGCTGAGCGCGATCGACTTCCTGCGTGAGATCGGCAAGCACTACCGCGTCGGCACGATGCTGAAGAAGGATGCCGTCAGCGCGCGGCTGAACTCAGAAGCCGGCATCAGCTACACCGAGTTCAGCTACCAGATCCTGCAGGGGCTCGATTTCCTCGAGCTGCACCGCCAGTACGACTGCGTGCTGCAGACCGGCGGAAGCGACCAGTGGGGCAACCTCACCAGCGGCACCGACCTCATCCACCGGGTCGAGGGCACCTCGGCGCACGCGATCGGCACACCGCTGATCACCAACAGCGACGGCACGAAGTTCGGCAAGAGCGAGGGAAACGCGATCTGGATCGATGCGGAGCTGACCAGCCCGTACGCGTTCTACCAGTTCTGGTTGAGCACCGCCGATGCCGACGTCATCGAGCGCCTCAAGGTCTTCACGTTCCTCACCCGTGCCGAGATCGAAGAATATGCTGCGCTCGTCGAGAACGAGCCCTTCCGCCGCGCAGCCCAGAAGCGTCTTGCCCTCGAGGTGGTCGCGACGGTGCACGGAGCGGATGCCACGGCTGCCGTCATCGCGGCATCCGATGCGCTGTTCGGCCAGGGCGACCTGCACGCGCTCGACGCAGCCACGCTGCGTTCGGCACTCGATGAGCTGCCCAACGCGACCGTTCCGGCGGGTACGTCGGTGGTCGACGCTCTTGTCGCCACGGGGCTCGTGTCGAGCCTGTCGGAGGCACGGCGCGCCATCAAGCAGGGCGGTGTGAGCATCGACGGCGAGCGTGTGGACGATGACGCGGCCGTCGTGGCGGGGAGCCTGCCCGGAGGTGTGTCTGTGCTGCGTCGCGGCAAGAAGACTCTTTCCGGTGTGTTCCTGGGGTGACGTCCTGAGAGCGCAGTAACATCAGTCAGCATCCAGCGCCGACTGAAGGAGTGCCACTCTCATGGCCAAGGAAGCTCGTATTCGCCGCCCACGTCGCCGACGCCTGCAGGTCGATGATGTTCTCGTCGTCAAGAAATCTCGATTGCGCACGGCGATCACCGGCACGGTGGTCGGAAACTTCATGGAGTGGTTCGACTTCGGCGTCTACGGCTACCTGGCAGTGACGCTCACGGCGGTGTTCACGGGAGAACTCGAAGGCGGGCTGGGCCTGCTGCTGACACTGTTCGGGTTCGCGATCTCGTTCCTCGTGCGCCCGCTGGGCGGGTTCGTCCTGGGGCCGCTGGGCGACAAGATCGGCCGCCAGCGCGTGCTGTTCTTCACGATGGCGATGATGGCCGGTGCCACCGCGCTCATCGGTCTGCTGCCGACATCGGCGCAGATCGGGCTGTGGGCGATCATCCCGCTGTACCTGCTGAAGATGGTGCAGGGTTTCTCGACCGGCGGCGAATACGCCGGCGCCACGACCTATGTGTCGGAGTTCTCGCCCGATCGAAGCCGTGGATTCTGGTCATCGTTCCTCGACGTCGGCTCCTACGTCGGCTTCGCCGCCGGTGCATCCGTCGTCGCGCTCACGACCTGGATCGTCGAAGCGAACGCCGGCCCTGACGGGATGACCGAGTTCGGGTGGCGCATCCCGTTTCTCATCGCGATCCCGCTGGGTATCGTCGCGATCTGGTTCCGGTTGAAGATCCCCGAGACCCCGGCGTTCGAGGCGGAGCAAGAGGCCGGGCTCACGGTGGGCGAAGACAACAACAACCCGATGGCGCGGCAGGGCCTGATCGGCATCTTCCGCCATCACTGGCGCGTCGTGCTCATCGGTGTCGCCCTGGTGTCGGCGACCAATACGGCTGGTTATGCGCTGACGAGCTACATGCCCACGTACCTGGAGACCGAGGTCGGTGTCTCGAACCTTGGCGCCGCGCTGGCGACGGTGCCCGTGCTCATCGTTATGAGCGCGTGCCTGCCGCTGATCGGCAAACTCTCCGACAAGATCGGGCGCCGCCCGGTCTACGGCATCGCCGTCGGTTCGACGATCGTGCTCATGGTGCCGGCGTTCACGGTCATGCAGATCGGGGAGGAGTGGGCCGTGCTCATCGCGCTGGCGATGGTGGCCATCCCAGTCGCGTTCTACGTTGCGATCTCGGCATCCGCTCTGCCTGCGCTGTTCCCCACGGCATCGCGTTTCGGCGCCATGGCCGTCGCATACAACATCGCGGTATCGCTGTTCGGCGGTACGACGCCGCTGTTCAGCCAGGCACTGATCGAGCTCACCGGCAACACATACATGCCCGCGTTCTACATCATGTTCTTCGCAGCCATGGGCGGGGTCGCTCTGCTGAGCATGAAAGAGACAGCCAAGCGGCCCCTGCTCGGGTCGTTCCCGACGGTCGAGACCACCGCAGAGGCTGAAGAGATCGTCGAGCACCAGGACGACAACCCGTACATCGACACGAGCACGATGCCGCTCGACATCATCACGCCAACCGGACCGGCTGATCCTGAACCGGTGGGAAGCTAGTGCCGTTCACCCCGAGCCACGCGGTCGTCGCGTTGCCGTTCGTGCGCACACCGTTGGTTCCCGCTGCGGTCGCGATCGGTGCGATGACGCCGGATCTGCCGCTCTTCCTGCGCGGATTCGGCATCACCTACTCGTTCACCCACACGTGGGCCAATCTGCTGTGGACCATGGTGCTCGCACTGGGGCTCTTCCTGCTGTGGCGCGTCGTGCTGCGACCGGCGGCATCCGAGTTGTCACCGAGGTGGCTGGCCCAGCGACTTCCTCATGAGTGGGATTCGCCAGCGTCGGATGCCGCGGCCCGCGCCGTCGGCATCGGCCGGCCGCGCGCTTACGGGCCCCTACTGGTGGTCTCGTTGGCGCTCGGTGTCACCTCGCATATCGTGTGGGACTCCTTCACGCACGAAGCGAGAGCGGGGGTCGAGTTGCTGCCCGCACTCGCGGAACAGTGGGGGCCGCTGCTGGGCTACAAATGGTTGCAGTACGGCTCGGGCATCCTCGGCATCGTGATCATCGCGATCTGGGCGCTGTGGAAGGTGAGACGTGCCGAGCCGCGGGCCGCGGCCGATCGGGTCCTGCCCGGTTGGGTGCGGATCGTGTGGTGGCTGTCGCTGCCGGTCATCCTGGTGGCGGCGTGGATCATCGGCTCCGTCGTGTACGGGCCATTCACGGCGGAGTTCACCTACCGTCATCTGGCGTATCGGATGCTGCCGCCGGCATGCGGGATCTGGGCGATGCTCACGCTCGGATTGTGCGTGGTGACTGCCATCGTCGGCGGTCGCCATCCCGTAGGTGCGGCGACACCTCGCTGATGCGGGGATCGCGTACGAGCCGCGACACGCCCGGCGCAGTCTGGATTTGCTCGGATCCACACATGCCACGTAAGTTATTACCTGTTCGCCCCACAGGGTTGAGCAGGGGCCAAGGCCCAGCTCCCCTCAAGCGGTAGAACAACTCCCAACACAGAAGATCACCTCGGTGAGATGCTGTGTCGGGTAGCTCTGTGGCTGCGTAGATTGCGTTCGAGTTCGCTCGGATCACGATTTGACAAGCGCAAGCCACGGGGTAAGATTGAGAAGTTGCCCTTCGGGCCTGACTGTGGTGGTTGGGTCGTGGGAGCGTCCGATCCTTGAGAACTCAACAGCGTGCACTTGTCAAATGCCAAATAACCTCGTCTCTGCTTCGTCAGGGTGAGATTCCTTTGGATCAAAGACCAGCCCTT
>NZ_JAJUFV010000118.1 GCF_029263575.1 Microbacterium sp. | reverse complement strand
TTGAGCATCTTCGCCTCTTCTTGGGCGAGGACGACCACACGACGGGCTCGGTCCGTGAATCTCTCGAACATGCTGTGACTCCTTGTCGCACGTGTTGTTCTACAACGGCGAAGACGCGGTAAGCGCCTGTACATCGAGAGTAACGACCAGGTGAGCCCGGTAAGGCCGTGTTCGCCGTCGGCATATAGTCTCGGCCGGCTTCGCCCCTGAGCCTGTCGAAGGGCCGTTGACATGCTTATCGAGAATCGATATGTTAACGAACATCGATAACAACGAATATCGATATGGAGGGTGTGATGTCTCGTAATCGTGGGCCGTCGAGGCTCGAAGCGTTGTCGCTGGGCTTAGTGGCGACGGGGGCCGTAAGCATCGGCGCCGCGGTGGTCGTGGGGGCGGTCGGCGCGGGGGTGGAGATCTTCGCGTCACCCGTCGCGGTCAGTCTGCCGGTGCACGATGCGCCGATGGCGTCGCTGGCCGATGCTTCGGGCGTCACCGCGGCGGAGTACACGCAGTCGCTGGTGTCATTCGAGGCTCTGGATGCCGGCATCCGCTGGCTCTTGCTGCTGGAGGTCGCGCTCCCTGCGCTCGCGACCGTGATCGTGTGCGCGTCGCTGTGGTGGTTGGGGTTCTCGCTGATCAGGCAGCGGGCTTTCCGGCGATCGATGGTGCCGATGTTGGTGACGGCGTCGTTCGCGCTGATCGTGGCGGGAATGCTCGCTCCGATGTTCGGCGCGTTCGCGCGTGCGGAAATGGTTGCACAGCTGCCTCTCGCTGACACAGGCGAGTTCTGGATGCTGATGTACGAGTTGAACCCGGCGCCGATCGGCTGGGGCATCGCGCTCGCTCTGGTGGCGACGGCGTTCGAGGTGGGGCAGCGGTTGCAGCGCGAGACGGAGGGGCTGGTCTGATGACGAAGGACGCAAAGGGACAGAATGCCCTGAGGGGACAGCAGCATGATCTGCTCTACGGGGTCGGGTGGGCTCTGATCGCCTCGGGATTCGTGCTCTATGACAGCATCCGGCGGATTCTGGAGCTGTTCTCAACGCCCGGCGCGATCAGCGCCCGCTCACCGTTGCCTCCGCAGCAGATCGAGGCCGGCGTCGGATCGGGTGTTTCGGCGGTGATGGATTCGGCGGTGCTGATCGTGCCGGGAGTCAATACGGTCAGCATCGTGTGCCTCGTGCTGAGCATCGCGCTCGGTGCGGTCGGCCTGATCGGAGCGGCCGTTCTCGTGGCTGCGCTCTGCGTCCGGCTTCTGCGCGGAAGCGTTTTCGACCGCATCAACATCCGTCTGCTGGCGGCGATTTCACTGTCGTTGACAGGGGCGGCGCTGTGCACCATGGCGTTTCGCACGATGGGTCTGAACGGAGTGTTCGCGGCGGTCGGCGGGAGTTTCGACGAACAGCGTCAGTTGTTCTTCGAGCAGTTGCCGCTGTTCGGCGTCGCTTTCGCCGTGGCGGTGCTGATCGTTGTCTTCCGCCGCGGTGCCTTGCTGCAGAAGGAAACTGAGGGGCTGGTATGAGTCCTGCGGCGGACGAGGAAGAGACCGGCATCCACTGTCGCCTCGACGAGCTACTCGCCGCTCGGGGGATGACGCTGACGGAGCTGAGCTCACGGGTCGGCGTGTCGATCGTGAACCTGTCGGTGTTGAAGAACGACCGGGCGCGGGCGATCCGGTACTCGACGCTGCGGGCGATCTGCGATGCGCTCGAGTGCGAAGTCGGTGACCTGCTGGTGCTGGCGCCTGCCGAAGAGAGCGCATGATGGGGGTGGCGGAAGGGTTCGAGTACACCGTGCGCAACGACGGCACCGTCGTCATCACGCACCATGGGCGCACGGCGACCGTTCTGCGCGGTCGTCGAGCCAGGGAGTTTCTGGCTGAAGCCGAGTCGGATCCGCAGGGCACGATGGCACGCTGGACGGGTAACTACAAGCGCGGCAATGAGCGCACCGCGAAGCAGCATCCCCGCAACCGCCGGTAGGTTCGCACGGGTCGCGCCGTTCGACGACTCAAGGATCGAAGTTCAGGTGCCACCTGCGGTTCGTCCCTTCGGCAGGCAGGCTTGAGAATCGAAGCTCGGGGCTTCGCCGACAGCGCGGTCGCGCCCTTCGCCAGACTCAGAGATTGACGCACCAGGTTCAGGGATCGACACGCGCCAGACCCGGAGATCGACACGCGCTGCCGTCTCTTCGAGGATCTTCACGACATCGGCATCTGACATGCGCATCATCGACGCCCGAGCGCAGTCGGCATCATCGACGTCGGCGCCGCACCCGAGCAGGGTGGGGATCAACGCCGCGACGTCGGTAAAATTTGCCATACTTCATATTCTCAGATGCCACAGACATTCGGGAATAGTTTCGAGTATTTGTGGAGAACTCATGCCGGGTCCGGCCACCACCGCGGCATCAGGCGAGAGAGGCGGGCGGCCGCGGCATCCGCATCCTCATCGTCGCTGTGCGCCCACACCTCGATGGCTCCCGTGAGCGCGCCGGCGATGAAGGCGCCCGCCTCGGTGACGGCGCTCTCCTCGCGCGGCGCCCCAGCCACGCCTTCGCGAACCCACACCTCGATCGCGAGGCGCGCGCGCTCGCGCAATCGCGCATCGAGCACGCCGCGGAAGACGCCGCGCGTACTCGATCCGAACAGCGCCCGGTAAGCATCGCGGTCATCGACGACGTGCTGAAGCACCTGCCGCAGCGACGCGGAGTACCGCGCGGCGACGTGCGCTGGCGAGCTCTCGCCGGGCTCGACCGTCACCTCGCTGAGCCGATCGATGCTGCGGCTGAACTCGGCGAGCGCGAAATCGTGCACGCTGTCGGCGTGGGCGTAGAAGGTGGTGCGGTGCACGCCGGCCTCGCGGCACAGCGCGGCGACCGAGATGTCGTCGAGCGGGGCGTTCTGCAGCAGACGCGCGAGCGCCGCACCCAGGAGTTCCCGGGTGCGGCGCTGTCTCGGATCTTCGATCACCTGTTCACCTTAGGCGCCCTCGAGCGGGCGCCGGAGAGGTCGGATGCCGCCGGCCAGTGTGCCGGCAGCATCCGCCCTTCTGCTCAGGACTCGTAGTGCGAGAGTCCGGCCGTCTCGCCGCCGTCGGCGACGAACTCGGCGCCGGTGGAGAAGCTGGATTCGTCACTGGCGAGGAACAGGATGAGGTTCGACAGCTCGATCGGCTCGCCGACGCGATGCAAGGCGACATGGTTCTGCGGGGTCTCGAGCTCGTCGGTCATCGGCGTGCGGATCACGCCGGGGTGGACCGAGTTCACCCGGATGTTGTAGCGGCCGAGGTCGAGCGCCGCGTTCTTCGTGAGTCCGCGCACGCCGTATTTCGCCGCGTTGTATCCGGGAAGAGCCTCGTACCCCTGTAGCCCCGCGGTGGAGGAGACGTTGATGATCGAGCCGGCCTTGGACTCCTTCAGCGCCGGGATCGCGGCCTTGATTCCGTAGAAAACGCCGGTGAGATTGATGCCGATGATCGTGTCCCACGCGTCGAGGGTGTACTCCTCGATGGGGCCGAAGTTGGCGATGCCGGCGTTGTTGACGACGATGTCGAGGCCGCCGAACGTGTCGACCGCTGCCTTCACCGCGGCCTCCCACTGAGAGTAGTCGGTGACGTCGAGGTGCACGTAGTGCGCGGCATCCCCGAGTTCGGATGCCAGAGCCTGGCCCGGTTCGTCGAGGATGTCGCCGATGACGACCTTCGCCCCCTCCTGAACGAGGAGCCTGGCGTGCGACGCTCCCATGCCCCGGGCTCCGCCGCTGATGAGTGCGATCTTGCCGCTGACGCGTGCCATTGTGTGCCACCTTTCTGTCGTCAGGACCCGGCGATCATCCGACCCCGGGCCGGCGGGGCGCTTCGTTGGTCCCGTCGCGGGCTATTCTACATGTGTTGATTAGGGGGTGGGCGGATGCTTTCGTCTGCGTCATCCTTCGTCATCTCCGCCCCGGAATGCATGCACGCAAATAGCGTTGACTTTCAAGGCGCGCGTCTGCGCCGTCCCAGACCTGGAGAGACATGAGCACCACTGCCCGCGCCCCGAAAGCACCCGACACCCGCGGACCCGTCCGGAAGCTCCTGACCTCGTTCGGGTTTCAGATCCTCGCCGCCCTCGTCCTCGGTATCGTCGTGGGGCTCATCGCCGTGCGGCTCGGCGCCAGCCCGGACAACCCCACAGCCCTCTCCGACACGCTCGACACCATCGGCAGCTCGTACGTCACGCTGCTGCGCGCCGCGGTCGTCCCCCTGGTGTTCACCGCGATCGTCGCCAGCATCTCCAACCTGCGCCGTGTACAGAACGCCGCGCGCCTGGCTGGCCAGACGCTCCTCTGGTTCGCGATCACGGCCTTCATCGCCGTCGTCATCGGCATCGTCCTGGGCCTCGTGATCCAGCCCGGCTCCCGCGCCGGTGAGGGCCTCGAAACCGGCGAGCCGCGCAGCGTCGGCACCTGGTGGAACTTCCTTATCGGACTCATCCCGCACAACTTCCTCGGCCTCGGCGCCTCGACCAGCATCGACGCCGACACCGGTGCGGCGTCCACGAGCATCAGCTTCAACATCCTGCAGATCATCGTCGTCGCAGCCGTCGTCGGCATCGCTGCGCTCAAGGCCGGCAAGAAGGCCGAGCCCTTCCTCGCCTTCACCGAGTCGCTGCTGAAGGTCATCCAGCGTGTGCTGTGGTGGATCATCCGCATCGCACCGATCGGAACCTTCGGGCTCATCGGCGCCGCCGTCGTCAACTACGGCTGGGGCAAACTCACCTCCCTCGCCTGGTTCGCCGCCGCCATCTACATCGGTCTGGCCCTCGTGCTCTTCGTCGTCTACCCGGTGCTCGTGAAGACGCACGGCCTGTCGATCAAGCAGTACTTCACGGGCGTCTGGCCCGCCGTGCAGCTCGGCTTCGTGAGCCGCTCCTCCCTCGGCACCCTGCCGCTCACGCAGCGCGTCACCGAGCGAAACTTCGGCGTCCCCACCTCGTACGCGTCGTTCGCCGTGCCGTTCGGCTCGACCACGAAGATGGACGGATGCGCCGCAATCTACCCGGCCATCGCCGCGATCTTCGTCGCCCAGTTCTTCGGCGTCGAGCTGAGTTTCATCCAGTACCTGCTCATCGTGATCGTCTCGGTCGTGGGCTCGGCCGCGACCGCCGGCACCACCGGCGCGACCGTCATGCTGACCCTCACGCTGTCGACCCTCGGCCTGCCGCTCGAGGGCGTCGGTCTGCTCCTCGCGATCGACCCGATCCTCGACATGGGCCGCACCGCGGTCAACGTCGCAGGCCAGGCGCTCATCCCGACGATCGTCGCCAAGCGCGAGGGAATCCTCGACGAAGACCTCTACAACGCGCGTCGCGAGGGCCTGCCCTTCGCCGACGAGACGGACGAGGATGCCGCAGAGTCGGATGCCGTGGCATCCGCCGCCACGCCATCCCGCTGACGCGACACCCCTCGCACACCCAATCCCCCTCGCACACCCAATCCCTCACGTCGAGACCCCGTCTTCTCGTCGAGACCCCGTCGGCGGGGTGTCGGCGGCGAGACGGGGTCTCGGCATACGGGTCATCCACACCGCACGACCCGATGCGACCTACGCCCGCGACTGCGGGCGGGTCGCGCCGCGGGAGTCGAGGGCGAGCTCCTCAGCATCCATCGCCGTGATGAGCTCACGCATCACCTCTTCGTCGAGGTTCCCGGCGTCGCGCTCGTCGAGCAGCACCTCGCGCCGCACCTGAAGCCAGCCGCGCGACAGCGCGACCAGATCCTCATATGACGGCCGCGCCGTCACCTCTTCCGCCTCCTGCGCGTGATCGGTCTCGGTCTCGACCTTCGTCATGCGACCGGCGAACGCGTCGAAGATACGCAGATCGGCCGTTCCGTACTTCTTCGCCCACACCTCTCGCTGCTCAGCAAGATAGGCCTTGCCCGCCTGCTTGCTGCGCGCGCGCACAGATGCGAGCGCCCGCGCATCCGCCTCGTGATCAACCTCGCTCGCCACGCCCAGCCAGCGGATCAGCAGCGGAAGGGTCAGTCCCTGCAACAGCAGCGTCGCAACCGTGACGATGAACGCGACGATGACGATCGCGTGCGACGGCCCCGTCGGCAGCGCTGCGATGTCAGCCGCGGCGAGCGCGGTCGCCAGCGTCACGACCCCGCGCATTCCCGCCCACGAGATCACGGCGTTGTCTTTCCAATCCAACGCGGGCTCGGTCAGGCGCTCGCGCATCTGCTCCGCCGTCAAGGGCGCACGCCCGGGCCCACGCTCACGCCCACGTCCGTGCCGCTCCGCATCGAAGCGCCCCTTCGCCACGGCCCGCTCCCACCGACGCAGCCGTTGGCGCTCCCAGAACCGCGCGAGCGCATGCGCCGGATAGATGTACAGCGGACGCACCAGCAGCACGACACCAAGCACAGCCGCCGAGAGCCAGAGAATGTGCTCCACCGACTCGTCACTGAGGTCGTCCAGCACCCGCCGGAACTGCAACCCGATGTATGCGAACACGAAACTCTCCAGCAGCAGGTCGGCCGACAGCCACAGCGGAGCCTCCTGCTGCCGCGTACGGTAATCCGTGCGCGGAGCGTTGTATCCGACATACAGTCCCATCGCGACGACCGCCAGCACACCCGACCCGCCCAGGTGCTCGGCGATCGCATAGGCCCCGAACGGCACGAGCAGGCCGAACGTGCCGATCACGACCGGATCCGCCACACGCATCCGCAGTTGATGCAGCAGGATGCCGAACACCAGACCGATCACGACCCCCAGCACAACCGCGAGCACGAACTGCCACACGCCGTCCCACGCCGTCAGCGTCGCTCCGGCAATGATCGCCGCGAACACGCGATAAAGCGTCAACGAGGTCGCATCGTTGATCAGGCTTTCCCCCGACAGCACCGTCATCACTCGCCTCGGAAGGCCCAGCTTTCGGCCGATCGCGGCAGCGGAAAC
Organism: Microbacterium sp.; assembly: GCF_029263575.1. Lineage (GTDB taxonomy): Bacteria > Actinomycetota > Actinomycetes > Actinomycetales > Microbacteriaceae > Microbacterium. Next base: position 2,206 of record NZ_JAJUFV010000118.1, on the reverse strand, counting down.
AGCATCCGGCGGCGCGACGATCGCACCCAGCAGCAGGGCGCCCGGAAGCGTCAGAGCCGGAAAGATCAACCACGCGACGAGCCCGACCAGCCCCGCCGTCAGCAGCACCAGCCAGATGCCAAGCCGTCGAATCTGCGGCAGACTGCGCTTGAACCCGACGAACGAAACATCCAGCGCCGCCGAATACAGCAGCGGCGGCAGCACGAGACTCAACAGCACGTGGCCGTCGATATCTATCTCCGGAATGAACGGCAGGAAGGATGCCGCGAGCGCCACAACCGTCACAAGCAGCGGTGCCGGCCACCCGCGCCAGCGGGCGATGGCTGCCACGATGACGGCTCCGACAAGCACATAGAACAGCGCGGCATCCATTGGCTAAGAATAACGGCGTGCCTTTTCTCTCGGGAGGGAATTCCGCCGAGAACGAAACGGTTGCACCCTCTGATGACTGCCGTAGCCCCCGCCCTTTCCGTACTCGATCTCGTTCCCGTGCGCACGGGGCAGACCAGCCGAGAGGCCGTCGCGGCGTCCCTCACGCTCGCCGCCCACGCCGACCGGCTCGGCTATCGCCGATACTGGTTCGCCGAGCACCACAACATGCCTGCCGTGGCATCCACGACTCCGCCGGTGCTGATCGCGGCCGCGGCCGGTCGCACGCAGCGGATTCGGCTCGGATCCGGCGGCGTCATGCTCCCGAACCACGCGCCGCTCATCGTCGCCGAGCAGTTCGCCGCACTCGAGGCCATCGCCCCTGGACGCATCGATCTCGGTCTCGGCCGCGCCCCCGGCAGCGACCCGGTCATCACCCAGCTGCTGCGCGCGTCGGGAACCCCGAGCGACGTCGAGCAGTTCCCCCAGCACGTGCAAGACATCGCACTGTTGATGTCAGGCGAGGGCGCGACCGTGCGCTTCACCTCCGGCGGCGAATACACCGTGCACTCGACCCCGGCCGCGACCGGAACACCCGAGGTGTGGCTGCTGGGATCCAGCGACTACTCCGCCCAGCTCGCAGCATCGCAGGGCCTGCCCTATGTGTTCGCGAACCACTTCTCCGGGCACGGGCTCGAACGCGCCCTCGACCTGTACCGCGGCACGTACCAGCCCAGCGAGGCGCACCCCGAACCGCAGACGTTCCTCACCGTCAACGCGGTCGCCGCGCCCACTGCTGCCGAGGCGGAAGAGCGCGCCCTGCCGCAGTTGCGCATGATGTCGCGCCTGCGCCTGAACAAGCCGCTCATCGCGCTCGAGACCGTGGAAGAAGCCGTCGGAGCCGAGCACGACCCCGCCACCGATCAGATCGTCGAGGCCGCACGCTCACGCTGGTTCGTCGGAACCGGTGCGACCGTCGCCGCCGAGGTGCGAGAGTTCGCGGCGAAGTTCGGCGTCGACGAGGTCATGCTCTCACCCGTCGCCGGGGCTTACGAGTCCGAACCGAAGGACTCGCCCGCCGGACGCGCGCAGACCCTCGAGTTGGTCGCCGAGGCGCTGTAGGCGGCAGCATCCGTCACCCAACGAAACGTATCCCGGATACTTCCCGCCGCCTTCGCGCGCCCATACCCGACCAAACGTATCCAGCACGGCACGCACTCGCGCAGCATCCGCCGCCTCGCACCAGGCGCACCCCGGCCTACTCGTCCGGCGCCCCCGACACGAGATCGCGCAGCCAGTCCCGCGCCTCGACGAACACGTCGTCGGAGTAGCGTTCCGGGTACTGCACGATGCGATGGTCTGCGCGCGGGTACGACCCGAGGAACACCACCCGCGGACTGTACCGGCGGATGCCGAGCAACGCGTCGGCCATCCGCTCGTCCTGCACATGCCCGTCGGCGTCGATCACGAAGCGGTAGCGACCGAGCTCGTCGCCGATCGGCCGCGATTCGATGAGCGATAGGTTGATGCCGCGGGTCGAGAACTGCTCGAGCATGTTCAACAGCGCCCCGGGCTCGTCATCGGGCAGCTCGACGATCAGCGAGGTCTTGTCGGCGCCGGTCGGGTTCGACGGCCGGGCCGTGCGCGTCACCAACACGAAACGCGTGACGGCAGATGTGTTGTCGCCGATCTCGGAGGCGAGCACGTCGACGTCGTAGTGCTGCACGATTCCCGGGGGCGCGATAGCCGCCTGCGCGGGAAGCGATCCATCAAGCACCCCGATGGCGGATGCCACGTTGCTGGCCGCCGGAACATGAGAGTGGTTCGGCAGCTTCTC
>NZ_JAJUFV010000117.1 GCF_029263575.1 Microbacterium sp. | reverse complement strand
TTCTGACGCTCGCCAAAACGCCGCCCTGGCGACAGGATAGGCAGATGGGCAAGCGAGGCTGGACGGACGAAGCATCCGAGATTCTGTGCGTGGGAGAGGGGTTTCGACTGAGCGACGTCGACCCCGATGGGCATCCCGGCTACGACGGCGAAAAAAACAACGGTGAAGACGATCTCGCCGAGGGGATGGAAGCGCTCAGCGAACTGCAAGAGCGATTGTACGCCGCCAGTCGTACGGGGACAGCCACCGATTCCATCCTGCTCGTGCTGCAGGCGATGGACACGGCGGGTAAAGGCGGTATCGTCCGCCACGTCGTCGGCGGGGTCGATCCGCAGGGCGTCTCACTTGCGGCCTTCAAAGTACCGACCAAGGAAGAGCGTGAGCACGACTTCCTCTGGCGCATCGAGAAGCACCTGCCGGATCCCGGTTTCATCGGCGTCTTCGACCGCTCGCACTACGAGGACGTCCTGGTTGGCAAGGTGCGCGAGCTCGCCTCCGCCGATGAGATCGAACGCCGGTACGGCGCGATCAACGAGTTCGAGGCTCAGGTGGCGGCATCCGGCACGCGCATCATCAAGGTGATGCTGCACATCTCTCCCGACGAGCAGAAAGAGCGCCTGCGGGAGCGGCTGGACCGCCCCGACAAGCACTGGAAGTACAACCCCGGCGACGTCGACGAACGGATGCTGTGGGACGACTACATGGCGGCCTACCAGACCGTCTTCGAGCGCACGTCGACCGAGGCCGCGCCCTGGTACGCCGTTCCGGCGAATCGTAAGTGGTACGCGCGGCTCGCGGTGTACGAACTGTTGCTGGCCGCGCTGGAAGACATCGACCCGCAGTGGCCGGAGGCCGATTTCGACGTCGAGGTCGAGAAGGAAAGGCTGGCGGCGAGCTGAGGTGTGACTGCCGCCGGTATGCGCTCAGGCCAGCGCGTCGACGAGCGGGCGGAACTTGACCCGGGTTTCGAGCAGTTCGGTCTCAGGGTCGCTGGCAGCGACGATGCCCGCACCGGCGTAGGCGGTGACGCCGATCGCGTCGGGCGCGGGGGAGAACTGCGCACAGCGCAGCGCGATGGCCCATTCGCCGTTGCCGTTGCCGTCGATCCACCCGACCGGGCCGGCGTAGCGGCCGCGGTCGAAGGGCTCGATGTCACGGATCGCGGCGATGGCGGCGGGCGTCGGAGTACCGGCCACGGCGGCGGTCGGATGCAGCGCGCCGACCAGGTCGAGCGCTGAGCCACCGTCAGAGACCTCGCCCTCCACATCGGTGGCCAAGTGGAACAGGTTGGGAAGCTTCAGCAGGAACGGCTGCTCGCTCGCGGCCAGCGCACGCGTGTGCGGGCGAAGGGCCGCGAGCACGCTCTGCACGGCGTATTGATGCTCATCGTTGTCCTTCGTGCTGGTCGCGAGGTGCGATGAGGCTTCGGTGTCTTCGTCGGCATCCGCTCCGCGTCCGATGGTTCCGGCGAGCACACGCGCAGTCACTGTGCCGTCTTGCACGGTGACGAGCGTCTCGGGGCTCGCCCCGATCAGCCCGTCGACGGCGAACGCCCACGTGTCGGGGTAGCCGGTCGACAGGGCTCGCACGAGGCGGCGCAGGTCGGAACCGGCCGGGATCGTGCCGGCGAGGTCGCGGGCGAGGACGACCTTGCTCATCTCGCCCGCGTCGATGCGGCCGAGTGCTGTGCGCACCGAATCCTGGTATCCCACCGGGGTCTGAGCGCCGGGGCCGACGGTGCCCGCCCAGTGCGGCCCGTAGGTGCGCGGCTCGAGCGCGGCGTCGGGCAGTTCCTGCCCGTGCGGCGCGATGCGCGTGATGAACCCGCGGCCGCGGTGTCTGCCGACGACCATCGAGGGGACGATCAGGACGCTGTCTGCGGCGGAGTCTTCATCGAAGGTGAGCGCGCCGAACCCGACGAGCCCCGAGCCGGGCAGCCCGACGGGATCGTCGATCTCGGATGCCGCGGCCAGCTCGCGCCACGCATCGGCGATGAGGGTGCTGCGCATCGCCCCACGCCCGGCGGGAACCCGGATGATGGCCGGCATCCCGTCGTCCACCGCCACGATGCCGTCGCCGCGGCGAAGCCACGCGAGGGGGGCGGCAGGGTGCGCATATGCCACGAGGTCTTCGACCGGATCGATCTCTCGGGTCTGCACGATCAGGCGGGTGCTGCTCACCTGTCCAGTTTAGGCCGGAGCGAGCAGGTCCGAAGGCGGGCCGAATCTCAGACGCATCGGGCCACCGCAGTCGTAGGGTAAAAGGATGAGCGTTGCCCGTCCCGCCCCAGGAACATCGATGATCTTCCGATGGAGAAAGTGGGACGGGTCGCCGCACTGGCGACATGAGTGCGTCTATCTCGGCGCGGACGAGTGGGGCGACTGGATCGGCCAGCCGATCGGATGGCACAGCGAACGTCCCGGTGCGCGCTTCGATGCCGTCGGACCGAACGTGACGTTGATTCCGGCGATCGATCACGTCGGTCAGCGCAATAAGGTCACACTGCTGCCGCCCGCGGGCGATCATGCGCTGACGGTCAACCGCGATCACCCGAAGGGCATGCGCATCTACATCGACCTCGGCTGGGACATCCGCTGGAGCGATGACGACCTGCTCCTCGCCACCGGCATCGACATGGACCTCGATGTCATCCGTGTGGAGGGTGAACGCGGCACGTGGGTCGATGACCGCGACGAGTGGGCGGAGCACAGCATCCGCTACGGGTACCCCGCTGATGTGATGACGCATCTTGAAGCGCTCGCCCTCGACCTCGAGACCCGCGTCCGTGCGCGTTCGGCGCCGTTCGACGACGCGGTTCCCGACTTCTGGCTCGACGAGCTGGAGGCGCTCGGGCTCGACGAGCTGGAGGCGCTCGGGCTCGACCGGCGTCGACCGAGATCGGGCGCCCCGGTACCGCGACCTAGACTGGAGAGATGACCTCGAACAATCGCGCCGACCTCGGTAAGGATCCTCGCCGCGTCAGCGGCATGTTCGATCAGGTGGCGGCCGGCTACGACCGCACGAACACCGTCATGACGTTCGGGAACGACGCTCTGTGGCGGGCGGCGACCACGCGCGCTGTCGCGCCGAAGCCCGGCGAGCGGATTCTCGACCTCGCGGCGGGGACGGCATCCTCGTCGGCATCACTCGCCGCCAGCGGCGCAGAGGTGGTTGCCGCCGACTTCTCCCCCGGCATGCTCGCCGAGGGCAGGCGCCGGCACGGCCACCTGCCGAATCTGACGTTCGTCGAAGCGGATGCCACGCAGCTGCCCTTCGCCGACAACGAGTTCGATGCCGTGACGATGTCGTATGGACTGCGCAACGTGCAGCAGCCGCAGAAGGCGCTCGCCGAGCTGTATCGGGTCACCAAGCCCGGCGGCCGTCTCGTCATCAACGAGTTCTCCACGCCTCCGGGAAAGCTCTTCCGCGGGCTGTACCGGTTCTACAACGCGCAGATCCTTCCCCGGGTCGCGCGGGTGGCGGGTACCAACGGCCGGGCCTACGACTATCTCAACGAGTCGATCAGAGACTGGCCCGATCAGCGCACCTTCTCGGGATGGATCCGCGAGGCCGGCTGGGCAGAGGTCGAATACCGCAACCTCACCCGCGGCATCGTCGCGTTGCACCGGGCGGTGAAACCGGCGACGCGCGCGGCCCAGAAACCCGCAGCTGCGAAAGTGAATGGCCGCACCGCAGGAGCGGCGACGTAGGAGGACGAAGCAGGGGTGAGCCGCTAGTAGGGTAGAACTCGTGACTTCGAGCCCTGCCGCCCCGGGTTCGCGCCTCGCGAGCCGTCTGGGCTTCAGCGACCGCGTTTTCATCGGTCGCGCCGCGCGTCGGGTGGCTGATGAGATCGAAGCCGGCCTTGAGCTCGTCGAGAACGGGCTGGCCGAAGATCTGCGCGTCGCGGATTCAATCGCGGATGCCGCGAGCCGCTACCTCTACGAAGCAGGGGGCAAGCGCATCCGCCCGGTACTGACGCTGTTGACAGCGCAACTGGGCGACGGCAACATCCCCGCCGTGATCGACATCGCCAAGGCGCTGGAGATGACGCACCTCGGCTCGCTGTACCACGACGACGTCATGGACAGCGCCGACCGCCGCCGCGGGGTGCCGGCCGCTCATGCGGTGTGGGGTAACAACGTCGCTATCCTCACCGGAGACATTCTGTTCTCGCGCGCGAGCCAGTTGATGTCTCGGTACGGCGACCGCGCAATCCGGTTGCAAGCTGACACCTTCGAACGGCTCGTGCTGGGACAGCTCCACGAGACCGTGGGTGCGCAGCCCGACGACGACCCGATCGACTTCTATCTGCAGGTGCTCGCCGACAAGACAGGGTCGTTGATCGCCGCAGCCACACAGGGCGGTGCGATCTTCTCGAACGCGCCGGCCGAGTACGAAGAGCCGCTGAGGGTCTACGGCGAGAAGGTCGGCGTCGCGTTCCAGCTGCTCGACGACGTGATCGACCTGTCCGCCAAGCCGGAGGAGACTGGCAAGGTTCCCGGTACTGATCTGCGCGCTGGAGTGCCGACGATGCCGTACCTGCTGCTGCGAGCAGAGTCGGATGCCGCGGCGGCAGCGCTGGCCGCCCGCATCGACGACGGTGTGACGCGCATCGCCGAAGGCGAAGACCCGGTGATCCTCGATGAGGCGCTGATGCAGCTGCGTGATCACGACGTCACGCAGAAGACCCTTGAGCTCGCTCGCACCTGGACGAGCGACGCCATCGACGCGCTTGCGCCGCTGCCGAAGGGCACGGTGCGCGAAGCTCTCACGCGCTTCGCCGAAACTCTTGCAGACCGCAGCAGCTGATCGCGCGTCGATCGCTGCAGCATCCGAAAGGACACTCATGACCAAGCTCAGGCTGGCCATCGTCGGGGCAGGCCCCGCTGGCATCTATGCTGCCGACATCCTGTTGAAGACCGAGCGCGCCTTCGACGTCTCGATCGATCTGTTCGAGCAGCTTCCTGCGCCGTACGGGCTGGTCCGCTACGGGGTCGCGCCCGACCACCCCCGCATCAAGGGCGTGATCAATGCGCTGCGTGATGTCCTCGACCGCGGCGACATCCGCATCTTCGGCAATGTGCGCTTCGGCGAAGACGTCACGCTCGCCGACCTCAAGAAGCACTACAACGCCGTCATCTTCGCCACCGGTGCGGTGCGCGATGCATCGCTCGACATCCCTGGTATCGATGCGGCAGGCTCCTTCGGCGCGGCCGACTTCGTGAGCTGGTTCGACGGTCACCCCGATGTGCCGCGCGAATGGACGCTGGATGCCGAATCGGTCGCCGTCCTCGGCAACGGCAACGTCGCCCTCGACGTCGCGCGCATCCTCGCCAAGCATGCCGAAGACCTTCTGCCCACCGAGATTCCCGACAACGTCCACGCCGGGCTCGAGGCGTCGAAGATCACCGACGTGCACGTCTTCGGTCGCCGCGGACCGGCGCAGGTGAAGTTCACCCCGCTTGAGCTGCGCGAGCTCGGTGAGCTGCGCGATGTCGACATGGTCGTCTATGACGAAGATTTCGATTACGACGAGGCGTCGAAGGATGCCGTCGCCAGCAACAAGCAGGTCAAGGTCATCGACCGCGTGCTGCAGCAGTGGCGCACGCGCCCCGGGGTCAACAACTCCGGCGGTGAGGCATCCCGGCGGCTGCACCTGCACTTCTGGGCGAAGCCGGTCGAGATCAAGACGGATGCCGCAGGCAAGGTCGCTGCGATCGTCTACGAGCGTACGAAGTCTGACGGTTCGGGCGGTGTCGTCGGAACGGGCGAGCTGCGCGAGCTCGAGATCGGGCAGTTGTATCGGGCCGTCGGCTACTTCGGTTCGCCGCTGAAGGGCGTTCCGTTCGATAAGCGCCACGGCGTGATCCCCAACCACGAAGGTCAGGTGCTGCAGAAGGACTCGAACGAGCGGGTCCCCGGAATCTACGCGACCGGCTGGATCAAGCGCGGACCAGTGGGGCTCATCGGCCACACCAAGTCGGACGCGATGGAGACCGTGCAGCATCTGGTGAACGACCAGGGCTCGTGGTGGCAGCCAGAAGATCCTTCCGAAGCGGCGATCCCCGCGCTGCTGGAGTCGCGTGGTGTCGCCTGGACCGACCTCGACGGCTGGCACCGGCTCGATGAGCACGAGATCGCCTTGGGAGCGCCGCACGAGCGTGCACGCATCAAAGTCGTTCCCCGCGACGAGATGGTGCGCATCTCCCGCGGCGAGTAATTCGCCGCCCCGCACCTCGCTCCCTGAGCCCAACGACCCGTCCCTGAGCCCGTCGAAGGGTAGCGTTGTCGTCATGGCGCAGTGGACCCGCGACGTCCTCGGTGACGAGTTCGAGCAGCTGACGTTGCCGCTGGGCTCGGATGCCGAGGGCGAGGTTGTCGCGACACTCGTGCGGGCGCTGCCCGCGGAGCGCCCGATCCCGACCTGGTGGGAACGGATGCGGCGTCGCATGCGCGATGAGCCGACCGCCGATCCGGTAGCCGAGCTCGACGGCGTCGACGTGCTGTACGTGCACGGATGGTCGGATTACTTTTTCCAGAAGCGGCTCGCGCGGTTCTGGACGTCACGCGGCGCGCGCTTCTATGCGCTCGATCTGCGCAAGTACGGGCGCAGCCTGCGCGAGGGGCAGACGCCCGGATACATCGCTGACCTCGCCGCCTACGACGAAGATATCGCCGCTGCGCTGCAGATGATCGGCATCGTGCCGGATCAGAAGGCGGATGCCGCGGCATCCGCTCGTCGTCTTGTCATGCTGGGACATTCCACGGGTGGTTTGGTGCTCAGTCTGTGGGCGTCACGGCATCCGGGCGTGGCCGACGCGCTGATCCTGAATTCGCCGTGGTTGGAGTTCCAGCTGGCTCCGCTGCGCGCGGCGATCGCTCCGGTCGTCGAGTTGCAGGCGCGCCTTCGTCCGCTGAATGCGGCGCCGCAGATCGATCTGGGGTTCTACGCGCGCGCTCAAGAAGCGGTCGCGGATCCTGACGATCCGATGGAGGTCAAGCTGGCATGGCGTCCGGCGCATTCGATGGCGGTGCACGCCGGGTGGATGCACGCGATCCTCGCAGGGCATCAGAAGGTCGATGACGGGCTGTCGATCGATGCTCCGGTGTGTGTTCTGCTGTCGGCGCGCTCGGCGCTACCCACGCGCTGGTCGGAAGAGCTCACGTCAGCAGACAGCGTGCTCGTGGTCGATTCCATCGCCCGTGCCGCGCTCAAGCTCGGACCGTCGGTCACCGTTGAACGCATCGATGGCGCCCTGCACGATGTGTTCCTCTCGCGCAAGCACGCGCGCGACGACGCCTATGCGCGGCTGGAACGCTGGGTCACCGGGTGGGCGGCATCATCCGGCGGCGATCGCCGTTACCGGTAATTGATGAATCGCACTACGGCGGGTGGCCTATGGTGGCATCTGGTGAATCCCGCGTCATCACGGGGATCTGTAGGTGTCTGGCGGTGGGTGTTCAGGCGCCCGAGTGGGATTCTTGCGGACTTTCTGCGGACTCGCGGATTGCCTTCATGAACTCAGCAGTCGCTGCGCGCGTCTTGTCCTCGGCGGATGGCCAGAGGTGCGAGTAGACGTTCAAGGTGATCGACGGTTGGGCATGACCAAGCGCGCGCTGAACGGTGACGACGTCGCAGCCAGACGCGATGAGATTCGACGCGAACGTGTGTCGGAGGGTGTGGATCGTCACTTCCGACGAGAGACCGGCAGCTGCGCGGATAGAGCGCCATTCGCCGGCGGCATTGTTCCGGTGCCACAGTCGCCCGAGCGGTTCGAGGAACAGCTGATCTGTCGGCTCTCTCAACTCTTGCTGGGCGACGTGCGCGGAGAGTGGCGTCAGCAGGTCATCGGGGACGAAGATTGTGCGCTCACTGCCAGCCTTGGGCGGAACGAACTTCGCGTCCTTGTAGGTCGAGCCCTGGACCTGCCTGCGGACGCTGATCGTACGTCGAAGGAAGTTCACGTCGCCGAGCTGCAGCCCTGCGGCCTCCCCAAGCCGTAGCCCTGCGAACAGGCACACCTCGACAAACGGCCTGAAGGCGCCCGCTACAGCGAGTGCGCGTCCCGACTGCTCTGCATCGAGGATCTTCATGGCCGCTTCTGCGCGCCGCGCTCTGGGGACATCATCAATCACTGGGGCGGCAACGCTGAAGTGCTTGAGTGCACACCGGTCTGGCAGACGGTGTCAGACGCGAACAAGAGTCGTGAGGATGCTCGAGTCAAAGCGAGGATCTCGAGGCTAGAGGAAGCGATTGCAGTCGAGCGCGCCAAGATCGCGCCCGAGCTCCGGACAATTCGTCGGCCAGCCGAGACTGACGATCATCTGAGAGCGCTCGACGGCTGATCCCGGCACAAGATCACTGGCCCCGCGAGTTCCTGCTCCTCGCGGGGCCAGCTTATGTCCGAAGTTGGGTGGATGATGTCTGTGACGGCAATGTCTGCCTGCAGGGGGCGGACTCGCGGCCGCTGGAGGACTAGATGCCTACTGTTCGGTGCAAGACCAAACGCGCGCCCATTGAGACGCAGCAAGAGGCGGTAGCAGTAGCTGCCCGCGTGGAGAAAGGCGCGTCCGCGGAGTTGTGCCCTTATTGCGGATGGTGGCATGTCGTGGCGTACGGCTCGTCTATCGAGCGGCCCTCAAAGTCCCGTCGACGTCGGTAGGTAACGTGGGGAAGCTGATGACGATCGAGGATGTTGCTGAGACGCTCGGTGTCGCTGTGCAGACGATCTATCAGTGGCGTGCACGCGCCGTCCCGTATGGGCCGCCAGCGTTCAAAGTTGGCAAGTACTTGCGGTGGAAGCCCGAGGTTGTGGAGGCGTGGATCGGCGCGCAGGCGACCAACTGATCTATTCGGAATCCGTCCGCTCCTGTTGGAGCGTACTCTTCTGCTCCGGTGCGTGAATGCCCTGGACGCGTTCACGCGCGGCTACTGGGCCGGATGTAGGCCGCTTGCCCTGTGCGGGATGCGCATTGGAGTGCTGTAACTACTGACGGTGTGTCTGCGGTCAGGCTTTCCGGATCGCTGGGATTCTGGTGGTGTCCCCGGATTCTGGGGGACGCCGTATGGTGTCCGGTCCGGGGCGATAGGAAGGTTGTGGGAACCATGAAGATCAAGGTCAACGAGGCGGGGCTGCGCGAGATGTATGCCGCCGCCGGGAAGAAGCT
>NZ_JAJUFV010000116.1 GCF_029263575.1 Microbacterium sp. | reverse complement strand
GTCGCATCTGCTGAGTTGGCCGTGCCGCAACAGGCACGTTCCACCGTCAAGCAACGCCAACGTGTGCGAACGACGCTGGGCTCTCGCTACGACGTGGCCAGCCGCGCGGTTTCACAACTGCTCGCACAGCAGCCGGGCATGCGGATGAGTGGCGGAGACCGCTCTACGCTGCTCACAGCCCTCTCTGTCGTGAGTGTCTTCGCGGATGATCCGACCGCGGCCTACGACATCGATTTCCACACTTGTCTTGCGGAAGGGCTCGCCGCGCTGCCCACCACGCGATCAATCGTCGTGCGCGGGCTGCCAGAAGCGAGTATGGCAACGAAGAACTCGATTCTGCACTCACCCGCACCATTCGTCTCGGCGCCCGTTGACGGCCCCCCGACCGGGTCAATGGAAGCGCTGATCTGGACCACGAGCGGTCGCCGTCTCGATGGTCTGATGGATGGAACCTCGTCCGCGAACGACATAATCGTTCCCGCGCACACCCGATTGCGTGTGCTGGGAACCGCAGACGGCCCCATCCCGCGTCTGCTCTTGGCCGAAGAGAACACCAACGAACAGAACGTGCTCAGCCGGCTCCACGACGCCGCGGCGAGCAGACACAATGACCCGACAGCGGTCCCCGACGCTCGGTGGCTCGCAGAGCCACTCGTTGCGGTATAAAGGAGCACCCGAATGAGCGATACAGCAACTGCACCTGCCCCCATCCGCGATTCGAGGATGGCTGGCGTACCGCCGCGATATGCGCGCCCGCTAGCATCCGGCTCCGTGCGACGACTACTGGATCAGCTCCCGTTGCGCGGTGCACGAGAACCGCGCGTTGCGCGAGTATTCGATGGGTGCAACCAAGGCCGTCCGCTGTTCGACGCGCAGCACCCGATGATCGTCGACGCGAAGGAGCGAAAGCGACTGCTCGCCCTTCTTCAGGGAGGCGCGATCGTCCTGCACTCGGCAGCACCCTTACGCGATGAGATCAGTGGAGAAGACGGCGCGGTCTCGGGCGACCTTCGCTCGGACGGAGTCTGGATCTGGAGTGATGCCGTCGCCCATTACCTTGAGAATCACTGGATCGCGCCGGACCCTGATCTGGTTGCACACCTTGCCCACGCAAAACCGCGGGCGCTGACTGCTGAAACCTGGGGGCGCCTCTACGCAGCGCTCCTTCCAGACTCGTGGGAGGGAACGACATGGCCGCTCGACTAATGACTCAGGGCAGGTCCGTTCTCACAGTCTGGGCGGATAACCCAGAATGTCATCAGACGATCGCATCCGCGATCGCCGTCGCCAACGACGGCGACGTCATCTCGATCCGGCCAGGTGTCTACGCCGAATCTGTGGTCCTTGATCGGTCGATCACGCTCTCCGGCACCGGAGATTCCGGCGACGTTCGCATCGAGGCTCCTTCCGGTGCAACGATCAGCAGCACAGCCGGTGACGCCCGTATCTCAGGCATCACGATCCAACGCACGGGGGGAACCGCCGCTGTTGACGTCGAATCCGGTTCGCTCTCGATGGACGAATGTGCCGTCGAGGCCGCGACCGAAGTCGCCATCATGGTTCGAAGCAGCGCAAAATTCATCGCGCACAGCACACGCGTCGGGAACGAAACCGGTGCTGGTGTCCTGGTGTACGACGGGGGCACTGCGCAGATCACAAAATCGATCCTGCGTCAGATCGCGACAACGGCCTTGGTCGTACGAGGTAAAAGCCAGACGCAGATCAGCGACAGTGAGATCAGTACGGTGCAAGGAGGGTTCCTCGTCGCCGACAGTGCCCGCCTCACCGTCACCGGGGGAAAGACTTCTGACGCTGAGCAGAGCATGGTCACCGTTGAGAGCGGCGCTACCGCAGACATCACGGATATGGTGTTCAGCGAAGGTAAAGGCATCGGCATCCTCGCAACGGCAGGCGCGAGCGTCACCCTCGCTGATGTCGGCTTCACCAGCCTCCAAGCGCAGAGCATTGTCGGTGTCGGCGATGCGTCGATTCAACTGTCCCGCGTCGTCGTGACCAGCGGCGGAGCGCATGCTCTCCAACTGGTGGGCTCATCGGCTGCGACCGCGGTTGACTGCCGTTTCTCAGATATCAAGCACGACGCTGTCGTCGTATCAGCGAAGGCGCGCGTGAAGCTGTCGGATTCAACGATCGAAGGTGTGCGCGGCACGGGAGTACTCGTTGCCGACGACGCCACCGCCCTCCTTAATGGCGTACGAATCATAGAGGCGGAAGGCGCCGGAGTGTGCGCTCGGGACCGAGCCACGCTCTCCGTCGATGACGGCATCATCCAACGATGCGTCATCGGCGCGGCGTGGCAGGATCGATCAACCGGCTTACTGCGAGACACCCCCCTACGCGACTCCGTGCAGGACGACATTCAGCTCGGGCCCAATACGGATGTTGACGTCATCGCCAGGGACGAGAGCGAACTCGATGACGACGAGGAAGAGTCAACGGTGTCAGCCGAGGTCGGCCTCGCGCCCCCGACGGATGCCGACTCCACAGAGCGAGACGGGGCCGAAGAAGGCGTCCTGGAGGAGCTCCTCGCGGAGCTCGACAGCCTGGTCGGGCTCGACAGCGTGAAGCGTCAGGTCGAGACGCTGGTGCGGATGCATCAGATGGCAGAGCGACGTGCCGAAGCAGGGCTGCCATCACCGCCGGTGTCTCGACACCTCGTCTTTGCCGGGTCACCAGGAACGGGTAAGACCACGGTGGCGCGGCTCTACGGACAGATCATGACCGCGCTTGGCGTGTTGCGCACCGGCCAGCTCGTCGAAGTGGCACGCGCCGACCTGGTCGCGGCAGTGATCGGCGGGACAGCGATCAAGACCGCGCAGATGTTCGAGAGTGCCCTAGGCGGCGTGCTGTTCATCGATGAGGCCTACGCGCTGTCCAAAGACTCGGGGGGCAGCAACGACTTCGGCGGCGAGGCCATCGACACTCTCGTAAAGCTCATGGAGGATAACCGCGACGATATCGTGGTGATCGTCGCCGGGTACACGAACGAGATGCGCAGCTTCATGGCCGCGAACCCCGGTTTGTCATCACGTTTCTCGCGCACGATCGAGTTCGCCGACTACGCCTCGGCTGAGCTGGTCACCATCGTGGAGGGTCTGTGCAGCGCTAATCACTACAGCCTGGAATTCGAGACGCGAGCGGCGCTGCACAACTATTTCACCGATCTGCCCCGTGACGAGACCTTCGGCAACGGCCGTACGGCTCGCAAGGTGTTCGAAGAGATGCTCGGCCGGCAGGCATACCGGTTGGGGAACGCAGACGAAGTCGACTCTCTGACCCTCACCCGCCTGATCCCGGATGACCTGGGACCGCTGCCGGGGTCGTCCATCGGCGCCGGCGTGGGGCGCGTAGACGAGGAACGCGTCGACCAGCTGCTCGGCACGCTGCGCGAGCTCGTCGGACTCGAAGGCGTCAAGTCCGAAGTGGAAGGCATGGTCGATCTGCTCACGTCTGCACGGCGCCGTCAGGCAGCTGGCCTTCCCGCCCCGTCGCTGAGCAGGCACCTGATATTCGCAGGCCCCCCAGGAACAGGAAAGACGACGGTTGCTCGGTTGTACGCTTCGCTGTTGACGGCGTTGGGCGTGCTCGCGCAGGGGCAGGTGACGGAGGTCTCTCGGGCAGATCTCGTCGGCGAATATGTCGGGCACACGGCGCGGCGCACAACCGAGGCATTCGACCGTGCGCGTGGTGGGGTCCTGTTCATCGACGAGGCTTACACACTGTCATCTGCCGCTGGCGGCAGCAACGACTTCGGCAAAGAATCCGTGGACACTCTGGTGAAGCTCATGGAAGACCACCGTGATGAAGTTGTGGTGATCGCTGCTGGGTACGAGCAGGAGATGAACGACTTCCTCGCGACGAACCCGGGGCTCGATTCGCGTTTCTCGCATCGCGTGAGCTTTGACAACTACACGCCTGATGAGCTTGTCACGATCGTGAACCAACATGCCACCCAAACGGGGTACGAGTGCACTGGACCCACAGTTGCAGCGCTGCGCGGCCATTTTGCGGCAGTCGAACGCGGAGCGTCGTTCGGTAACGGACGCTATGCGCGTCAGGTGATGGAATCGGCGATCGCGAATCACGCGCGACGGACTCGCTCGCTGCAGGATCCGACAATGGACGACCTCGTGCTGCTGCTGCCAGAAGATGTTCCCAAACCGGCAGAGATCGGGGCCTGACGATTCTAGGCGGCCAGGCCCGTTGCCACGGCTTCAGAGCGCATCGTGCGAAGCGCATGGAAGACGCGGCTCTTGATGGTTCCTACGGGAACGCCGAGAACAGATGCCGCGCCATTGGCGGTGTGATCAGCGAAGTACACCTCGATGATCGTCTTACGATGCTGTTCGGAGAGTCGCTGAAGCAGATTCTCAACGAGAATGCGCTCTTCAACTTCGCGTTCAGGATTGTTCGGCGCTGCGATGCGCATCGTATCCAGGTCAGACCAGCCGACTTCAGCGGGACGTGCGCGTCGGGCGCGATGCTGGTCCATGGCGATGTTGTGCGCTACTCGCAGCAGCCAGCCACGCACAGAGCCTTTCTGCTCGGCGAGCTGCTCGAGATGCTTCCATGCCCGAACCCAGGTTTCTTGAACGACGTCTTCTGCCGCCGGACGATCTCCGTTGAGCAGGCGCGTGGTGTAGTTGAGCAGTCCTGGCCCGTGTGTGCGGATCAGTTCATCGATGGTCACCGGCTGCGTTGCTGTGATCGCCATGATCAGGCCTTCCCCTTGAGTCGACGTCTTTTATCGATCGTCGACTCTTGGGGAGTCGCTGTCTCTGGGGTGGGCCCCCGAGATATGAGGGCATCCCTAGGGCATGGGTGGGGGTGTCCCTACCCATGCCCTCGCTCAGCAGATCACGGCATCAGGATGCGTTCCTGTGTTGCTCTGCCAACGGATGTTGTCAACGGCCACGGAAATATCCCCGCGACCGATGAGAAGGAACGGCGCAGTCATCTTGGTGGCGTCCAGGCCTCTGCTCGTAAAGCACCGAGACGGAACAATCACGTTCGCTGTCTCATTCGGCTGCATCGATTCCACGTCGCTGGTGAGATCGACCGACGCCGAGCAAGGGAAAGTGCACTGCGCCGCGACCTCGAAGGAGCTTGCCGACCCGGACAGAACGGTGAGGTCGAAGACAAGCGCACCGTCGCCGTCCAAGATCTCTTCCAGATTCATGGAGTTGTCGTGAACCTCCACCCAAAACTGCGATAGCCAGTCGGACGAAGTCCATTCCGCCGTCATCGTGCCGTTCGATTCTGCGATGCGAATCCCAGGCACTTCTGACTTGCCGTTGACGTACTCAGCGGACCCCCAGCTGTCGTCCTCGCCGGCAGCTGCTGTATACCAACGCAGCCCCGCTGCGGCCTCTCCGTCCTTGAACACTGTGAACGCCGGTTCTGACTCCGTCGGCGCGGGAGGCTCCGTGTCGGCCGGAGCCTCGCTCGGTGTGTCGGCGGGAGCTTCGCTCCGCGTGTCGGCGGGAGCTTCGCTCGGCGTCGTTGCGCTGGGGGAGCCTACGAGCCTGGGCACGATCGTCGCCACAATCACACCGAGGATGACGAGGACTGCCGCAGCGATGCCGATCATCGTGCGACGTGACGGTGGCCACGGCATGCGACCGGTTGACCGTTCGACGGAGGTCTCGTTGCCGCTGGCGTTCGATTCTGACGGCGCATCCGCACCTGCTCGGGCATCGGCATCGGCGAGAGTTCGTGCTTCATGGGCAGCACCGAGCGCCACCGAGAGCTTGGGATGGTGCGTGGAACGCACGGGACGGCCCACCTCTGCGATCTCTTCGGCGATGAGGGGAATGCGCGATGCCCCGCCGGTAAGAGCGATGCTGGTGATCGCATCCTCGTCAATCTCTGCCGAACTGATCGTGCGGCGCAGGGCGGCCACTGCCTGCCGCACGGACGGTCGAATCAGTCGCGCGAACTCTTCTCTCGTAATCGTCAGTCGATGGGGCCCATCGGGGAGAGTCACGACGACTGAGGCCTCTTTGCGTACTGAAAGAGACTCTTTTATAGCGCTGCACTTGGCTTCGATGGCAGCGAGCATCGCCGCGTCGGCGGCGCGAGCCGGGTCGAGCGAAGAGATCAAACCGCCGAGCTTCTGGTCGAGCAGCGTCCGCATGGCGTTGTCGAAGTCTGCGCTGCCCGCGTGATCGTTTTCTTCTGGGGTCCCGAGAATAGCGAAGCCCTGACTGCCTTTACGAAGCAACGTCGCCGTGACCGAGTCGTAGCCGAAATCGACGATGGCTACGATGTCTCCCTGCTTCACGTTGCCCTGAGACTCAAGAAAAGTTGCCGTCGCGACGGGTTCTGTGATGATCGCACGCACATTGATACCGGAAAGCTCGGCGATGCGTGTGAAGTGCTCGGCCCGGTACGGGCCCCAGGTGACGGGGTAGGTCAGCACTATGCTCTGCGCGGGCTCGCCTCGCTGCTCAGCGATCTCGGCGACGACCTGACGCAGCTGCTCTGCCATGAGCTGTTCTGGCGTGGACTGCGCGTCCGCGACGAGGAACGGCGTTGGGTCGCCGAGCCGCTTCTTGAAGTTGCGAGCGAGCCTCGTGGGATCGGACTCGCCGGCCGTCAGGGCCGCGTCGCCGGTGAGCATCGCACCGTCCGGGGAGAGGTAGACCGCAGAGGGCACAACGAACAACGGTGAGAGTTGGGCCGCATGGGTGCCGAGATCATCTGCAATCGCGACGGCGGCGAAGCGAGCACCGAGATCTACGCCAAGTGAATAGTGCATATTCTCCATCCGGTGTGTAGCTACGTGCTGCTATCACGTTACCAAGGCTCCGCGATCTCGGTCTCGACGCGGCGCAGTCATCTTTACCCTCGCCGCGCGGCGATAACGGCGTCCCAGATTGCCGCGGCGACTTCGCGTTTCACTCCCTCAGCAGATGCAACGACAGCGCCTTCGTCGCCGATTATCTCTACAGCGTTGTGCGCATTCTCAAACCCGTGCTCCGCATCCGCGAGGTTCACCGCGAGCAGGTCGACGCCTTTGCGCGCGCGCTTTCGACGCGCGCGCTCGCGCCGTGCATCAGCATCCTTCAGGGTCTCCGCTGAGAAAGCAACGATCGTCTGACCGTCCCGACGCGCGCCCGCAAGACCGGCGACGATATCGTCGTTCTCGACGAGTTCGATGCGGTCGAGTACGCCCTCTTCCTTCGTCAGCTTCTGCTCAGCAGCCTGCGCCGGGCGATAGTCGGCCACAGCCGCCGCCATGATGACGACGTCGGCGCGGGTCGCGGCATCCTTCATCGCATCGGCGAGCTCCGCCGCCGTTCCGACGGCGCGAATGTCGATATTCGGATGCTGCGACGCAGCCAACACGTCAGCACTGACGTGCGCGACCACCAGCGCGACCGATGCGCCGCGCGCGGCAGCCTCCGCGGCGAGCGCGACGCCCTGCCTGCCGCTGGAGCGGTTGCCGAGAAAGCGCACGGGGTCGATCGGTTCACGCGTGCCGCCCGCCGACACCGCCACGCGCAGCCCGGCGAGGTCGCGCGCGTTCTCGATGACAGCGAGCGCCGCTTCGGCGATCTCTTCTGGCTCGCTCATCCGCCCGGGGCCCGAGTCTCCGCCGGCCAACTCGCCCGCCGCAGGCCCGACCAGGTGGACGCCGCGCGCACGCAGGGTCTGGATGTTCGCCTGGGTGGCCGGATGCTGCCACATCTCAGTGTGCATCGCCGGAGCGATCACAACCGGTGCGGTGGTCGAGAGCAGCGTCGTGCCGACGAGATCATCGGCGAGCCCGGCTGTCATCTTCGCGATCGTGTTCGCGGTCGCCGGGGCGACGATCACCAGCTCTGCGGCCTGTCCGAGCGCGACGTGCCGCACCCGCGCGACGTCATCGTGCACACTCGTCGTCACGGTGTTGCGGCTGATCGCCTCCCATGTCGGCATCCCGACGAAACGCAGTGCGTCTTCCGTAGGAATCACCGTGACGTCATGTCCGACTTTCGTGAGCAGGCGCACGAGGTGCACCGTCTTGTACGCGGCGATTCCGCCGGAGACTGCGACGACGATGTTCATGTGTCGATTCTGCCTCAGCGCGTCACCGGTGTGGGCCGATAGGCCTCGGCGAGCACAGCATCCGAAATTTCATCTTTCCTGTAGGATCTACAGTTACATCATCGAGGAGGATAGGGTGACGGATGCTCGTGAGTACCAGCCGACGACGATCATGCTCGCTGCGGCATCAGCTCTGCGTGCCATAGGAGTCCCCGAAGACGACGCCCGACTGGTCGCCGAAACCCTCGTCGCGGCGGATCGTCGTGGAATCTACTCGCACGGCCTGAGCCGGCTTCCCCTTTACGCCGCGGCGCTTCAAGCAGGTGGCATGAACGCCACTCCGCGACTGACGTGGCTCCACAACGACGGGGCCACCGCCGTCCTGGACGCCGACGGCGCACTCGGGCAAGTCGCCATGAGAGCGGCCACAGCCCGCGCCATCGAACTCGCCCGCCGATTCGGCATCGCGGCAGTCGCCGTGCAGAACTCCACGCACTACGGGGCGGGGAACTATTGGAGCGACCTGCTCACCCAGGCGGGGCTCGTCGGGATCATCACCTCGACAACGGGACCGGTCGTCGCGCCATTCGGCGGAAACTCGCCCATCCTCGGCACAAATCCCCTGACGATCGGCTTTCCCAGTAGCGGCAGTCACGCTTTAACCGCAGATATGGCCACCAGCGCCGGCGCGTACGGCAAGGTGCTCGCTGCGCGCAACGCAGGCGAAGCGCTGCCCGAAGGCTGGGCAGTCGGTCCCGATGGCGAGCCGACCACAGACCCGACCACGGCGATGACCGGTGCTCTGCTCACCTTCGGCGGACACAAAGGGTCGGCACTTTCCGTGCTGCTGGAGGCACTCAGCGCCTCCCTCAGCGGGGCCAATTACGCGTTCGAGACCGTCGATATCTGGTCGACGCCGTCTCATCGCATGAACACCGGTCACCTCGTGATCGCACTCGCCCCGGAGCATTTCGGAGCTCACACCGGCGACCGCATCCGCACCCTTCAAGAGCGTGTACGCAGCTCCGATCCGGGAGGAGCTCTCGCACCCGGGGACCCGGAGATAACCCGGTTCCAGGCCAGCGAAGACCGTGTGGAAATCGCCGAATCGACCGCCACGGCCCTGGACGAGCTCTTCGAGCGACTCGGGATCGACAGCCCCGC
>NZ_JAJUFV010000115.1 GCF_029263575.1 Microbacterium sp. | reverse complement strand
GACAAAGGTTCGCGCACAGCGTCCGCGCTAGTTCGACGATTCCTTCGGCAGGCGACGAACGCGGGCGCGACGTCGCCGTCGCGCGGGAATCATGGAGCGCATCTCCTCGAGCTTTCCGAAGCACAGCAGACGGTCGTCCTCTTCCAGCACGACGTGCTTGCGTGGATTGGGAATGACACTGACACCGCGATGAAGCGTGAGCAC
This sequence comes from Microbacterium sp., assembly GCF_029263575.1. Classification (GTDB taxonomy): domain Bacteria; phylum Actinomycetota; class Actinomycetes; order Actinomycetales; family Microbacteriaceae; genus Microbacterium. The sequence goes on along the minus strand of NZ_JAJUFV010000115.1, from coordinate 9,020 downwards.
CGTGATATCGCGCTCCCACAGGCCGGAGTCGCCCAGCGTCGTGCCGACGAGTTCGGCGGCGTTGTGCACGAGCAGCTCAGCCACCCCGTAACCCGTCGAGACCGTCAGTCGCTGTCGCACGTCGATCTCGGGAAAGGCGACCTGATAGGCGATGTAGTCGATGACGGCGCCGGCCACATCCAAGTCCGTCGCCTGCTCGATGCCCTGCAGGCCAGGCGAGGAGTTGACCTCCATCACGAGCGGGCCGTTCTCGCCCTCGAGCATGTCGACACCCGCCACGCGCAGACCCATGATCTGAGCAGAACGCACCGCCGCGCGCTCGTACACCGGGTCGAGAGCGACCGCCTCGACCCTTCCGCCCCGATGCACATTGGATCGGAACTCATCGCCGGCCGCCACACGGCGCATGGCGGCCACGACACGATCTCCGACGACAAGCGCTCGGATGTCACGCCCCCGACTCTCGGCGACGAACTTCTGGATGAGGACGTTCTGGTTCGTCGAGTGCAACGTCTCGATGATGGCCTCGGCGACCTTCACCTGTGGCGCAAGGATCACGCCGATTCCCTGCGTTCCCTCCAGCAGCTTGATGACCACCGGCGCCCCGCCGACGCGCTCGATGGCGGGCCGCACATCGGCTCGGTTGCGCACGAAAGCGGTCGCGGGCATGGCGATGCCGTGGCGAGACAGAATCTGATTTGCGCGGAGTTTGTCCCGTGCACTGGAGATGCCATGTGCGGTGTTGGGAGTAAAGACATCCATCTGCTCGAACTGGCGCACCACAGCGGTGCCGAAGTACGTGATCGAGCTGCCGATGCGCGGCAGGATCGCCTCATAGTCGCTGAGCGGTCGCCCTCGGTAATGCAGGTCGGGTTCGTCGGCTGTGAGATCGATGGCGAACTTCAACGTATTGAGGACTTTCACCTCGTGGCCGCGCTGCACGGCTGCCGCGCGCAGCCGCTGTGTGGAGTATGCATGCGGTGCACGAGAGAGGATGGCGAGCTTCACAACAATTTCCTGCCAAGATGTATCGCGTGGGTAAGTCATCTCATTCAAACACTCTTACCGGGTGGCGTGAATGGGTGAGCCTTCCCGATGCCGGTGTCGACTGGATCAAAGCCAAGATCGACACGGGGGCTCGCACCTCGTCACTGCACGCTTTCGACGTCGCGGAGTTCGATCGCGAGGGCGAAGACTGGGTCCGCTTTCGGGTCAATCCTTGGCAGGATACGAATGCGGATGCCACGATCGTGGAGTGTCCCGTACACGATCGACGAGCGGTACGAAGCTCCTCCGGTCATGCACAGCAGCGCATCGTGGTGTTGTTGGCGATCCGACTCGTCGACCGGCTGGTCGTGTCGGAGGTCACCCTCAGCAACCGCGATGAGATGGGATTTCGGATGCTCATCGGTCGTGAGGCGCTGCGCAAGGGATACAGCGTGGACCCGGCCCGTTCCTTCCTCGGCGGCCGAGCGCCGAAGACGGCACGCCGCCGTAATCGCGGACGCACGTGAGGCGTCACGCACGGATGAGGATGGTTCCGGCTACCTTGTCGTGGAGTCCGCGCTGATCGGCATCCCAGATCACAGCGGGAATGACGATCACCAGCAACGCAGTGCGTAGAATCGGCCGCCACAGGCCGACCCAGCCGCCGCCGTAACGCACCACCCGCATCCCGAGAATCCGGTGACCGGGGCTCCCGCCAATCGTCGGAATGAACACGATCTGCAGCACGGCGAAGACGATCATCGGGGCGAACATCGTTGCACCCGCGTCGGTGGGAAGCGCGAACTGGTCATACCCGAAGAAGCCGGTCGCGATGAGGCTCGCCGCAACATAGTCGATGAGCAGAGCGCCGACGCGGCGCCCGACTCTGGCGATGCTCAGCGAGCCCGATTCCGGCAGTCCCAGACGCTCGCCGGGGTAGGAGTTCACTGCATCCGTCACCGAATCATCCTATCGAGGGTCTGTAACATGGGCGAAACATAGAAGACACGGTGGAGAAATCCCCGCGACCTAGTCTTCATGCAGGGCTCAAAGCCCACATCCGCATGACTCAGGAGTGATACATGTTCACCGATTCGTCCGAAGTGCTGCGCTATATCGAGCAGAACGACATCAAGTTCCTCGACATCCGATTCACCGACCTTCCCGGTGTGCAGCAGCACTTCAACATCCCGGCATCGACTGTCGATGAGGCCTTCTTCACGGATGGCCAGCTCTTCGACGGGTCGTCGATTCGGGGCTTCGCCAGTATCCACGAATCCGACATGCAGCTCATCCCCGATGTCACGACCGCATACCTCGACCAGTTCCGCGAGGCGAAGACGCTCGTGATGATCTTCGACATCTACAACCCCCGCACCGGCGAGATCTACTCGAAGGATCCGCGCCAGGTCGCGAAGAAGGCCGAGAAGTACCTTGCATCCACCGGCATCGCCGACACCGCGTTCTTCGCGCCTGAGGCGGAGTTCTACATCTTCGACGACGTCCGCTACTCGGTGACCGCGAATCAGGCCACGTACAGTGTCGATTCCGAAGAGGGCGCGTGGAACACCGCCCGTGAGGAAGAGGGCGGCAACCGCGCCAACAAGACGCCGTACAAGGGCGGCTACTTCCCCGTGGCACCTGTCGACAAGACCGCGGATCTGCGCGATGAGATGACGCTCAACCTTATCGAGGCCGGCTTTGCCCTGGAGCGCTCGCACCACGAGGTCGGCACCGGTGGTCAGCAAGAGATCAACTACCGCTTCGACACGATGGTGCACGCGGCCGATGACATCCTGAAGTTCAAATACATCATCAAGAACACAGCTGAGCAGTGGGGCAAGACGGTGACGTTCATGCCGAAGCCGCTGTACGGCGACAACGGTTCGGGAATGCACACACACCAGTCGCTGTGGAACGAGGGCAAGCCCCTCTTCTACGACGAGGCCGGCTACGGCCAGCTCAGCGACGTCGCCCGCTGGTACATCGGTGGCCTGCTCAAGCACGCCAACGCCGTCCTCGCCTTCACGAACCCGTCGCTGAACAGCTACCACCGTCTGGTGAAGGGCTTCGAGGCTCCCGTCAACCTCGCCTACTCGGCAGGTAACCGCTCAGCGGCGGTGCGTATCCCCCTGACCGGCTCGAACCCGAAGGCCAAGCGCATCGAGTTCCGCGTGCCGGATGCGTCCAGCAATCCTTACCTCGCCTTCGCCGCACAGCTGATGGCCGGCCTCGACGGCATCAAGAACCGCATCGAGCCGCTCGCGCCAATCGATAAAGACCTCTACGAGCTTCCCCCGGAGGAAGCGAAGAACATTCCGCAGGTGCCGAACTCGCTGCTCGACTCGCTGGAGGCGCTGCGCGACGATCACCAGTTCCTGCTCGAAGGCGGTGTGTTCACGCCGGAGCTGATCGAGACGTGGATCTCGTACAAGACCGACAACGAGATCATTCCGCTGGCCCAGCGCCCGCACCCGTTCGAGTTCGAGCTGTACTACGGCGTGTGATTCACTCGACGCGAGGGCACGCCCATCGCCGTTCTCACCGGAACCCGGTCGTCGCTTAGCTCGGCGATGCTTCTGGTGCCGGCGGGTACTTTTCGAGCGCGTTCGGATCCCGAAGGCCATCCGGATCCATTTCCAGCAGCACGTCGATACTCGTCGGGTGGCCGGCTTCGTCGTCATGGATGACCACTACCGTGCCTCCCAACACCGGGGCGTCCTTGCGAGGCACACACAGCTCGTCGGTGACGGATCTTATGCCCTCCTTCGTGCTGAACTGCGCGGTGAGGGTGAACACGGCGTCATCGTTCTGATATGCCTGCTGCCAGCCGAGGCAGGTGATTCTCGCCACAGTGCGGTTGCCGTGTTCGCGCAGATGCTCTCGGCGGAGGTGCCGTGAATATCGTCGACGCAGCGCCCCGAGGAATGCGCGGAGCCCGAGCAGACCCAGCAGGAGCAACACGGCGCCGAGTACGGTGATCCCGAGCAGCATCGCCACCAATATCACAGAGACGGTCACAGCCTCGGATACCGAGGGCCATCGGACGTCGAAAAGGTGCGTGAGCACGGGGTCGCGGTGCAGCGGACAGACGCGGCCGCCTGTCGGGGAATCTGAATAGCACTGCGGGTGCATCTGCGGCAGCCCCGCCGCAGCAATCATGAACGCCGCGATCGCCCACAGCGAGAAGGTGGCGACCACCGGACGTAGCAGGTGCATCCACCCGTCGTCAGGGACAGGCAGGGGGGGTGCGCCGTGTTCCTCGTCCTCATCTCACGACTCCTTCACCCTGCGCTGCGCTCAGCCTTCTGCTGGAGTCTCGTCCTGATCTTCTTGAGCCGCTTCGCCACCGGCACGGGGGTGACGATCACGTCGCCTGCGCCGCCGTCATCGCCGTTGCGCGGCTCGGTGATGAGCATCCACTGGTGCTCCGTGGTCTCGTCGGCCGTCTGAGAGACCGGAAGCTGCAGGATGAAGTAGCCGCCCGTTGCCTGAGACCCGAACAAAGCCTCCGACGAGATGGGCCACGAGCCAGACGGCGGCGTGCCTCTCCCGATCACAGATTCCGCGCCTCCGACTCATCCGTCTGGTGTCAGTGCACTCGCACGGCACCGGCTTGCACGCGGACCTCGAAGGTCGAGACTTCGCCGACTTCTTCGCCATCGATCTCGAATTCGAGAGGGGTATCGAGTTCGATGCGGATGCGCTTCGCTGTCAGGTGCCTGGTCGACTCCGTGCTCACCGCTTCTTCGCCACGGCCGAGCAGACGACGAATGCCGTTGTCCCACACGACGGAGCGCACAGTGTCGAGCCACTGGAGCGCCCCGTCCGAGCTGATCAGCAGCACATCGAGAAGGCCGTCATCGAGCTGAGCATCGGGAAGCAGTCGGATGCCGCCCTGAACCATTCCGCAGTTGCCGATCAACAGCGTGTGACCGCGTACCTCCTGGGGCTGCGCGTCATCGAGCGTGAGCGTGATGCCGGTCATCTCGGTTCCGGCCATCGCACGGCCCATGGCCTCGACATAGGCGAGCCAGCCTGCTCGGTCTTTGAGGTCGTCGTCCGTCTCCACGAGCATCTGCGCGTCGACGCCGAAACCGACCATGACGGCGAAGGCACGCTCCTCGCCGTTGAGGCTGACCCACCCGAGGTCGATCGTGCGCTCGGCGCCGGAACCGATGCGCGATAGCGCGGCACCGATGTCGTCGAGAGGAACATTGAGGTTGCGCGCGAGAAGGTTTCCCGTTCCCTGCGGCACGATGCCGAGTACAGCGTCGCTGCCGGCGAGAGCTGATGCGACAGCGCGCACTGTACCGTCGCCGCCGACCGCGATCACACTCGTGCAGCCCGCAGCCAGGGCCTCCTGCGCCATGCCGTAACCGGGGTCATCCGTACTGGTCTCCCACCACTGCACCTCGTAATCAAAAGCGGCGAGCACCGCCTGCTTGAGCGTCTCCTCGTCGATCTTCGAGGGGTTCCAGACGATTCCGGCCTTGTTCGCTGTCATGTGCTCAGCCTGAGCCAGGAGGCACGGAAGTGCAAGCTACCCGTAGAACAGCTGCTCGAACACTCGGCGTGCCCGGCGCGTCGCAGCGAAATAATCCTCTTCGACCTCGCTGGCCGAGCGCTCGGGATATCCCAGCAGGTTACCGATCGCATCCAGCTCGCGACGGTCGAAAGGAAGCACATCGCTGGTCTTTCCCGTGCGCAGCGTAATGGCCGATCTGACGCGGCTCGCCAAGAGCCACGCCGCGCGCAGCAACTCGGCATCATCTTCTTCGATGAGCTTCGCCTCGATCGCGGCGTCAAGAGCGGTGAGAGTCGATGTCGTGCGCAGCCCAGGCACCGCGTGCGCGTGCTGAAGCTGGATGAGTTGCACCAGCCATTCGACGTCGCTCAGTGACCCGGGTCCGAGTTTCAGATGCCGATGGGGATCGGTTCCTCGGGGCAGTCGCTCCCCTTCGACTCTGGCCTTGATTCGCTTGATCTCACGGATCCCGAGCTGGTCGACCTCGCGCGGATAACGGATGCTGTCAGCCAACGCGTTGAACTTCTCGATCAGCTTCGAGCTGCCAGCGACCCCGCGCGCCCGCAGCAGGGCCTGTGCCTCCCAGGAGACCGACCAGCGCCGGTAGTACTCGGTATACGCCGCGATCGAGCGCACAAGGGGCCCCTGGCGCCCCTCCGGCCGCAGCCCGGCGTCCAGCTCCAGCGGCACTCGATGGTCGGTGAGGTGCTCACGCAGCCCGGCGACGAGCCGGGATGAGAGCTGTCCGGCACGCTCAGGATCTATGCCGTTCGCGTCATACACATACAGGATGTCGGCGTCAGAGCCGAAGCCGAGCTCTTGCCCGCCGAAGCGCCCCATGCCGATGACGGCGAACTCCAACGCGTCGTCATCGGGTGGGACGACGTCACGGCGTACCGCACGCAACGCCGCTTGGATCGTGGCATCGGTGATGGCGCTGAGCGCCTTCGCCACGTCGTCGATCGTGAGCACGCCGAGCACAGCGCCCATCGCCGTACGCAGCAGCTCTCGCCGTCGCAGAGCACGCACGGCTTGGAGAGCCGAGCCCACAGACGCATGCCGCGTCTGAATCGCCCTGGCCTCCTCGTACAGCTGGACGGCATCCCGCGGCCGTAGCCGCTCCTGCTTGTCGAGCCATGCGACGGATTCGGGAATCCACTCCATCAGCTCACCGATATAGCGCGATGACGACAGCAGGAGTGTGAGATTCTCGGCCGCACCTGCCGAGTCGCGCAGCATCCGCAAGAACCATGAGGTGTCGCCGAGCCGCTCGCTCACGCGACGGAAGGCAAGCAGGGCATAATCGGGGTCGCTGCCATCGGCGAACCAGCGGACCATGATGGGCATGAGGTGACGTTGGATCGTGACCTTGCGACTGATGCCCGTCGTGAGCGCGCCGATGTGACGTAGCGCCCCGGCCGGGTCGCGGAAGCCGATCGCGGCCAGACGGTCGTTCGCCTGCTCTGTCGAGAGGGTGCGTTCCTCTTCCGGAAGGGCGGCCACGGCGCTGAGGAGGGGCCGATAGAACAGGCGCGTATGAATGTCACGCACCTCGCGCCGGACGCTGCCCCACAGCTTCCAGATCGCCGTGCCGTCGTCAGCCAGACCGGTTGCCCGCGCCAGCACGCGCAACCCCTCCCCCGTTCGCGGCATCAGATGCGTACGGGTCAGCTCGTGCAGTTGCAGGCGATGCTCGAGCAGACGAAGCGTGCGGTAATCAGCCGCGAAGGTGGCCGCATCCTGTCGGCCGATGTAACCGCCAGCGACGAGAGCGTCCAGGCTCTCCAGGGTGCCTCGCGTGCGGATGGCGGGGTCGGTCAGCCCGTGCACCAGCTGAAGAAGCTGCACGGTGAACTCGATATCGCGCAAGCCGCCTGCTCCGAGTTTCAGCTGGTACGGGGCATCTTCCGGGTCGATGTGCTCGGTCACACGTTCGCGCATACTCTGCACGCTGTCGACGAAGTTCTCGCGTGCCGCGCTTTCCCAGACCTTTGGCTGCACAGCCGCGATGTAGTCGTCGCCGAGCGCGACGTCTCCGGCAAGCGGCCGCGCCTTCAATAGCGCCTGGAACTCCCAGCTCTTCGCCCAGCGTTCGTAGTAGGCCACGTGCGAGGCGAGTGAGCGCACCAACGCTCCCTGCTTGCCCTCGGGACGGAGATTGGCGTCGACCTCCCACAACGGCGGCTCGACTTCGATGGCCGCGACTCCACGCATGGTCTCTCGGGCGAGGCTGGTGGCGATGTCGATCGCCCTGCTCTCCGTGAGCCGCTCATCATCGACGGTGCCGCCGACGAAGATGACGTCGACGTCACTGACATAGTTCAGCTCGCGCGCGCCCGCTTTGCCCATGCCGATGACCGCTAACTGAGTTCGGCTGACCTCCTCGCGTGAGCAGGATGCGGCCACGCGCGTGCGAGCGACGGCCAGCGATGCTTCCAGGGCCGCCCCCGCCGCATCAGACAGCGCGGCCGAGACAGCCGCGATGCGTACGACCGGTTCCGGAGCCGAGAGATCGACAGCGGCGATCTCTGCGAGAGAGCGTCGGTAGGCGATCCGCAACGCATTCCAGGCGGAGTCGTCACCGCTCTCGGAAAAGCCGCCGACGGCGCCGACCGCCTCGAGCATGCGCTCACGCAACGTCACCGCATTCGGCACCAGCGAACCCACCTCGGCGAGCACAGAGAGCTCCTCCGGATGCCGCAGGAAGAAATCTGCCAGTCCGAGAGACGCGCCGAACACCCGCCACGTCACGGCGCGAGCGTCTGGGTTGTTCAGCAGCGGTTCGAGGGCAACGGGATCACGCCAAGCGATGCGCAGCATCCCCATCGCCGCCGCATCCGGGTCGGCTGCGACAGCGCCGTCGAGAAGCAGGGCACGGTCGATCCCCACGAGAGCGGCGAGCTCCTCCAACGTCTCGGCGGCGGCGGTCAGCCCGGTGAACCCGAGGCGCGCGAGAGAGGACAGCGAGAACGCGGCGGAGGAACGTGCCATGCGCTCAGAGCAGCTCGAGATTGCTCTTCAGCTCGAACGGGGTGACTTGGCCGCGATACGACTCCCATTCCTTGCGCTTGTTGAGCAGCACGTAATTGAACACCTGCTCCCCCAGCGTCTCGGCGACGAGTTCAGAGTCCTCCATGAACTCCAGGGCGTGCTCGAGACTCGTCGGCAGTGAGGCGTAGCCGAGAGCACGGCGTTCTGCGACGCTCAGGGCCCACACATTGTTCTCGGCCTCGGGCGGAAGCTCGTACTCCTCTTCGATGCCCTTCAGACCGGCCGCCAGCAGCAGCGAGTATGCCAGGTAGGGGTTCGCGGCCGAGTCCAGACCACGGTATTCCACGCGCGACGACTGGCTCTTGTGCGGTTTGTACATCGGGACACGCACCAGAGCTGAGCGGTTCGTGTGCCCCCAGGTGACGAAGCTGGGCGCCTCGTCGCCGCCCCACACACGCTTGTACGAGTTGACGAACTGGTTCGTGACAGCGGCGATCTCGTTCGCGTGCTTCAG
>NZ_JAJUFV010000114.1 GCF_029263575.1 Microbacterium sp. | reverse complement strand
TGAAGCTGGGGCGCCCTGATGCATCCAGCGCGACGATCTCACCATCGATGACCGCATCCGACGCGGCGAAGTGCGGGGCACCGTCGCTGGTGAGCTCGGGATAGCGAGCGGTGATGTCGGTGCCGCTTCGCGCGTGCAAGCGCAGCCGCCCGTCACTCCAGGTGCCGAGTGCGCGGATGCCGTCCCATTTGATCTCGATCCACGGTGAGCGCATCGAGCGGACGAGGCCCGGGGTTCCGGACTCGGCGAGCATCGCACGTGGCGGGGCACCCGGCGGCGGCAGCGGTGCGGCCGTCGCGACCTCGCGAGCCGGGGCTGGTGCCGGTTGCGACGGGTTCTCGTCGTCCGCGACCTGATCGGCGACCTCGTCGAAGCGCAGTTGGCGAAGCTCCGGGTCATCGAGCTCCTCCCACGTGCGGGGAGCGGCGACCGTCGGATGCGGGCGTCCGCGCAGCGAATAGGGCGAGATCGTCGTCTTCTTGCCGTTGTTCTGACTCCAATCGAGAAAGACCTTGCCGCTGCGCACCGCCTTGGCCATGGTGCTGGTGGCGATGTCCGGATGATCCGATTCGATGGCACGAGCGAGTTCACGAGCGACGGCAGAGGCCTGGTCGCTGGTCTGCGAGCCGTCGAGCGGGCTGTACAGATGGATGCCTTTGCTGCCGCTGGTCACCGGCATCGGGTCGAGGCCGATGTCTCGGAGGATGCTGCGGGCAAGCCGGGCGACGTGCGCGCACAATGCCAGATCGGCGCCGGGACCGGGATCCAGATCGAGGACGAGGCGATCGGGATTCTGCCGCTCGCCCTCAGCGTCGAAACGCCACTGCGGAACGTGGAGCTCGATGCTGGCCATCTGGGCAAGCCATACCAATGTCGGCAGATCTTCGACCAGGGGATAGTCTTTCGCGCCGCCGGAGTGGGCGATCGGGAGGCGATACACCCACTGTGGTGCCCCTGAATCCAGTTGCTTTGCGAAGAACGCCTCTGCCGGGGCATCCGCCGTTCCGACCCCGTGCACCCATCGCTTGCGGGTGACGGGGCGACCGGCGAGCAGCGGCAGCATGCGCGGCGCCACAGCGGTGTAGTACGCGATCACCTCGCCTTTGGTGGTTCCCGTCTCGGGGTAGAGCACCTTATCGAGGTTGGTCAGCCGCACACGGCGACCGTCGACCTCGACGATCTGCACGTTGCTCGGCATGACGAAAGACTAACCGCAACCCCCTGGCATCCGGATGCTCGGACGTGTGTACTGGTGTCATGAGAACGATCTGGAAAGGCGCTTTGACCTTCGGCCTGGTCAACGTGCCGGTGAAGGTGTACTCCGCCACCGAGGACCACGATGTCTCGCTGCATCAGGTGCACGACGAGGATGGCGGACGCATCCGCTATAAGAGGACGTGCGAGATCTGCGGCGAGGTCGTGCCCTACTCCAACATCGATCGTGCATATGAGGACGACGGCCAGCGGGTGGTGCTCACCAAGGAAGATCTCGAGGCCCTCCCTGCCGAACGCAGCCGAGAGATCGACGTCGTCGAGTTCGTGCCGAGCGAGCAGGTCGACCTGTTGACGCTGGACAAGGCCTATTACCTCGAGCCGGACTCGAAATCCCCCAAGGCGTACGTGCTGCTGCGCAAGACGCTGGAACAGACCGACCGCACGGCGATCGTGCGGTTCACTCTGCGCCAGAAGACGCGGTTGGCGGCGCTGCGAGTACGCGGTGACGTGCTTGTGCTGCAGACGCTGCTGTGGGCCGATGAGGTGCGCGAGGCCGAGTTCGAATCGCTCGACGAAGACGTGAAGATCTCCAAGAAGGAGCTCGAGCTGTCAGCGAGCCTCGTCGACAGCTATTCCAGCGACTTCGATCCGGAGTCATTCGTGGACGAGTATCAGAAAGAGCTGCGCACCCTCATCGACGCGAAGATCGAAGCCGGTGAGACCTTCGATGTCGCCGAGACCTTCGCCGACGAAGAGGCCGAAGGTAAGGGCGGTGAGGTCATCGATCTGATGGAAGCGCTCAAGGCCAGCGTCGAGCGTTCACGTGCGAAGAAGAAGGATGCCGGGTAGCGCTAGGGCTTTCCGTCGCCATCGAGGTCGGGGGCGCGATCGAAGACCTCGGCGTTGAGCGACAGCTCAGCAGCCTCTGAGGCGTCGGTGTCGGGGTCTTCGCCGGCCGCGAGGGCCTTTTTGACCTTGCGGCGCTCCGAGAAGTAGTGCCACAGCGTCACGAGTGCTGTGCCACCCACCGCGGCGAGCAGGATGAGATCGATGTACTCGGTCACGAACCAGGCGATCGGCGGAATGTAAGCGATCAGGTACCCGACCATGGTCAGCCCGAAGCCCCACAGCAGGGCGCCGATGAGGTTGTAGAGGCTGTAGCGCTTCCACGGCATATGCCCGACACCCGCGGCCACGGGTGCGAAGGTGCGGACGATCGGCACGAAGCGCGCGAGAATCACCGTCAGCCCGCCGTAGCGCTCGAAGAATGCGTTGGTGCGCTCGACGTTCTTGCGGCTGAACAGCCCGGACTCTTTGCGCTCGAACACGGCAGGCCCGCCCTTGTGGCCGATGAAGTAGCCGACCTCACCGCCGATGAATGCGGCCACCGCGATGAGCAGCGACACCCACCAGATGTTCACGCCGAAGACATCGTTCGTGTGGGTCAACAGCCCCGCGATCACGAGCAGCGTGTCACCAGGCAACAAGAACCCGACCAGCATGCCGGTCTCGGCGAAGACGATGAAACAGACCACGAGCAGGGCCCAGGGGCCGGCTGCCCCGATGATCATCTCCGGGTCAAGCCAGGGAATGAGCGCGATGTGATGCATGAGTTCCCGTCAGATGATACGGCGGTCAGTACGGAAGATGGGACTTGAACCCACACGCCCGAAGGCACAGGAACCTAAATCCTGCGTGTCTACCAATTCCACCACTTCCGCGCGGTCGTTCCAGTCTAAGGGTGCGGCCGGACCGGGAACAGCGGGAATTCCGCCGCGACGATTACGGATAACCGGAATCGTCGCGCACCTCGGCGCTCGGGGCTGTGGATAACTTTCGAGGTCGATTCTCGAATCTTGCAAGGATGCTGGGGTGAGTCAGCCGTCCCTTCTTGTCGCCGAGCGTGTGCGCCGTCGGCTGCGCGCGGAACAGACCGACCCCTCCCTGGCGCCAGACGAAGCCCGGCGCATCGCCCAGTCGGAAGTCAGACGCCATAACGATCTCGCCCTCTCGCGCGGGGAGGCGACGATCGACGACGAAGTGGCCTGCGTGCGTGACGTGCTCGCCTCGGTGAGCGGATTCGGCGCGCTGCAACCGCTGCTGGACGACCCCGAGATCGAGGAGATCTGGCTGAACGGACCCGATCGCGTGTTCGTCGCACGCAGCGGGGTGTCTGAGCGGGTGGCGTTGCGGTTGACCGACGCGGTCGTGCGCGATCTCGTCGAGCGGATGCTGCAATCCACCGGTCGTCGCGTCGATATCAGCCAACCGTTCGTGGACGCGTCGCTTCCCGACGGCTCGCGGCTCCACGTGGCCATCGCCGATGTCGTGCGTGGTTCGTGGGCGGTGAATATCCGCAAGTTCCTTCCGCGCTACCGCAGTCTGCGCTCGCTCGTAGAGCTCGGATCGATGCCAGCCGAGATCGCCGAGTTGCTGCACCGGGCGATGAGCGACGGACGCAGCGTGATCGTCTCGGGTGCCACGCACGCGGGTAAGACGACGTTGCTCGGCGCGCTGCTGGCGTCGTGTGCGCACGAGCAGCGCATCATCACCGTGGAAGAGACGTTCGAGCTCGCCGTCGACGGGCCGGATGTCGTCGCACTGCAGGGGCGCCAGGCCAGCCTGGAAGGAAGCGGCGAGATCACGCTGCGCCGGCTCGTGAAAGAAGCCCTGCGTATGCGCCCCGATCGACTCGTCGTCGGTGAGGTGCGTGATGCCGAGGCCCTCGATCTCGTGCTCGCCCTCAACACGGGCGTTCCCGGTGCCGGGACAGTGCACGCCAACTCCGCAGCGGAAGCGCTCGAGAAGCTCACGCTTCTTCCGCTGCTGGCCGGGCGCAACATCGATCGTGCGTTCATCGCACCGGCGCTCGCCGCATCCATCTCCCTTGTCGTGCACTGCGCCAGAGACGCCGCGGGCGCGCGCTATGTCTCCGAGGTCATCACACCCACCGGCGAAATCCTCGACGGGCGTCTGCTGACGCGGTCGGTGTATCGAGCGGAGCCGAGAGTATGACGCTGTTGGTGGGCGCCATGCTCGCGGCCGGGCTGCTGCTGTGTGTCTCGCCGTGGCTGTGGCCCCAGCGCGAGAAGACACAGCGCACGCCCACGCGCGATGGCTCGCTGGCTCGGCTGATTGACGAGGCCGGGTACGCCTCCGTGGAACAGCGCACCGTCATCGCGGTGATCGTCGCGTTCGCTGTCGCGGGGGCCGCGAGCGCCTGGCTCATCACCGCCATCCCGGTCTTGGCGATTCTGGCGGCGATCGCCGCAGCCTTCGCACCGGTCGCCTTCCTGCGTTCGCGTCGACTGCGGCTGCTCAAGGCGCGGCGCCAGCTCTGGCCGGATGTGTGCGATCTGCTCATCGCAGCCATTCGGGTCGGACTATCGCTGCCCGATGCCGTCGCGAGCCTGGCGGAGTCGGCGCCGCCGATGGTGCGCCCGGCCTTCGTCGTGTTCGCACGCGATCTGCACGCTACCGGGCGCTTCGAGACCAGCATCGACCGGTTGAAGGCGACTGTCGCCGACCCGATCGCGGACCGCATCGTCGAGACGCTCAAGATGGCGCGCCAGGTCGGCGGTACCGAACTGACCGGCGTGCTGCGCGCGTTGTCGGCCTCTGTGCGTGCGGACGCGGCACTGCGCGGCGAGGTCGAAGCGCGGCAGTCATGGATTCGCGGCGCCGCCGTACTCGGCGTCATCGCCCCGTGGGTCATTCTCGGATTGCTCGCGCTGCGGCCCGAGGGCGCCGAAGCCTACGCCAGCGGTGAGGGCGTGCTCGTGATCTGCGCCGGCGCCGTGATCTCGGTCATCGCCTTTCGAATCATGGTGCGTATCGGCCGGCTCCCCGAACCGCGGCGGTGGTTCGCATGAGTGGTGTGACCGATATCGCCCTGGCCGTGCTGCTGGGCGGGGTTCTGTCCGCGGGCATCCTGTGCATTCTCGCCGCCGCTCCGCGCTGGTATGCGGCCTCGCTCGTGTCCCGCATCGCGCCCTATGTGCGCGACGCCGTCGATGATGATGCGATGCCGTTCGGGGCACTGCCGAAAGCGGGGATCCTTCCCGCGGGCATCGGCGGCGGCTGGGAGCGGCTGCGTGCCATCTTCAGCCGCGCCTTCGGCGACACGTCGGCATTGACCGTGCGGCTCGCACGAGCGGGCTCCCATGCGGATGCGCCGACGTTTCGCGGACGGCAGCTTGGATGGGCGTTGGCGGGCTTGGGCGTCGGGAGCATCGTCGTCGTGGCGCTCGCGCTCACCGGACGCATGTCGCCGCCGGTGGTCGTGCTGCCGCCGCTGATGGCTGCGGGTGCGGCAATGGTGGTGGACAGCCTGCTGTCCGCGCGGGTGAAAGCACGGATGTCGCGTCTGGCCGATGAGCTGCCGACGACGCTGGAGTTTCTGGCGCTGTGTCTGTCGGCGGGGGAGGGCTTTTTCGACGCGCTGCGGCGCGTCGCCGCGGTCGGCTCGGGCGAGCTCACCCACGAGCTCAGACAGGTCGTGCTCAGCGTCGGAACCGGCTCATCTGTGACCAGCGCGCTCGGCGAGATGAGCGCCAAGCTGCAGCTTCCTGGACTGTCGCGTGCGGTCGACCAGATCGTCGCCGCCCTTGAGCATGGTGCACCTCTGGCGGCCGTTCTGCATGCTCAGGCGACCGATGCGCGTGAAGACGCGAAGCGCGTGCTCATCGAACAGGCCGGAAAGCGTGAGATCTACATGCTCTTGCCCCTGGTCTTTCTGATTCTCCCGCTGTCGGTTCTGTTCGCGGTCTATCCCGGTGTGTTCATCCTGCGACTCGGTATCGGCTGAGTCGCCCGATCAAGGAGTGAGAAATGAGAGTTATTCGACGTTGGTGGGGCGACATGATCGCCGACGCCAGAACGCTCGCCGAAGACGAGGCGGGGGACGTGCCCGGGTGGGTGCTTGTCACGCTGATGACGGCCGGGCTCGTCGTGCTCATCTGGGCCGTTGCCGGGCCCGCGTTGACCGGGCTCTTTGAACAGGCCATCTCGCGGGTCTCCGGGCTCTGACGTGCGGTGGCGGGCGGCTGCGGCCGATGAGCGCGGATCGAGTGCGGTGGAGTTCGTGCTCGTCGGCTCATTGCTCACGGTCCTCACCCTCGCCGTTTTGCAGCTCGGGCTGGCGATATACGTCCGAAACGTCGTTCACGACGCTGCGGTGGAGGGCGCGCACTATGCCGCGCTCGCCGATACGACCCTTCTCGAAGGCGCGGAGCGCACGAAGCTCAGCATCGCACGCGCGGTCGGAGAGTCGTTCGCCGACGACATCACCGTCGCCGAGAGTGACCATCTCGGATACCCCACCGCCGTCATCACCGTGCGTACGACGCTTCCGGTGATCGGACTGCTCGGTGTTCCCTATGCGATGGAGGTGGAAGCGGATGCGCCGTTGGAATCGCTGGGCGAGCAATGACGACGGCTCAGCGGCGCTCGAGTTCATCACGGTCGGTGTCATTCTTCTCGTGCCGCTGGTGTATCTCGTCATCACCCTCGGCGTCGTGCAGGAGCAGTTTCTCGGTGTCGAAGCAGCCGCGCGGCATTCTGCGCGCGTCGTCGCTCAGGCTGAGAGCGCGGACGACGCCGCAGCTCGCAGCGACGCCGTGATCACGAACGTCATCGACGAGTACGGTATGGACTCCTCGCGCGTCGACGTCGCGATGTCGTGCTCACCGACCGGCGGTGCGTGCCCCGCGGCGGGCTCGACCGTGCTCGTGACCGTGAGCACGGTGGTCTCGCTGCCACTCGTGCCACCCATCTTCGGCCTCGATGCCGCCGCCAGCATTCCGCTGCAGGCGGCGGCAGCGCAGAAGGTCTCACGAACGTGGGGAGCCGACTGATGCCCGGCTACCAGCCCACCACCGATCTAAGCCGCAGCGACGAGGGCAGCATTCTGCCGCTGCTGCTCGGATACGTCGTACTCGCGATCTCCGTGATCTTCGTCTGCACCTGCGCAACCGACCTGTACATCACCCAGAAGCGCCTCGATTCCGTCGCAGACTCCGCCGCGCTGGCCGGATCCGATGGTTTCACCCTTGTCGTCGACGGAGGATCCATTCGTGCCGAGCTCACCGATGCCGGTGTCCGTGAGCAGGCGACAGCGATTCTCGCGGCTTTGCCGACCGAGGCGGTGCTGGTCTCGGCATCCGCCCCCGATCAGGTGTCTGCGCGCGTCACGGTCGAGATGGCCTGGTATCCGCCGCTGGTCGCGGCCTTCGTGCCCGATGGCGTGCACCTGCAGTCCACCGGGACGAGTCGAACCGCGCTTCGATAGCGCAGCGCGCACGGTCGGCACTCAGACCGATCAGCGTTCCGAGTCCGATCCGGTGCGCGGAATCCAGCGCACGAATCCCCAGGCGCCGAGAAACCCGATCACGCCGATCACCGCGGCCGCGACCGGCAGCGAGGCGATCGCGGTGACGCCCGCCACGATGAGCGGTGCGGAGGCGCCACCGGCATCCGTCAGTGTGCGCCACGAACCGAGAAACGCCGCCGGATTCTGCTGGGGCGCCGAATCCGCCCCGAGCGTCATCAGAATTCCGCTCGACAGACCGTTTCCGACGCCCAGCACGGCCGCGAGCATTCCGAACCACAGCACCGCGGCATCACCGTCGTGCGTGAACGCCAGGGCGAAGAAACCCGCGCCCATCAGCAGCATCGCCGGCATCGCAGCCCAGAGGCGGCCGAAGCGATCCATCACCTGCCCGCTGGCGTAGAACAGGGCGAAGTCGATCGCCCCGGACACGCCCACCACGAGGGCGATGGTCTGCGCGTCGAGCCCGAGCGAGATGCCCCACAGCGGCAGCAACGCCTGCCGAGTCGAGCGCAGCGCAGACAGGCTCGCCGCCGCGAGCCCGAGCCGGCCGAGCACGCCGCGGTACTGCCACATGGTCTGGAACACGCCCGCACGCCGGTCGGAGCGCGGCAGGCGGATCGGTCCGCTCACCGGCTCCCCGGTGTCTTCAGACAGCGCCGCCGTCTCGCGCGCCGGCGCCGGCATCACGGTCTTCTCCGGGTCGGGCCCGAACAGCACCAGTATGATCAGCACGGCGAGACAGGCGAGGAAGAACCAGATCGAGGCCTGCTCCGAAATGAAGATCTGAAGCAGAGCCGCGGTGACGAACGGGCCGACGAAAATGCCCAGGCGAAAACTGCCACCCAGCAGCGCCAGCGCACGCGCGCGAAACGCCAACGGCACACGCGTCGTCATGAACGCATGGCGGGCGAGTCCGAACGCTGCTGCGCAGAACCCGAGGAGGAAGACGCAGGCCGCAAAGACTGCGAGCGCCGGAGCCAGCAGCATCGCGCCGACGGCGACCAACGAGATGGTTCCGGCGATGACCATCGTGAAGCGCTCGCCGATGCGGGCGACGGCCCAGCCGGCGGGCAGGTTGCCGCAGAGCTGTCCGACCACGAGAGCCGATGCCACCAGCGCCGCCGCGGCGATATCGGCCCCCATGTTTGCCGCGATCACAGGAATCAGCGGGATCACAGCGCCCTCGCCGAGCGCGAAGAGCACCGTCGGCAGATACACCATCGGTCCGAACTGCTTCAGAACCGAGGACGCTGTGCTCACGTGGCCACGCTACTCCGCTTGTCGCGAACGGGCCGTGCACGTGACTCGGCTGATCCGAGTAGGCTGGGTTGTCATGCTCGAACTCGATCTTTCCGCCGACATCCAGGCGCTCAGGCACACCTTCGGCGATATCAGCGAGGTCGTCGACGTCGCCGGGCTCCGCGAAGACATCGCGCGCCTGAGTGAAGAGGCCGGTGCGCCCGACCTCTGGGACGACACCGAGCGCGCCCAGAAGGTCACCAGCTCGCTCAGCCATCGCCAGGCTGAACTCGCCCGCATCACCAGCATCGCGCAGCGTCTCGACGATCTCGAGGTGCTCGTCGATCTCGCCAACGAGATGGACGACGAGGATTCGGCCGACGAGGCACGCCGCGAGCTCACGGCGCTGGGCGATGTCATCAACCAGCTCGAGGTGCAGACGCTGCTCGATGGCGAGTACGACGATCGCAGCGCCATCATCACCATCCGCTCCGGTGCCGGCGGCGATGACGCCACG
>NZ_JAJUFV010000113.1 GCF_029263575.1 Microbacterium sp. | reverse complement strand
TTCCGCGCGCACGTCGCTGATACCGGCCTGCGCGGCCAGTGCACGAGCGGTGCGGGCGTTGTCTCCGGTGAGCATCGTCACGCCGACGCCTTGGTTGGTGAGCGTCCGGACTACCTCGGGGACTTCAGGGCGCAGTTCGTCACGAACGCCGATCGCGGCGACCGGTGACCCGTCACGATGCACGATCACGACGGTCATGCCCTGCTCTTCCAGCTCCGCGACCCGCTCCGCGAGGTCGCCGGCGTCCAGCCAGCGAGGACTGCCGACGGTGATTCTCGATCCGCCGACAGTGCCGTCGATGCCGTGGCCAGCCTGCTCGGTCACGTCCGCAGCTGCCGGTGTCCCCGGGGCCGCGGCGGTGATCGCTGAGGCGAGAGGATGCGTGCTGTGCTGCTCCAACGCAGCCGCCCACGCCAGCGCCTGAGCCTCCGTCACGCCGTTCGCAGTGAGCACGGCGGTGACCGCGGGCTGGTTGCGGGTGAGTGTTCCGGTCTTGTCGACGGCAACGTGCCGGACCGTGCCGAAGCGCTCGAAAACGGCGCCGGACTTGATGATCACGCCGAACTTGCTCGCAGCACCGATCGCGGCGACGACCGTCAGCGGCACCGAGATCGCCAGCGCACACGGAGAGGCCGCGACCAGTACGACGAGCGCGCGGGTGATCCACACCTCGGGATCCCCGAGCAGCGAACCGATGATCGCGACGAGCGCTGCGAGGATCAGCACGCCAGGTACGAGCGGGCGGGCGATCCTGTCCGCCAGACGAGCACGCTCGCCCTTCTCCGTCTGCGCTTTCTCGACCAGCTCCACAATCGTCGTGAGCGAGTTATCGGTGCCCGCGGCCGTCGTCTCGACCTCCAGTGCACCGGCGCTGTTGATCGCACCGGCCGACACCGCATCGCCGGGCTCGACCTCGACCGGGATCGACTCCCCGGTGATCGCCGAGGTGTCCAGGCTGGAGCGGCCAGAACGCACGATCCCATCGGTCGCGATCCGCTCACCCGGGCGAACCGCCATGACCTGCCCGACCGTTAGCTCTCGCGCCTGCACCTGTACGGAGACGCCGTCACGCAGCACGGTCGCTGTCTCCGGAACGAGCTTCAGCAGCGCCCGCAAGCCGCCCCGGGCGCGGTCCATCGCCTTGTCCTCGAGCGCCTCAGCAATCGAGTACAGGAACGCCAGAGCTGCAGCCTCCTCGACATAGCCGAGGATGATCGCGCCGATCGCGCTGATCGTCATCAGCAGCCCGATGCCGAGCTTGCCCTTGAACAGTTTCCGGATCGCGCCGGGCGTGAACGTCGACGCGCCCAGGAGCAGGCCGGCCCAGAACAACACCAGCGCCGGGATCTCGAGGCCGGACCATTCAAGGATCAGACCGGCCAGGAATGCGACACCGGAGAAGACCGGCACCATGATCCCGCGGTCCCTCCACCAGGGCCGCTCCACCTCTTCGGTCTCATCGTCCACCGAAGCTGCAGGCTCGTGCTCGCAGCCACACGCTGCGCTCATGCGTTCGCCCCTGTACCGCAGCAGCCCGGCACCGTGCACGCTGAGTCCACGCAGGGTGCGTGCTCATCGACAGCCAGCGTCACATCCACCAGCGCGACGAGGGCAGCAGCAAGATGCGGGTCAGCGATCTCGTAACGGGTCTGGCGGCCCTCAGGCTCAGCGACCACGATCCCGCAGTCTCGCAGGCAGGTGAGGTGGTTCGAGACGTTCGAGCGGGTCAGTTCCAACTCATGTGCGAGAACGGCTGGGTAACTCGATCCTCCGAGCAGGGTGATCAGGATCCGGGAACGCGTCGGATCCGCCATGGCCCGCCCGAGCCGGTTCATCACATCAAGACGTGAAGCAATAGTCAGCATGCACTGAACTATACAGTAGGTGCTGACCTATCTAGAATCCTGCTGTCTCGATCTAACCGAAGCGCGTCCGCTCGCGCTCGATCGCCGATATCTATCCGTTGCCGCGCGTGGGTGCGGCGTCTTCGGGGCACAGCACCAGGCCGCTTCGGCAGGCACGCGGTCAGAGTCGAGAGCGCAAGGCTCTCCAGGGTCAGCGTCCTGTCGCCTCATCGAGGGCATCGGTCAGGTCGCTGAGCTGTGTAAGTTCGAGCTTCTCGCCATCTAGGAAGAAGGTAGGTGTGCCGCTGATACCGAGATACTATCCATCGTTGAAGTCGGCTTCGACTCTCTCCCTTGTGACGGGGGGCGGCGACGGCTGTATCGCAGGCGTTCATGTCGAGCCCCAGGTCTTCCGCGGAGGTGCGGAGGAGGTCGGCTCGCGAGGTCTGCAGCATGGTCGCTGCACTGACATGATCTACTCGTCGGGTGACGGGCAGGTGAACTCTTCTCCCGCATGGCGTCTTGATCTCCGGCGATTGTGGTCAGCGGTTCAGGATGACGTGGGTCGTGGTGTCGGGGCGGAGGTCGAGTCGGCGCAGCAGTTGTGCGTTGAGGGCGACGACGATGGTGGATAGTGACATGAGGATCGCTCCGACCGACATCGGGAGCACGAATCCGATGGGGGCGAGGACGCCGGCGGCGAGAGGGACGGAGATGATGTTGTATCCGGCAGCCCACCAGAGATTCTGCTTCATCTTCCGGTAAGAAGCCCGTGACAGTTCGATCACGGAGAGCACCGAGCGGGGATCGTCGCTTGCGAGGATGACACCAGCAGAGGCGATCGCGACATCTGTGCCCGCACCGATCGCCAGCCCAACGTCGGCCTGCGCGAGGGCAGGGGCGTCGTTGACGCCGTCGCCGACCATTGCGACCTTACGGCCCTCGTTCTGGAGTTGTTGGACCTTGGCGGCCTTGTCCTCCGGGCGTACTCCGGCGAAGACGCGGTCGATGCCGAGGTCTTGGGCGACGGCCTGCGCCACGGCTTCCGCGTCGCCGGTAATCATCACCACTTGCACGTCGAGTGCGTGGAGGGCGTCGACGGCTTCCCGGGATTCCGAGCGCACCTCATCGGCGAGTTTCAACGCGCCGACGACGCGGCCGTCCTGGATGACGTGGAGGATGATCGCGCCATCCGTCCGCCACTGATCGGCGACCGGGAGCTCGTCGGCGTTCTCCTCGGTGAGCAGGTGCGGTCCACCGACTCGGATGATCTTCCCGTCGACGGTCGCTGTGACGCCCACAGCGGGTGAGGAAGTGAAGTCGCCGTTGCGCGGGATGGTGAGCTGCTTGTCGGCGGCTGCGCGCACGATGGCCTTCGCGAGCGGGTGCTCACTATCAGTTTCTGCGGCGGCGGCCAGTGCGAGGATCTGGTCGGGGTCGGTGCCGTCGACGACGGAAATCTCGGAGACGACGGGCTCGCCCTTGGTGAGGGTGCCGGTCTTGTCGAACAGGACCGTGTCGATGGTGCGCATGCTTTCGAGCGCGAGCCGGTCTTTGACGAGAACGCCGCCCCGGGCGGCGCGTTCGGTGGCGATTGAGACGACCAGCGGGATGGCCAGGCCCAGCGCGTGCGGGCAGGCGATGACGAGGACGGTGATGGTGCGGATGACAGCCGCGTCAGGCAAGCCGACCAACGTCCAGACGATCGCGGTGATCGCCGCAGCACCCAGGGCGAACCAGAACAGCCATCCGGCGGCGGTGTCCGCGAGCCGCTGTGCGCGGGACGAGGAGCTTTGCGCTTGGGTGACGAGACGTTGGATGCCGGCGAGGGTCGTGTCGTCGCCGGTCGCGGTGATCTCGACGCGAAGCCCGGAATCGGTGGCAACGGTGCCGGCTGTGACGTGGTCGCCGCTGCCGCGTTCCACGGTGCGGGACTCGCCCGTGACCATGGACTCGTCCATCGAGGCCCGTCCGTCGACGATGCGCCCGTCGGCGGGGACGCTGCCACCCGGCCGTACGATGACGACGTCGCCGACGACGAGATCGGTCGGTGAGACCGTGACGACCTGGTCATTCTCGACGCGCTCTGCCTCATCGGGGAGAAGAGCGGCGAGTGAGTCCAGGGCGGAAGTCGTCTGGGCGAGGGAGCGCATCTCGATCCAGTGCCCGAGAAGCATGATGACGATGAGGAGGGCGAGCTCCCACCAGAAGTCGAGTTCGTGATGGAGCACGCCGAGCGTCGCGCCCCAGGAGGCGGCGAACGCGACGGTGATCGCGAGGCCAATGAGCAGCATCATGCCGGGCTTGCGAGCGCGGAGCTCGCTGACTGCACCGACGAGGAACGGCTTTCCACCCCACGCGTACATGACAGTGCCCAGCACCGGGGATACCCAGGACAGACCCGGAATATCGGGGAGGGTGTAGCCGAGGATCATCGAGAACATGCCCGACAACGCGACCGTGGGGACGGCGAGGACGAGCATAATCCAGAACAGGCGACGGAACTGCCCGACGTGGTCGCCATGGCCTGCATGACCGCCGTGTCCAGCGTGGGTGTTGTGACCGGAGGGCGCGTTGTCGCTTCCGTGGTCTCTGTGACTGTGCGCGGCCGCGTCTGACTGCGGTGCATGCGCCATTGCTTGATGTCCCGCGTGCGCATCGTGGTCAGTTTCGGTCGTCACTGCGGGGGTCGACGCCGCGTGGTCGTGGTGGGCGTGGGTGTGCTCCGCGCCGTCGTTACGCGAGTGGCTCATGGGCCTATCCTCCTCGGAATTGAGAACCGTGGGGCTGACTTGTCTGGCGTGCCCCGCACCGTGAAACGGTGTCAGGCAGCAGCGGTGGCGTACTTAGCCGGGTCGGCGTCGAACGCGGGCCCGCATCCAGCGCAGCAGAAGTAGTACCGGGTGCCGTCGTAATCGCGGTACAGGCCAGCAGCTTCTGCATCCGCCTTGATGACGGTGCTGCCTACCATCACAGGACATTCGGCGAGATCTTCCGCGGGCGGGGTGAGGAGATCCTTGCGTCCTTCGGCGTCGACGGAACCGTGGCTGTTGCGGCTGCAGCAGGATCCAGTGGAGTCTGACATGTTTTGTTCCTCTTTCTCTCAAACACCGGAGTGCGGCGTCGGTATGCCTAACGATATACCCCCTGTGGGTATTCCGCACTAGGATATACATGGCGGCGCTGAAGGATCAGGGCGGGCGGCGCATAGATCGTGGTGTTAGCATCCTGCACGGAATGGAGGAGGCCGAGTATGCACGTCGCAGTTCGTGGCGCACGTCCGCAGTTGTCGTTGCGCGCGTTGTTGATGCTCGGCGGGGCCACGCTGATGGTTATCGTCGGCTTGCTGGCGATGCACACCTTCACCTCCGAACCTGCGGGACACGGATCCGTCGGACTCACCCACTCCGCAGCCGGGGAGGAGCACGCCACCGTAGCGGCGTCAACCGTCGCGAGCGAGTCCACCGCGTGTGAGGGTGCGTGTCATGTGAACACCGGACATGGGCAGGGTCACAACGAGATGCTGATTGCGTGCGTGCTGGCGTTGCTTGCCGGTCTGCTTCTCCTCCTCCCTCCGATATTGATTCAGCGTCACCGGCTGCCCCCTCACCGTGCTGTAAGCCTGGTGAGGTGGGAAGCGATCGGGATCCTTCCCCGGGCACCCTCGCTGACGTTCCTTTCGATAAGTCGCACCTGAGTAGTCGCCGCCGACCCTGATGGGTCGGATTCCTGGCGCCGTCTGGCGCCATCATTTGCGAACCCTCACACGACGTATCGAAGGAACAACCATGAATAAGAAGCTTCCCATTGCTGTCAGTACGGGTGTACTGACCCTTGCGCTGGTTCTCACCGGCTGCGCTGACAACAGCACGGCACCGTCCAGCGAATCCACCTCCCCGTCTCAGTCGTCGTCGACTTCGGCAGCGAACGAGGCTGACGAGATGTTCGTCACGATGATGATCCCTCATCACGAGCAGGCGATCGAGATGGCCGACATGCTGCTAGCTAAAGACGGTGCCGACGCACGCGTGGTGGAACTTGCCGAGCAGATCAAGGCGGCGCAGGGCCCCGAGATCGACAAGATGCTCGGATGGCTCGAAGACTGGGGTGTGGAGTACGACCCCGACTCCATGGGAGGCATGGATCACGGTTCGATGGGCGGTGACGACAGCATGATGTCCGAAGAGGACATGACCATGTTGGAGAGCGCGGATGCTGTCGAGGCGAACAGCCTGTTCCTGGAGCAGATGATCGTGCACCACGAAGGTGCCGTCGACATGGCGCAGACGGCGCTTGATGATGCGCAGAACCCGGACGTCCTCGAGCTCGCGCAACAGGTGATCGACGACCAGACGGCGGAGATCGCCACGATGCAGGAACTCCTCGGCCAGCTGTAGGAATCCTCCGGGCGGGCCGGTATCCGATCGTCCCGCCCGGACCTGTCATCCGTGCTGCCCCATTGCGGCAGCAGTCAGACGTCGGCGTGCTCTTGTTGCGCGTCGTGAAGCCAGGCCCGCTTGAGGCCACTAACGGAAACCATCATGAAACGCTCACTCCTTCTCGCAACCGTCACTGTGACCGTCCTGGCGGCTGTCGCCACCGGATGCACCGCGACACCGCTCGGCAACCCGGACTCAGCTCCCCGCATCGACCACATCCACGGCATCGCCCAAGATCCCCGGGGCGATGATCTGCTGGTGGCCACGCACAACGGAATCTTCACTCTCACACCAGATGGGGATATCTCCGGCCCGATCGGCGGTCACGCCTTCGACGCCATGGGATTCACGGTCTCGGGAGACGCGCTGTTCGCCTCCGGGCATCCCGGCGAAAAGACCCCGGCCGAACTCGGATCGCCCAACCTCGGCATCATCCGCAGCGACGACTACGGGAACACTTGGTCGCCTATTGCTCTCAACGGAACCACCGACTTCCACATCCTCACCGCGGCCCCGGACGGCACCCTCTACGGCGTCCCCTCTAGCCAAGTGAACCTGCTCACCAGCACAGACGAGGGAAACAACTGGACGGAGCGTGCGTCCCTCGGCGCCGCTGATCTCGCGGTCACCGAATCCGGTTTGTACGCTGCAGCCGAAGAAGGCGTTCTCTTCAGCAGCGACGGCGGTAACACATTCACTCCAGTCGACGGAACACCTGTGCTCTACGCGCTGGAGGCTCGCACTGACGGCACTCTTCTCGGCGCAGGCACCGATGGCGTCCTGTGGACAGAGGATGAAAATGGAACCTGGCATCAGCTCGAATCGCTCCAAGGCGCCGTTCAAGCCCTCACTGTCATCGACGACCGCGTCATCCTCGTCGATGACCGGGGCATCGTTGAAGTCTCACCGGACAGCACCACTGTGCTGAGTCCCGCCCAATAACGCGGCCCGTGCCCAAGGATTCCTCGTGAAAGCGCCCAAGAACCCCTTTCGGAACCTCGTGTTGTTCGTCATCGTAGCGACGATCGCCGTTGTCCTCCTCGCCGCTGCTAGTTTTCTCGCGATTGGAGCGATCTTCTGATGACCCCCACCGGCTCCAGATCACCCTTCGACCCGCTACACCATCTGACGGCCGTGCACTCGTCCTCACCCGGCGCGCCTTCGCCTCGCAGTCCCGCGGAGCGGACGCATCGAAGGCTCGTGCGTCTTGGATATATGCTCTTGATCTGCGGTCCAGCCCTCGCGCTCGCGCATCTGATCAATGATGCCCAATCGACCGACGTCGCTTGGTGGACGTACACGATCGCCAGCTTTGACATCGCCGTAATCATGGTCATTGCCGCCCTGGCTCTGATCCTTCGAACTCCACCCAGTCACGCTGCAGAAACGGAATAATCGTCACCGCACAGCAATCGCTGCGACGATGATCTGCCGCTGAACTACCATGCCCTCCCGGGGTATTCAACGGGGTCCTCGGGAGCGAGGTGCGGTCGTAGTTTGAAGACTCCACAATGACGAGAGGAGCCACTATGACTGTCGCGGCGGAAATGCTCCGCACCTACCCGAAGGACCTTGGTCAGGCTGACCGGAAGGTGCTGGTGGAGTGTATCGAGGCGTGCGTTGAGTGCGCGCAATCATGCACCGCATGCGCCGACGCGTGCCTGAGCGAGGAAATGGTTGCCGAGCTGACGAAGTGCATCCGCACGAACCTGGACTGCGCCGACCTCTGCGAAACCACCGGACGCATCCTGTCCAGGCACACCGGGTACGACGCCAACCTCACCCGCGCGACCCTCGAAGCGTGCCGCACGGCATGCGCGAGCTGCGCCGACGAGTGCGAGAAGCACACGATGCACGAACACTGCACGGTGTGTGCTGCGGCCTGCCGGCGATGCGAAGACGCCTGCGCCGCGCTCCTCGCAACGCTCTGAATAGCCACCTCGACGGCGTCGTGCAGTTCTTCGCTACCCGCATCAATCCAGTGATGCCCGTTGACCGAGCCGAAGCAGACTAGCGAGCGCTCTTGCGCCACACGTCGTCATCAATCGCGCTACCGCGCAACGAGCTGAGACGAACAGGTGAGGCATATGTCGAAGGACACGCACGAAACAAGTGGACGACAAGCGGGGACGAAAAAGCACGGATCGCTGACGATGTACTTGCGATTCGCGGCGATGATTCTCACCGGCATGGTCGTGATGTATTGGACGATGTTCGCTGGAGTGTGGGAATGGGGGCACATACGCTTCAGCGAAAGCCGCGTCTTCATGGCGCTCACTATGGGCGGCGCCATGGGGCTGGTCATGCTGGCCTGGATGCTCAACATGTACAAGCACAGGAAAGCGAACATTGCGGTCATCATCGTCAGCGTTCTCCTCCTCGGAGGAGGCATCGCCCTCGACCGCAGCCAGATCACCGTCGACGACACCGCGTACATGCGCGCAATGATTCCGCATCACTCGCTCGCGATCACCCGATCCGAGCGAGCACAGCTGCAGGATGTCCGCGTCTGCGAACTTGCGGTTGAAATCAGCGAAGCGCAGCGCCGGGAGATCCTCGAAATGGACTGGCTCATCGCCGACATCGAAAGCAACGGACTCGCGCTGACGGCCGAGGACGCGCAAGACCGACCCGTTCCAGACTTCGAACGGGCAGCCGACCGCCAGTGCTCGGACGACGGATGACGATTGGTAGCGATAATCGGCCGATCATGGCTTGTGCTCCGAGAGCCTGCCGGAAACGATCGATTCCGGCGCTCACGCCGACGATGATGATCAAGTGCGCGACACGCCGAAGCGTGAGCCGCCGAAACCCCCCACCGAAACTTAACCGCGCCGAAACGCGTGTGGTAGGTATTCGGCGGAGCGCCGGACAACTGCTCTCGACGTTGGATGCGTCGATCACGATTACGTCGGAAGGTCCGGAACGAACAACTCCCCAGCGCTTTGTGGACTTCCTCAATCGGTCCGTGATTTCAGCTCGTCGAGGTGTCTCGTAACCTATCTGCCTCATAACCCATG
>NZ_JAJUFV010000112.1 GCF_029263575.1 Microbacterium sp. | reverse complement strand
GGCGGTCACGATCCTCGACGGCCGCAACGGCGGGCGGGGATCCCACCTGCCGTGGGCGAACCCGCGGCGCGGCTGGACGTTCGTCTCGACGGGCCACGGCGCCGTGCCGTGGGAGCCGCTGTTCCGCGCGCTCAACGCGATCGGCTACGACGGCCCGACGAGCGTCGAGTGGGAGGACGCCGGCATGGATCGCCTGCAGGGCGCGCCCGAGGCGCTCGCGTTCGTGCGCAAGCTCAACGCAATCACGCCGCCCGACGCCGCGTTCGACGCCGCGTTCAGCTCGTCTCAGGAGGCGTGACTCACCAGTCGTGCACGGTGCCGTCGGCGAGGCGGTTGTAGGGCAGGTACGCCCGTTCGTAGGGGTACCTGCCCGCCTCGTCGATGTCGACGTCGACGCCGAGGCCCGGTTCGTCGCCCGGGTGCAGCAAACCATCTCGCCACGTGAATGACTGCTCGAACACGCGGTTGGTCTTCTCACCGTGCGGCATGTACTCCTGGATGCCGAAGTTGTGGATCGCGAGACCGAGGTGCGCCTGTGCGGCCATGCCGACCGGTGAGATGTCGGTCGGGCCGTGGAAGCCCGACTTGATCTGGTACAGCGCAGCGTAGTCCATGGTCTTCTTCAGCGGCGTGATGCCGCCCATGTGGGTCACGGCTCCGCGCACGTAGTCGATCAGCTGTTCGCGGATCAGATCCTTGAAGTCCCAGACCGTGTTGAAGATCTCGCCGATCGCGAGCGGCGTGGTCGTGTGCTGGCGTACGAGACGCAGCGCCTCCTGGTTCTCAGCGGGCGTGCAGTCCTCGAGCCAGAACAGGTCGTACGGCTCGAGCGATGTGCCGAGCTTCGCCGCCTGGATCGGCGTCATCCGGTGATGGCCGTCGTGCAGCAGCGGCAGTTCGGGGCCGAACTCGTGGCGCACGGCCTCGAAGACCCCGGGCAGGTGCCGCAGGTAGGCGCGCGTGTCCCAGTCCTCCTGCACGGGCAGCGCGCCGCGGCGGGCGGGTTCGTGGTCGTAGCGCGCTTCCCCGCCGCCCGTGTCGGCCGACTGCGAGGCGATGCCGTAGATCGCCTTCAGCCCGGGCACGCCCGACTGCACCCGGATCGCACGATAGCCGAGGGCGAGGTGTTCTCGGATCGAATCGAACAGCTCGGGCAGTTCCTTGCCCGACGCGTGTCCGTAGGCGAGCAGGCCCGTGCGGCTGGCGCCGCCGAGCAGCTGGTAGACGGGGAGGCCTGCGATCTTGCCCTTGATGTCCCACAGCGCCATGTCGACGGCCGCGATGGCCGCCATCGTGACGGGCCCGCGGCGCCAGTACGCGCCCCGGTACAGGAACTGCCAGGTGTCTTCAATCGCGTGCGGATCCCTACCGATGAGCAGTGGGACCACGTGCTCGGTCAGATACGCGACGACAGCGAGTTCGCGCCCATTGAGGGTCGCGTCGCCGAGACCCGTGACTCCGTCTGAGGTCGTGATCTTGAGGGTCACGAAATTGCGGTCGGGGCTCGTGACGATGACCTCTGCTCTGTCGATGCGCATGGTCGGCCTCCTTCATCGGCGGCATGCACGATCATACTTTCATCGGGCGCTTAACCAAGTCAATGTTCGATCGGTGCGTCCTCGGGGGTCGTGATCGCGAGGCGCAGGGCGTGGGCGGCTCCGCCCACGGCGGCCGCATCGCTCAGCTGATCGGCGAGGTGGATTCGCACGGGGTGCCGTTCGCTGGCGAACGCCTCGGCCGCGAGCCGCTCCGACAGCCGCTCGAGATACAGCGTCCCCGCGATCTCGAACGCGGGCCCGGCAAGCGACACCGAGCCGAGGTCGAGCAGATTCACGACGGTGACGAGGGCGTCGCCGAGGTAGCCCGCAGACTCGGCGATCAGCTCGCGCGCGAACTCGTCGCCGCGGACGGCGAGCGTGGCGATGCGCTGGAAATCGTGAAATCGGTCGCGCTCGGGCGACGGCTCGAACCGTGTTCCGGCGTTCTGCGCCGCGAGCGCATAGGCGCGTTCGGCGACGGCACGCGGTGTCGCGAGATCGTCGACGGTCGTGCCGAGCCACGATCCGCCGCGGCGCACCGGCAGGGGGCCGATCGCCCCCGTGTTTCCGCTCGCGCCGCGGAAGAGCTCGGTTCCCGACAGGATCCCGACCCCGACGGTCGCCCCCATGTGCACAGTGCAGTGTGCCGCGGAGGCGCTGGTTGCCGCGCGCCAGTGCTCACCGATCGCGGCGGCGGAAGCATCGTTCTCGAGCGCGGCCGCGAAGCCGGTCGCCGTCGCCAGATCCTGTGCGAGTTCGATGCCGACCCAGCGCGGCAGCGTGCGGGAGCGGAGAATGACGCCGCGTTCGAGGTCGAGCAGGCCGGGGCTCACGACCCCGATGCCGACGATCGCCTCGCGCGCGAGACCCGTCGTCGTCAGCAGCAGATTCACCGCGCGCGCGATGCGGGCGATCGTCGGGGCCGGCGCGTCGTCGCGTGCTCCGCGGATCCGCGAGCGGGCGACGACGGCGCCGATCGCGTCGGTGATGCACACGACGATCGACTCGGCGCCCAGCTGCACGCCGATCGCGCAGGTCGCGAGCGGTCGCAGGGCGAGGAGCGTGCGCGGTTTGCCGCGCGTGGGGGTGCGCTCGCCGGTCTCGACGACGCGCCCCGAGGCGATGAGGTCACGCACGGCCGTCGACACCGTCGCCTGGGTCAGGCCGGTCTGCTCGGCGATCTCGACACGGCTCGCCTGGCCCATCGCGCGGATCGCCGCGAGCACCGCGACGGCGCTCGCGCGGAGGCGCACGGGGATGATCATGGTGTCGCCTCGCGGCGGGGTTGCGGTGAGCGGCGCGGTCGTGGCCAGGGGGTCGCAGTCATACTGATCATGTGGGCGATGAGACTTCCGGAGGGGCACGCGTGTTCGGAATGGTGCGGCGCAAGGCGCCGGGTCAAAGGGGTCTGGACCAGTTCTACTCGGGTCTGCTGAGCGGCGTCGACCGTGTGCTCGACGAAGAAGGCGCGAGTATCGTCGTCCACATTGTCGCAAGCCTCGATGAGGAGGTCGCCACCTACCGACGCTGGGCCGCAGCGGGTGAGATCGAGGCCGTCGTGCTGTCCGATATGGTCGAGGACGATCCGCGTCCCGCGCTCTGTCACGAGTTGAGCCTGCGCGCCGTTGCCGTCGGCGAAGTCGACGGCGACGGCCAGTCGGTTCGTGTGAACAATGACCGCGCGATGGCGGATGCCGTCGCGTTCCTCGACGAGCTCGGTCATCGGTCGATCGGCCACGTCACCGGCCCCCGCGAGCTGAGCCACACGATCGCGCGCGAACGGGCGTTCGAGCGGGAGATCGCGGCTCGGGGGCTGTGCGGGGGCGCCGTCGAGGGCGACTACGGCGAGCAGTCCGGGCGAGAATGCACGGCGCGGCTTCTGGACGACGAAGCCGGATTCACGGCGCTCGTGTTCGACAACGACCTCATGGCCGCTGCCGCGCTCGATGTGGCGGCCGAGCGGGGAATCGTCGTTCCCGACGAACTCTCGGTGCTCGCCTGGGATGACTCGGCGGTCTGCCAACTCGCGACGCCCGCGCTGTCGGCCGTGTCGCGAGACGTCCTCGGACTCGGCGAGCTCGTGGCGCGAGCGCTTCTGGATCCCGACGCGGCGGCCGAGAGCGTCACCCAGGACGTCGTGATCGTTGCTCGCGCGAGCACAGCGCCGCCTGCTGAGTCCTGAGCGCGACGCCGGGGCGACCGTGCGAGACTTCCCTCTTGACTGATCTAAGTTAATTCGACTAAGAAAGTCGTGGTGGCTCGTTCACCGTTGCCAGAGACGTCAACGACCCGGCCGAGCCGGGCGCGAAGGAAACACAGATGACCGACAGCACCGCTCTGAAGAAGAGCGACGTGACCCATCCCTCCCTCCAGCTGTATACCGTGCGAAACGACCTCGAACGCGACCTCCCCGCGACGATCGCTCGGGTCGCGCGCATCGGCTTTCGCCAGGTCGAGCCCTTCGGCTTCGTCGATCGTGCGGGCGCGCTGCGCGATGCTCTCGACGCCTCGGATCTCTCCGCGCCGACCGCCCACGCGCGCCTGGTTGGTGAAGACGTCGACGCCATCTTCCGCGCTGCGAGCGTGCTCGGCGCCTCGACCGTCTACGACC
Organism: Microbacterium sp.; assembly: GCF_029263575.1. Classification (GTDB taxonomy): domain Bacteria; phylum Actinomycetota; class Actinomycetes; order Actinomycetales; family Microbacteriaceae; genus Microbacterium. Next base: position 5,200 of record NZ_JAJUFV010000112.1, on the reverse strand, counting down.
CGTTCATCGACCCCGACAGGTGGCTCAGCAGGGACGGGGTTGCGGGCATCGCCGCCGAGATGGGCGAGATCGCCCGGGTCGCGGCCGGGCACGGCATCGCCGTCGGCTATCACAATCACGCATTCGAGTTCCGCTCGCGCATCGACGGCACGAGCGCTTTCGAGGTCTTCGCCGACGCGGTGGCGGACGAGGTGCAGCTCGAAGTGGACACCTACTGGGCAGCGGTGGGCGGTGAGGCCGACGTGCCCGCGCTCCTCGCTCGTCTGGGCGACCGCGTGACGGCGCTTCACATCAAGGACGGCCCCCTGACCGACAACGACATCGACCAGGTCGCGGTCGGCAGCGGATCCATGGACGTTCCCGCGATCCTCGCCGCGGCTCCGCAGGCGCTTCGCGTCGTCGAACTCGACGACTTCGCGGGCGACGCGTTCGACGCCGTCGCCGACAGCTTCACCTACCTCGAAGGGATCCAGGCATGACGAAGAGGACGGGCGTCGGCATCATCGGCGCGGGCACGATCAGCGACGAGTACCTCGGCAATCTCACGCGGTTCCCCGCGCTCGAGGTGCGATTCATCGCCGACCTCGACACGGATCGCGCTGCCGCCCAGGCCGCGAAGTGGGGCGTGCCCGCATCGGGGGCGACCGAGCAGCTGCTCGCGGATCCCGACGTCGACATCGTCGTGAACCTCACCATTCCCGCCGTCCACGTCGAGGTCGCGAAGCAGGCCGTCGCCGCGGGCAAGCACGTGTGGGGCGAGAAGCCATATGCTCTCGACCGCGAGAGCGCCCGCGAGCTGGCCGAGTTGGCGCATTCCGAGGGCGTGCGCGTGGCGGTCGCCCCCGACACCTTTCTCGGTCCGGGGCTGCAGACCGCGCTGCGGGCCGTCAAGGAGGGCACGATCGGCACGCCCGTGAGCGGGCTCGCGCTGTTTCAGACACCGGGGCCGGAGTCGTGGCACCCGAGCCCCGAGTTCCTCTTCGCGCGCGGCGCGGGCCCGATGTTCGATGTCGGGCCGTACTACCTCACGGCGCTCGTCCAGGTGTTCGGCGCCGCTCGCCGAGTGTCGGCGACGGGTTCGAAGGCGCGCGAGACGCGCGTGATCGGAAGCGGACCGAAGGCCGGCCGGGAGTTCCCCGTCGAGGTGCCGACGCACGTCAACGCGCTGATCGAGTTCGAGAGCGGCGCGAGCGCCCTCGCGGTCTTCAGCTTCGACTCGCAGCTGCGGCACACCGTCATCGAGATCGAGGGCACAGACGGGGCGGCAGCCTTCCCCGACCCTAACATGTTCGAGGGCGACACGGTGCTGCATCTGCCGGGCGACGAGACGCGCACGATCGCGGCCGGACGAGCGGCGTCCACCCGCGGCACGGGCGTCGCCGAGTTCGCCGAGGCGATCCGCACGGGACGTCGCGAGCGGGTGCCCGGCGAGCTCGCCATCCATGTGCTCGACATCATGGTCAGCATCAGCGAGGCGATTGACGCGGGCACGCCCGTCGATGTCGCATCGACGGTCGAGGCGTCTGACCTGCTCGACCTGGAATGGGATCCGACCGTGGATCCTGCACGCGCGGCGGCATCATCCACCTGATGCCGGTCGCGTTCTCTCAACCTCTCAACGGCGAGAACAAGGAGATTCACGATGAACAGCAAGATACGGGTGCGATGGGTCGCGGCGTGTGCCGCGACCGGTATCGCCGCGGCGGGCCTCGTCGGCTGCTCCGACGCGGGTGCGTCGAGCGACACGATCACCTATTGGGCGAGCAATCAGGGCGCCTCGGTGACACACGACGAAGAGATCCTGAAGGAGACCATCGATCGCTTCACGGAGGAGACGGGCGTCGAGGTCGAGCTCGAGGTCATTCCCTGGGGAGATCTGTACAACCGCATCCTCACGGCGGTGTCGAGCGGCGAAGCGCCCGACGTCGTCAACATCGGCAACACGTGGGCTGCCTCTCTGCAGGCCAGCGGGGCCTTTGAGCCCTTCGAAGGCGACGCGCTCGAGGCGATCGGGGGCGAGGACCGCTTCCTCGCCTCGAGCTGGAAGACGGGCGGTGCGGAGGGGGAGGCGCCGACGTCCGTTCCGCTGTACGGACTCGCGTACTCGCTGTATTACAACACCGAGATGTTCGAAGCAGCGGGGATCACGGAGCCGCCCGCGACCTGGGACAAATTCGTCGAGGCAGCGAAGAAGCTCACGGTCGACACCGACGGCGACGGGGAGATCGACCAATGGGGCGTCGCTCTCGCGGGCCAGAGAACCTCGAACAACGTGCATCAGGCCTTCATTCGTGGACTGCAGAACGGCGGTTCGCTGTACGACGACGAGGGTAATCCCGACTTCGCGAACGACGGGGTCGTCGAAGGCGTCAATCAGTGGATCCAACTCATGGGCGAAGACGGTGTCGTCAGCCCGTCGAACGCCGAGCTGACCGAAGGCAACGAGATGGTCGCCGACTTCATCGCCGGCAACTCCGCGATGTTCTTCGACCAGGCGCCCGGCAAGACGCTTGCGGAGGGGGACATGGAGGACTACGCCGTGGCGCCCGTTCCGATGATGTCGGCCGACGCGACCGGCGAAGAGGGCACCCAGAGCCACGTTGCTGGCATCAACGTGAGCGTATTCGCGAACTCCGACAACAAGGAGGCGGCGATCGACTTCGTCGCCCATCTCACCAGCGACGCAGAGCAGATCTACCTCAACGATCGCTTCACATCGCTGCCTGTCGTCACGGCCGCCTACGACGATGAGGCATTCCAGGGCGAGGAGACGCAGCTCAAGCAGCAGATCCTGGCCGAACACGCGCAGCCGATGCCTCTCTACCCCAGTGAGGGGCAGATGGAGACTCTCGTCGGCGAGGCGATGAACGGGCTCTTCGCGCGGATCGCTCAGGGCGACGAGGTCACGGAGGACGACGTTCGCGCGGCCCTCGAGGATGCCAACTCGCAGATGCCTGCGAGCTGATCCGGATCCGACCGATCGACCGGGGCGGGCCGAAGCCCGCCCCGGCGGAGGGAAGTCATGGCAATTCTCACGACCTCGACGGTGAAGACCCGTCATCCGAAGAAGAATCCGGAGCCCTACGTCCTCGAGAACCCTCGTGCTCAGAAGCGCCTGTGGTTGCCGTATTGGCTGATCGCGCCCGCTGGTGTGATGGAGCTGCTCATCCACATCGTGCCGATGATCCTCGGGGTGTACATCGCGTTCATCTCGCTCACGCAGTACTCGATCGCCAATTGGACGAGCGCGCCGTTTGTGGGGTTCGCGAACTTCGTCCAGGGTCTCGACCCGGCCGGCGCCATCGGCAGCCAGTTCTACGGCGCGCTGCTGCGCACGATCGCGTTCACCGTCATCGTCGTGGCGTTCGCCTGGGCGATCGGCATGTTCGCGGCGGTGCTTCTGAGTTCGAAGTTCCGCGGCAACGGTCTGTTCCGCACGCTCTTCCTCGTGCCCTATGCGCTCCCGAGCTATGTCGGCACGATCGCCTGGGCGTTCATGTTCAATCAGCGCGACGGCGTCATTAACCGCTTCCTCGTGGACGATCTCGGCATCCTCGACGAGCGCCCATTCTGGCTGCTGGGCGGCAACGCCTTCTGGGCAATGGTCGTCGTGACGGTGTGGCAGTTCTGGCCGTTCGTCTTCCTCATGCTGCTCGCCGCACTGCAGTCGATCCCCACCGACGTGTACGAAGCGGCGGCGCTCGACGGGGCGAGTCTTTGGCGGCAGTTCCGGTCGATCACGCTGCCCATGGTCCGGCACGCCAACACGGTTCTGCTCCTCATTCTCAGCCTGTGGATCTTCAACCAGTTCAACGTGCCATACGTGCTGTTCGGCCCGTCGTCGCCCGCGGAGGCGACGCTGATCTCGCCGCTCATCTACCAGCAGTCGTTCAACAATTGGAACTTCGGGGTGGGAGGTGCGATGAGTGTCCTGCTGCTGGTTGTTCTGCTGATCGCCTCCGCCTTTTATATCCGTCTCGTGATGCCGAAGGGCAGGTCGGTCGATGATTGAAACCCGCGGATTCCGCATCCTTCGCGCGATGGGTCTCACCTTCCTGAGCCTGCTCGTCCTGCTGCCCGTGTACGTCGTCGTTGCGACGTCGATCAAGCCGCTCGGAGACGTGCGCGGGGTCTTCACCTGGATCCCGTCGCGGATCACCCTCGAGCCGTACTTTCAGATTTGGCAGACGGTTCCGCTGGGGCGCTATTTCGTCAACAGTCTCATCGTGACGGTCGCGGCGACCGCGTGTTCCGTGATCCTCGCGGTCATGGCGGCGTACGCCATGTCGCGGTTCGCCTTCCGCGGCTCACGCGCCTTCAGTCTCGTCGTGCTGTCGACGCAGATGTTTCCGGGGATCCTGTTCCTGCTGCCGCTGTTCCTGATCTTCTCTCAGCTGCAGCGGATCGTCGGCGTGCAGCTGACGGGGTCGTATCTGGGCCTGATCCTCACGTATATGACGTTCTCGCTGCCGTTCGCCATCTGGATGCTGTCGGGCTTCTTCGCGTCCATTCCGAAGGAGCTCGAGGAGGCCGCGATGATCGATGGGACGGGGCGTATCGGCGCCCTGATCCGCATCGTGCTGCCGGTCGCGAGGCCCGGCATCATCGCAGTCACGGTGTACTGCTTCATCACGGCATGGAGCGAGGTGTTGTTCGCGAGCGTCCTGACGAACAATGCGACGCGGACCCTGGCGATCGGGCTGCGCGCGTACTCATCGCAGACCGACGTGTACTGGAATCAGCTTATGGCCGCGTCGGTCGTCGTGTCGCTGCCCGTGATCATCGGATTCATGCTCGTTCAGCGCCACCTCATCGCAGGCCTGTCGTCGGGCGCCGTGAAGTAGGCGCCCTCGTGTCCCTCGCCCGACCGGTACGCGGCGAGGGGTACGGGGCGTTCAGTGGGCGGCGTGGTACTCGGATCCCGTCGCGTCCGACTTCCAGTAGCCCTTGATGACGGTGCGGTCGGCGTCGAGGCCCCAGCGGTCGACCGCGAGCGCGCGGGCGGGCTTCACGATCGCCTGCTCGGCCGCGACGAACACGAAGGGATCCTCGCCCGGGCTGTCGTCCGCGTCCATGCGCGCGATCGCGTCGGCGAGCGCCGTGCCGGGGAAGGCGGATCCGCGGTGGACGAACTCGACGGGCACGGGCGCATCGATCTCGAGCTGGTGCCCGGCCCCGCGCACCTCGACGAGGATCACGG
>NZ_JAJUFV010000111.1 GCF_029263575.1 Microbacterium sp. | reverse complement strand
GGTGAATCGAGCGCAGGGCGATGCGACCCTCATCGTCGAAGCCGAACACAGCGAGGTTGGTGACCACGACACCGAGGTGGTGGAACTCAAGACCGGCCTGCTTGGCTCTGTCGTTTCCGACGCCCGAGACCATATCGACCGAGTCGACGAAGATGCGGGCGCTGTGGCGTGAGATCCAGTAGTCGACGCGGTGGTTTGCGGTGTTGCCGGGGGCGCCGCGGACGCCGATCAGCTGACGCTTCGGGCGGTCCCAGTCGCCGATCAGCGAGATGTTCTGGTTGCCGTACCGGTCGATCTGACTCGCGCCCATCATGCTCTGGCGGCGGCCGGTGGCAAGAATGTCGAAGATGCGACGGAACGGTGCCCAGCCCTCGACGACCGAGTCCTCGGTCTCCTTGGCGCCGGGTGTCGGCGGACCGCTCAGCAGAAACGCCTCGCCATCGGTGAGGACGATGTCGGGGGCCGTGGTGAGCTTTGCGAGGCGAGCGCCGAGCGTCGGAATGATTCCCACGGCATGGGCGAGAATCTCGCCCGAGTCGCGGTAGGTGTCAGCGCAGGCCGTGATGCTGATCTCAGCGAGAGTGGGTGCCGTGGTCATGATTCTCCTTGGGACGCGTGGAACTCTGCGACGGCCGCGTGATAGCCGGCTTCATCGGTTTTCAAGAAGGTCTCCTCGAAGCGAGTCCACGCCTGCGGGTCTTTGGCGGAGGTCGCGTAGTGCTTCTGGAAGACCTCGTCGCGGCCGTAGTCGGGTTCGCAGGTGGTGAAGTGTGCTCCGCGGGGCGCCTCGACGACGGTTGACACGTACATCCGGCTGAACAGGAGCGTGTGGAAGCTTGCCTCGTCGAGAAGCTGCGAGCTGGGCACGATCTTCTCGGTCGATACGATCGTGCGCTGGGCGGCCATGGCCAGCAGGTCGTCGAAGTACGGATCGGGACCGAGGAACTGTGCGTTGCCCTTCTCATCCGCGCGGTTCATGTGCACCAGGGCGACGTCGAGGTTGAGGGCGGGCATCGCGACATACTCGGCATCCGAGTAGGGCGACGCGACCGTGCGCAGGTGCGGGTTGGCGGGCAGTACGTCAGACCCGAGCCCGGCGCGGATGGGAAGGAAGTCCAGGCGTGCACCGGCCGCACGCAACCCCGCCACATACATTCCCTCGTCGTACTCTTCGACATCGATCGTGCCCGATTCGCGAGCGCGGGTGAACAGTGGATCCAACGGGATGCTGTCGAGCGAGACGAATCCGTAGATGGCCTTACGTAGCTTCCCTGCCGCGGCGAGCAGGCCGATATCTGCTCCGCCGAAGGCGACGACGGTGAGATCGGTGAGGTCGCTGCGCAGGATCGCGCGGACGAGAGCCATGGGCTTGCGGCGGGAGCCCCAGCCGCCGATGCCGATGGTCATGCCGCTCTCCAGAGAGGCGACCGCCTCATCGATGCTCGATCGTTTGTCTGACATCGGTGCTCCTATTCGCTGCGGTGCGGGCAAGCGCTGAACCTAGCGCTTGTTTGGGAAACACACTAGCATGGGCGTCAAATGACATACGGGCCGGGCGGACCCCGGCCATGACGACGACGTCGGAGGAGAGCGCAAATGAGTGAGCCCAGACAGCCCGGACACACGATCGTCACCGGTGGAGCGAGCGGCATAGGCGCGGCGGTTGTGGAGATTCTCCTCGAGCGCGGGCACCGCGTGACCGTGCTGGACATGCAGCCCAGCGACCGAGACGGCGTCGACAGCGAGATCGCCGATGCTCGCGATGAGGCCGCGGTCCGCGCTGCCATCGAAAACGCCGCGGGCCGCGCACCGGTCACCCACCTGGTGGTCTGCCACGGCATCCGCGGAGCATACGTGCCCGCGATGGAGATGGATCTCGAGCACATGCGTCGTCTCTACGACATCCACGTCGTCGGGGCGCTGGCGGTATCGAGGGAGTTCGTCCGCCAGCTGGATGGCGACGCCGGCTCGATCGTGCTGATCTCCTCGACAACCGCCTACCGTGGCTGGGTAAACCAGGTCGACTACGGCACGGCCAAAGCCGCCGAACGCCAGCTCATGGAGAACCTCGCCGTGGAATGGGCGCCGCTCGGCGTGCGCGTCAACGCGGTGGCTCCCGGGCACACGCTCACGCCCATGGTCGAGGACCTCGCCCGCACCGGCTACGACCTCGGCGCGGTTGAGAAGCGCACGCCCCGCGGGCAGCTGGCCACGCCGCGCGAGATGGCCGAATCGATCATCTGGCTCCTCCTCGACGCCCACCACGTGATCGGCCAGTGCCTGCCCGTTGACGGCGGATGGACGGTGGTCGGCAAATGATTCCCACCCGACGCTTGGGAGATCAGCAGGTCTCCGCTGTCGGCATGGGCTCGATGACGCTCACGCAGACCCTCGACAAAGACCCGGCGCAGGGCGTCCAGACCGTCCATGCGGCGCTGGATGCGGGCATCACGCTGTTCGACACGGCAGACAGCTACGGGCCCACCGGAGAGATGGGAGTGAACGAGCTCGCCCTCATCCGAGCTCTTCGCACGCGCCCAGACGCACTCGAGCGGGTCGTGATCGCGACCAAAGGCGGACATACTCGCGGGCCGAACGCGACCTGGTGGGTCGATGGTTCGCCGAAGCACATCGCGAGCGCGGCACGGGCCTCTCTGCAGCGTCTCGGTCTGGAAGCGCTGCCGTTGTACCAGCTTCATCGTCCAGACGTCCGCGTGCCGTTCGCCGATTCTCTGGGGGCCCTGCGGGCGCTCGTCGACGACGGAATCGCTCTTCGCGTGGGCATCTCGAACGTCGACCACGACCAGCTCGACACCGCGATCGAGATCCTCGGTGATCGGCTCGTCAGCGTCCAGAACGAGTACTCTCCGCTGGAACGATCCAATGAAGCGATACTGCGACTTTGCGAGCAGCGGGGGATCACCTTTCTCGCCTGGGGCCCGTTGGGTGGAATGCGTGCGGCCAAAGGGCTCGGAGCGGCCGCTCCCGCTTTCCAGCAGGCCGCCGAGCGTCGCGGCATCAGCGTGCAGCAGATGGCCGTGGCGTGGCTGCTGTCAATCTCTGACGCGATCATCCCGATCCCGGGTGCCAGCCGGCCCGAGAGCATCCAGAGCTCTGTCGGCGCCGCATCCATCGAACTCGACGAACGCGAGCGCGAAGAACTCGCCGTCCCGCCCGTACCGACAGAAGGAGAACAACCATGATGCATCTCGCCGCCTACATTCAAGGCGTCGGCGCCGCGCAGGCAGCGTGGCGTTCGCCTCGCACAGATGCCGCCAACGCGCTGAGTCTGAACCACTGGATCGAAACCGCCCGAGTCGCTGAGGCCGCGTGCTTCGACGCGTACTTCCTCGCTGATGTGCTCGCCGTCGGCGACCAGATCGCCACCGACTCCACAGAACGGCCCGACCCGATCGCCGTGCTGTCGGCGATCACCGGATTCACCGAGCACATCGGACTCGTCGGCACCAGCTCCACGACCTTCAACGACCCGTTCACGGTCGCACGGCAGTTCGCGACGCTCGACCACCTCAGCCAAGGCCGAGCGGGCTGGAACGTCGTGACCACTGCGGTGGGAGCATCCGCCGCCAACTACGGCTCAGCGTCGCTGCCTGACCATGCCGACCGCTACGCACGTGCCGAAGAGTTCGTCGAAGTGGTCGCGGCGCTCTGGGACGGCTGGGAGGAAGACGCCATCGTGGCCGATGCAGCCGCAGGGCGCTACGCCGATCTTGCGCGCATCCACCCCGCCGCGCACGCGGGCGAACATTTCCAGGTGACCGGGCCCTTGCCCCTGCGGCGCTCGCCGCAGGGAAGGCCGGTCATCGCTCAGGCCGGGTCGTCCGGACCGGGGATGAACCTCAGCGCAGCCTGGGCGGAGATGACCTTCACGACCCAGTGGGACATCGAATCCAGCCGAGAGTTCGTGACCCGTACGCGTGAGCTGTCGGCCCAGCACGGGCGTGAGCCCGGGTCGCTCAAGGCTCTTCCCGGCATCATGCCCTTCGTCGGCTCGACCGAGGAGGAGGCACAGGCTCTGGCTCGCGAGTTCGGCAGCTTCGTGGACGTCGAGGGCCTCAGCGCCTTCCTCACCCACCATCTCGGAAACCTCGACCTCAGCGACCTCGACCCAGACGCACCGCTGCCGGATTTGCGACCTCGACTCCCCGAGAACGCGAGCGTCTCGCGGCCACGCCTCTACATCGAGACCGCGCTCAGAGAGCAGCTGACGCTGCGCCAGCTCGCTCAGCGTATTGCGCTGACGCTGGGACACCGGCCGGTGATCGGCACTCCCGAGGCGATCGCCGATGATCTGGAGCAGTGGTTCACCGCCGGCGCCGCAGACGGCTTCATCGTTCTGCCGGCCGACCTTCCGCAGGGCCTCTGCGACTTCGGTGAGCAGGTCGTGCCCATCCTGCAGCAGCGCGGCCTGTTCCGACGCGAGTACACCGGCAGCACTCTTCGAGAGCACTTGAGCGAATGAGCACGTCGAATGAGGGCGGCAACCCCGCCGTCGAGCCCCATCTGTTCCGAGACGTCCTCGGGCATTTCCCTACCGGCGTGGTCGTCATCACCGCGAAAGATGCTGAGGGCGATCCGGTGGCGATGGTGGTCGGATCCTTCACTTCGGTGTCGCTCGATCCGCCCCTGGTCGCATTCCTGCCGCAGCGGACGTCGTCGAGCTATGCGCGCATGTACGGCGCTGCCGACTTCTGCGTCAATGTGCTCAGCGAGAATCAGATCGAGCTGTCGCGGCGTCTTGCGAGCCGGGATCCGAATAAGTTCGACGGAGTCGCCTGGCGTCCGTCGCCGGCGGGAAATCCTATTCTCGACGGTTCGGTCGCATGGATCGACTGCACCCTGACCGCTCGCCACACCGCCGGCGATCACGACATCGTCATCGGCACGGTCACCGCACTCGATACCCAGGAACCCGCCGGGCCGTTGCTGTTCTTCCAGGGCGGGTACGGGCGCTTTGACCGCAGCGCGGCAGAGAACGCGGCCACACAGCTCAGCGCCCAGCTGCAGATCAGCGACGTGACACGCCCGCATCTCGAGGCTCTTGCGGCCGAGACGGGACTGGAGACCTTCACTCAGTCGATCATCGGCGGCGATCTGCTGATCATGACCGGCGTGTCGGCGACGGGTCGGTCGGTGCGTGAGCACATCGGCCGCCGGTTGCCGCTGCGGATGCCGTACGGCGCGACGTTTCCCGCGGTCGATGAGTCGTTGGTGGCTGCGTGGGCACGTGCGAACGACAGCGCGCACCATCCCGAGGCTGAGGCCGCCGAGCGCCTGGAGCGGGTGCGCCGGCGTGGCTGGTCGATCGGCCTGGTGGCGCCGAATCACGATGAGCACTGGGCGACCATCTCGCAGCACGGCAGGGACAGTGGTCACGCCGGTGTCGATGTGCGCATCCGTGAGGCGCTCGAGAGCATCGCGGGAGCGTATGACCCCTCGGATGAGACGCTGCGAAGCAGGTTGCTGAACGTGCGGATCCTCGCGGCGCCGGTGTGCGATGCGAACGGTGCGATTCTGGAAAGCATCGTTCTCTTCGGGTTCCCCGCGCAGGCTGCTCCCGAGCAGGTTCAGCGGTGGGCGCAGCAGCTGCTTGCGACCGCAGAAGCCGTCTCGCAGGAGCTGATCGGATTCGACATTCAGGCTGGAGCGCGGTGAGGTTCTTGCAGCAGTTCCACGCGCACGTCGTCCGGGCCGAGCACGTAGACGTAACGGTAGCCCTCGAGGGGGCCTGCAGTGGCAGTCATCGTCGTCGAGAGCGCGCGATGGCCCAGTTGCTCAGCCGCAGCGATGGCCCCGTCGATGTCGTCCACGACGATCGCGGGATGCGCGGCGCCGATGTGTCCGTTGTTCGGATCGATCCGTGCGGCGTCGGCATGGCGGTACTGCAGCAGCTCGAGGAAGACGCCATTGGCGGTGCAGACGAAGCTGATCGCGATCTCGACGCCCGCATAGCCGGTCGCCGCCTCGACAGCGGGTCCGCTCTTGATCAGGGGGCCGATCGCCTCGCCGCCGCTGACGGTCTGGTAGAACCTCGTCGCCGCCTCGAGGTCGCTGACGGTGATGCCGATGTGGTGAATCCTGCTCATGCTGCCTCCAACCAAATGCTTGTTCAATAATCTATCGCGAAGGAATCTCATGAATGCAACGCCCGTCATCGATCTCTCTGACAAAGTCGCCCTCATCACCGGAGCGGCCGGGGGCCAGGGGCGCGCTCATGCCCGCCTGTTTCACCAGCTCGGCGCACGCCTGGTGCTCACCGACCTCGACGCCGATGCCGTCACCGACTTCGCCGCCGAGTTCGGCGACGCCGCGGTCGGCATCGCGCACGACGTCAGTTCGGCTGAGGCCTGGAACGATGTCGCTGACAAGGCGCGACAGGCTTTCGGGCGCGTCGACATCCTCGTCAACAACGCAGGCTTCTGTCCCGAAGGGCCCCTCGCAGACGCCACCGAGAAGGTGATCCGCCTCACGCTCGATGTCAACCTCATCGGCCCGATGCTGGGGGTGCAGGCGATGCTGCCCCTGATGAAGCACGGCGGTGCCTCGATCATCAACATCGCATCAACGGCCGGGGTCGCCGGTTACGCCAATCGCGTGCCGTACTCGGCGTCGAAGTGGGGATTGCGGGGCGTCTCCCACGCCCTCGCTCGTGAGCTGGCGGAGTGGGGCATCCGTGTGAACACGGTGTGCCCCGGCGCTGTGGACACACCGATGGCCTCGGAGAGCACGCGCGCCGGTGTCGGCTTCATCACACGCATACCGATCCCTCGTGCGGGCCAGCCGGAGGAGATCTCCAACCTCGTGGCCTTCCTCGCCAGCGAGGCCAGCAGCTACTGCACCGGTCAGGACTTCGTGATCGACGGCGGTCAGGTCGCCTGATGCCGTCGTACGAGTTCGACGGCGTGATCCCCGTGGTCGACGCCACCGCGTTCGTCCATGAAACCGCCAGTCTGATCGGCGACGTCATCGTCGGGCCCGGATGCTATATCGGTCCCTTCGCGAGCCTGCGCGGTGACTTCGGGCGAGTCATCGTCGGTGAGGGATCCAATGTGCAGGACTCGTGCGTGATTCACGCCTTTCCCGGAACGGATGCGCTCCTCGAGCCGAACAGCCACGTCGGCCACGCGGCGGTGCTGCATGGCTGTCGGATCGGCTCCTATGCGCTGATCGGGATCGGATCGACGATCCTCGACGGCGCCCACATCGGCGAAAATGCCCTCGTCGCCGCCGGTGCCGTGGTCACGGCCGGTACGGCCGTGCCCGCCGCCGGCATGGCGATGGGCTGCCCGGCGAAAGTCACCGGAGAGCTCGACGAGCAGGCGCTGGCGTGGAAGCGCAACGGCGTACACCTTTATCAACAGTTGGCGCAGCGCAGCCGTGAGACGCTGCGCCCCGTCGAGCCGCTCGCTCAGCAAGAACCGGACCGAGTTCGCACGTCGTGGTCAGCGGATGCCGCGCAGCCGCTGCACGTGAAGCGATCAGCGCGCGGCTAGAACCTGCTCTTCGGCGGCGGCGCGGTGTTCGCGCGCCGTGCCGAAGAGCTGACCCAGAGCGTGTGCGCGCTTGAAGATCAGGTGCGCGTCGTGCTCCCAGGTGATCGCGATCCCGCCGTGCAGCTGGATCGTCTCGGCGGCGATGTGCTCGAGCGCTGTCGAGCAGGTCACCGCGGCGAGAGCGGCGAGCTCGGCGCGATCCGGCGCGTTCTCGGTCAACGCTCCGGCCGCCGCACGCGCGGTCGTCTTGGCGATCTCCGTCTGCACGTGCATATCGGCGAGGCGATGCTTCACCGCCTGGAACGATCCGATCTGGCGCCCGAACTGCACCCGGTTCCGGGCGTAGTCGACGGTCATGTCGAGCCCACGTGCGGTTGTGCCGGCCTGGACGGCCGCTGTCGAGGCAAGGGCGTGCGCGTAGACGGCCTGAAGGTGCTCAGGATCACCGCTGCCCAGCGCTCGGGCGGGTGTGCTGTCGAAGTCGAGCGTTGCCAGCCGGAGGGTGATATCCATCGCCGGTGTCGCCTCGCGCGTGGTGCGCGCGGTGTCGGTCACCTCGAACAGACGCGGACCATCGGCCGTGCGAGCGATGGCCAGAATGATGTCAGCGCTCTCGCCTTCGAGCACGAACGGCACGCGGCCCGACAGTGTCCAGTCGTCGCCGTCTGCGATCGCTTGCACGTCGATGGCTGCCGGGTCCCAGCGACCGTCGGCACTCGCCCATGCCAGCGCGGCGATCGACTCTCCGGACGCGATGTCGGGAAGAAGACGGGCCCCGTCGTCGACGTCTGCCGCCGTCAGGATGGCCTGTGCGGCGATGGCGACTGAGCCGAGGTACGGCGACGGCGTGAGTGCGTAACCGAGCTCTTCGAGGGCGACCTCGCTCTCGACGACGGTGAAGCCGGCACCGCCCGCTTCCTCGGGGATCGCCAGCGATGCGATGCCGATCTCGCCGCACAGCAGAGCCCACAGCCCGGCATCGTAGCCCGGGGTGGATTCGACTGCCTGGCGGATAGCGGTGCTGTCGGATCGCTGCGCGAGCAGCGTGCGCAGCATGTCGGCGAGCTCGCGCTGTTCTTCGGTGAGGTCGGCAGTCATCGTCGTTGTCCCTTCTGGATTACGCGGCGCTATCGCGAAGGATCGCGCGGGCCACGCGCGAGCGGTGGAAGGCGGACGTGCCCCAGACGGTGGGCAGTGTCTGGGCGAGTCCCAGCCAGATGCGCAGATGGTGCTCTGAGGTGTATCCGATCGCGCCGTGCACCTGAAGCGCGACGCGCGCTGCCCGCGCGGCCGCATTCGATGCCGCGACCTTCGCGGCCGAGACGGCGCGTTCACGGGTCGTGTCGTCGAACTCGAGTGCAGCGTTCCATACCAGCGGGCGTGCAAACGTCAGTGCGACGCGGATGTCCGCCAGCTGGTGCTTCAGCGCCTGGAACTCGCCGATCGGGCGGCCGAACTGCTCGCGCACTTTCGCGTACGACACTGCCTCCGCGAGGAGTCGTTCGCCGGCACCCAGAAGCGTGGCTGCGGCGGCCAGCGCAGCCTCGTCGGATGCGGCGGCAAGAGCCGCGGCATCCAGCGTCTGACCGTCGGCATCCGGCGTGAGAAGAGTGAGATGACGGGTGGGTGCGAGTGAGGCGACCTGCTCGCTCACGGTCGCCTCGTGAAGCGTGCCGTCGGCGATGTGGAAGAGACGCTCGGCAGCGTTGGCGTCGAGCGCCGCGGGGGCCACCATGGCCATGCTCGCTGTGGCAATCGTGCCTGAGACGATCTGCGAGCGGGTGTTCGTATCGACGAGTGAGGGCAGAAGCGCGACAGACTCGATGTACGGGCCGGGAACGCCGTGGTAGCCCAGCCGCTCGAAGACGATCGCGAGATCGGTCACCGAGCCGCCGAAGCCGCCATCGCTCTCAGCCACGCGCAGCCCGGTCAGGCCGAGCTCAGCGAACTGCGCCCACAGGGCGCGCCCCGCTGTGCTGTCGCCCGCCGCCCACTGCTGGGCG
>NZ_JAJUFV010000110.1 GCF_029263575.1 Microbacterium sp. | reverse complement strand
GGTCAGAGTAGATGTAGCCCACCAGTCCCCCGCGGTCGGAGACCTGCACCGAGCTGACATGCCCGTCGCCGGGTAGCTCAAGCTCGCGAACGTTCTCGCCGTCGCGATCCATCACCAGAATTCTCGAGCTGTCGGCGTCCTCCACTGCGACGACGAGTTTCGTGGGCGTCGCGCGGTAGTCATTGATACGCGGATGCGTGAACACCGGCACCCCGTCACCGGCAAGGTCCGTGCGGAAGATGGTGTCATCGTCCGCGGTGCGGTTGAGTAGGAACATCTCGGCCGCCGGCGTGGTGAAGACCGTCTGCAGATCGGATGCCGGTCCGCCGCCCGCGCCGACGACATCGCCGACATTGACGGTGTACTCGGTCGCATCATCGAGCGGAACCGTGAAGCGGATGCCGATGCTGCGACCCGCAGCGTCGATCGTGAACGGCACAGCAGGGCTGATCGTGACCTGCGAGGGGTCGACCTCGGCCAGCGACTGATTGGCGGTGAGGATGACCCGGCTGCCCGAGACGTCGATCGCCTCGGCGGTATCGACCTGAACGCTGTCGAGGCGCGGACCCTGGAACAGACTGATCGCGCCGAGCACCGCTCCGACGACGGCGAGGACTCCGACGACCCCCAGCAGCGTGTACAGCACGCGCCGGTCCTTCGGGGTCTTCGGCTGGGAAGCAGGGGGCGCTTCGACAGGCTCAGCGAGCAACGCTGGGGCGGCCGACGCTTCGACAGGCTCAGTGGGCGAAGGGGGCGACTCAGCGGGCGAAGCCGGGGCGGTGGCCGCACGCTCGGCCGCCTCGCGCGCGGCGCGCGCTTCGGCGCGGGTGCGCGGTGCGGGCTGAGACTCCTCAGTACTCATAGGGGTCCCCGGGTTCATCGACCGCCACGGTCGAGGTCGGGATGACGCGCAGTGAACCGTCATCGTCGGCCTTGACTGTTCCGGTGACCTCGATCCACTGCCCGGTGCCGAACTCGCCCGCGTCGACGTCGACGGGCACAGCCGCCGGCTGGGCATCGATCACGCAGTGCGTGATGATCATGCGGGTCAGGTTCACGCCGGTGTCGTCGCTGGGTGTGACGAACCCGGTGAGGGTGACGGATGCGCCGTCGTATGCCTCGGGGCGCGTCGCTGTGGCGAAGACGCTCGACCATTCCCCGATGCCGAAGGTCGTGGTGTCTGCAATGCCGAGGGTGGGGGTGTCTGCGCCGGCGAACAGTGTGCCACCGGCATCCGCTCGTGACATCGCCAGTTCCACCGACAGCGATGCGGGCGGGAGCACGAGGCCGGCGATGACGACGCCGCTGGCGACGACGCCGGCTGATACCGTGCCGACCGTCGTCAGGGTTCGATGCGGGGATGCTTCGCCCGGTTCTGCATCCGCCTGAGGTGCCGGTCCGTGATCGTGGCCGTGGTCGGATTCTTCACCCAGCGGCAGGGTGAACGACCAGACCGCGCCAGCCAGGACGACGATCGCGCCGGCGCAGGCGAACCAGATCGATTCAGGGCTGATGTAGAGGGTGAGCTGGCCGGTGATGGCAAGGCCGAGCGTGACGATCGAGATGACGACGGCGAGGCCGAGACCGAGCCAGCGTGAGGCGGCGGCGCGCAGCCGCGAGCGGGTGTGTGGATCAGCCAAAGACGTTCACCCCGATTCCGATGGCGAACGCGCTCGTCAGCACGACGGCGACCACGCCGACCAGCGTGCGGGCGGTGAAGGTGGTGCGCAGCAGAGCGAGCATCTTGATGTCGACGAGCGGTCCGACCAACAGGAAGGCGATCAGCGCGCCCGACGAGAAGGTCGACGCGAACGAGAGGGCGAAGAAGGCGTCCACGTTCGAGCAGATCGCAACCGTCATGGCGAGCGCCATCATCGCGACGATCGACAGCACGGGGTTCGAGCCGATCTCCAGCAGCACGTCGCGTGGGATGAGCACCTGCACGGCTCCGGCGAGCGCGGATCCGATCACGAGGGCGGGCATCACGGCGCGCAGTTCGACGAGGAACTGGGTGAGGCTGCGGCGGGTGGGCGTGCCGTGTTCCTGTGTGACCCGCTCACAGGTGGTCGTGAACTGCTGCGTCAGCATGGCGTCCGGCGAGGGGTGTCGGCTGTAGATCCACCCGATGAGGTTCGCGATCAGGTAGCCGCCGACGAGGCGGGCGATGAGGATGCCGCCGTCGAAGCCGAAGGCGGCATGCGTCGTGATGATGACGATCGGGTTGACGATGGGGGCGGCGATGAGGAAGGTCATCGCCTCGGCGGGCGCGAGGCCGCGCATCATGAGGCCGCGGGCAAAGGGCACGTTGCCGCACTCGCACACGGGGATCAGCATCCCCAGCAGAGACAGCACGGCACGGCGCGCCCAGCCGCGCGTGGGAAGCCAGCGGTGGATGAGATCGGGCGGCAGCCAGACCTGCACGACGATCGACAGCACGACACCGAGCACGACGAAGGGAAGAGCCTCGATCAGCACGCTGAGCGCGAGCGTCAGGCCGTCCTGCGCGCGGTCGGGAAGCGCCTTCGGGAACAGCGTCGGCGCGAACCCGTCGATGAGGAACAGCGCTGCGACGACCACGACGCCGAGCGTCAGCATCACCCACGGCGCATGCTTCGTCTCCGAGCGGTGCGTCTGCGTGCTGGTGATCACGCCGACCCTTCGGCCGCCGCGCGGCGGTTGGCGCAGGGAGTGCACAGGCCGAAGATGTCGACGACGTGCTCGGCTGCGGTGAAACCGTGGAGGGCCGCGGTGCGATGCGCCCAGGCCTCGACGTCGGTCGCTTCGATCTCGACCGTCAGTCCGCAGGACCGGCAGATCAGGTGATGATGATGTCCCTCGGTCGAGCAGGCGCGGTACAGCGCCTCGCCGTCAGGACTCTGCAGAGAATCGGCATCCCCCGACGACGCGAGCCCGGCAAGGGCACGATAGACCGTCGCCAGACCGATGCCGGTGTTCTCTTCACGAAGCGTGGCGTGCAGGGTCTGAGCGCTGACGAACCCACGCGCGTCGTCGAGCGCTTCGCGCACGCGTTCGCGCTGCCAGGTGTTCCGCTGAGCCATACCGCCGATTCTAGGCCGTTCTGCTGGCGAGGGGCTGGGTGGCCAGGTGGCATCCGCTCACGTCGCGAGGTAACCGCCGTCGACGGGAATCGAGACACCGGTGATGTATGACGCATCCGGGCTCGCCAGATACGACACAGCGGCGGCGACATCGCCGGGCTCGGCAATGCGTTGCAGCGGTATGGCACTCGCCACGCGGCGCACAGTGTCCTCGGGGTCGTCCTGCTCGGCGACCCAGTCGGCATACAGCGGCGTGTTCGTCATCCCCGGGGCCACGGCGTTCACCCGGATGTTCAGCGGAGCGAGCTCGACGGCCGCGGCTGTCGTGAGCGAGAGAATCGCCCCCTTGCTGGCCGAATAGACGCCCATCGTGGGCACGCCGATGCTCGCCAGTCGCGAGGTCACGTTGATGATCGCCCCGCCGGTGCCCTGCTCGCGCAGCACTCGGCCCGCGGCCTGCAGACAGGCGATGGTCGCGAAGGTGTTCGTCTCGAACGTCGCTCTGATCTCACTCTGCGGGGTATCGAGCAGCGGGCCGGTGTGGTCGATCGCGGCGTTGTTGACGAGCACATCCAGCCGGCCCGCGAGGCGCACGGCCTCGGCGACGAGCTCGTCGGCCGCGCCCTCGGCCGTCAGATCAGCCGCGACGAAGCGCGCCCCGAGCTCTTTCGCGACGCGTTCACCGCGTTCGACCGAGCGGCCATGCACGATAACGGTGAATCCGTCGGCCACGAGTCGGCGGGCGATCTCGGTGCCGATGCCCGAGGACGCCCCGGTGACGACGGCCACCGGCGATGCGGCATCCGCTGTGTCGGTTTCGGTCATGATGCTCCCTCCGTCGGTTTCCATCCTGGCGCGCGCAGTGCGAGCAACGCGAACGCTTCAGCGGCACGCACCAGCTCTGAGATGCTGACCCGCTCGTCCGGCTGATGCGCCTGACCGGGAAGATCCCCCGGACCGAGCACCACCGTGTCGACACCGTGGTGGCGGCAGACGAATCCACCCTCGCACGAAGCCGTCCAGACGTCCGTATCGCCCGCGCCGCCCACCTGCCTGACGACATCCTGAATGCGCCGCACGACGGGCTCGGACGGATCGATCATGAACCCCGGCATCGTCATCGCCGTCGCTCCGACCACTTCGATCACGTCGGCGCCCGGGCGTCCACGCTCACGCACGCGCTCGCGCGTCTGGGCGAGCAGCGCATCGAGCACGACATCCGGATCCTCCTCCGGCAGCGTCCGGCGGTCGATCGACACCGTGCAGCGGTCGGGCACGATCGACGTTCCGTGACCGCCCTCAATCATGCCGACATTCCACGTCGCGGCCCCGAGCACCGGATGCGGCCTGGCCGCCAACCGGGCATGATCCTCTTCGATCACGGCGAGCAGATCGGCTGCCGCGAGAATCGCACTCGCACCATCCGACGGGCGCCCCGCGTGTGCACTGTGGCCGCGGATTTCGATGTCGAAGTTCGCCGCCCCGCGGCATCCGGTGATCGTCGTCATCGATGTCGGCTCGGCGACCACGCACAGGGCATGTCGCGTCGCGGGGGCGTGCCGGATGTGGTGACGGATACCGCGGGCATCGGCCTCTTCGTCGACCGTGCACAGCACAGTGATCGGCACCTCCGGCGCCTCGGCGTGCACCGCGGCGAGCGCCACCGCGATCGCCGCGAGCCCACCCTTCATGTCGGTCACCCCGCGTCCGATGAGGTCGTCCCCGTCGCGGCGCGGCGCGAAGGGGGCGCCGCTCCACCCGACCCCGGCGGGAACGACGTCGCTGTGCCCGAGGAAGAGGACGCCGCCTTCACCGCCGTCGGCGCCGACGCGGGCGTGCAGATTCGGTCGACCCGGCTCGACGTCGTCGAGCCGCACCTCGGCTCCGGCATCCGTCAGCGCAGCGGCGAACACCCTGGCGGCGGCGTCTTCTGTGCCACCGGGATTCTCGCTCGAAGCGCGCACGAGATCTTCGGTGAGTCGGGCGACGGCTTCGCGCTCGATGCGTGCGAGCACGCGCTCTTCGAGGTTCGCATCCCGGTTCACCGCCGTGTTCGCCGTGCGCTCGCGGCTGGTCGCCGTTTGCTCGCGGTAGGTCATCATGCGCCCGCGCGACGACTGGCCACGGCGGGGGTGAGACCTGCCTGCTCGTCCAGGGCGTTTCCGAGCCGTTCCACACCCTCGGCGATGCGCTCGGGTGTCGATGTCGCAAAGCACACCCGCAGCGCGTGCCGGAACGTGCCGCTGTGCGTGAAAGCCGGGCCGGGAATGTAGGCGACGCCGTGGCGGAGGGCGATGGGAAACAGCTCTTCCGTGTCGACGTCGGCATAGCGGCCCTTCAGCGTCAGCCAGATGAAGAAGCCGCCCTCGGGATCGGTGGTCTGCACGTCGTCGCCGAAGCGTTTGCTGAGCTCGTGCCGCATGGCGATCTTGCGCTCGCGATACACCGTGCGCAGACTCGCCAGGTGGGTTTCGAGGCTGCCCTCGCCGAGGTATCCGGCGATGACGTGCTGCATCGGCATGTTCGTGCAGGTGTCCATGGCCTGCTTGGCGTTGATGGCGAGCTGGCGCAGCGCGGGGTCGAGATCGAGCCACCCGACCCGCAGGCCCGGGGCGAGCACCTTCGAGAATGTGCGCACCTGGACCACTCGCGGGTTCCCTGGGCTGAGCTGCGCGAACCCGGGAACCTGCTCGCCATCGAAGCGCAGCGCGCCATAGGGGTCGTCATCAATGATGACGGCATCCCACTGCTCGGCCAGCTCCAACAGCATCCGCCGCCGCGACTCGCTCAGCGTCGTGCCGGAGGGGTTCTGGAAGTTCGGAATCGTGTAGATCGCCTTGGGTGTCTGCCCAGCGGCCGCGACGATGTCGGGCAGATCCTCGACGATCATGCCGTGCTCATCCATCGGCGCTTCGATGATGCGGGCCTGATAGCTCGAGGCGGTGCCGATGCCGTTCGTATAGGTCGGCGCCTCGACGATGACGGCGTCGCCCGGATCGATGAGCATCTTGAACGCGATGTCGAGCCCCTGCATGCCACCGGTCGTGATCAGCAGCCGTTCGGGGTCGGTCGGCACTCCCCCGCGACGCGCGTACTCGCACACCTGATCGATGAGCTCTGGCAGCCCTTCGGTGGCGCCGTAGTCGTACGCGCCGGTGCCAGCCGACGCGAAGTGACGGGCGAAATCGGCCGACGGAATCAGGTCGGCGTTCGGCGCTCCCATCGCGAAGCGCACGATGTCGTGGGTCTGACTCGCCAGCAGCGACGTCGACGAATCGATCACCGAACCGGTGAGGCGCTCAGAGCGCGCGGCGAGGCGGATGCCCGCAATCGTCGTGTTCATCGGAACCTTCTTTCCTCGATCGTGATCAGCTCGCGCGGCGCGTGGGTGAGCACCTCGACGCCGCTGTCGGTCACGTGTATGGCCTCAGAGAGCTCGAATCCCGAATCGGCCAGCCACATGCCGGCGATCAGGTGGAAAGTCATGTTCTCTTCCAGCACGGCCTCTTCTTCGGAGCGGATGCTGACGGTGCGCTCGCCCCAGTCGGGCGGGTAGCCGATGCCGATGGAGTACCCCAGCCGCGAGGTCTTCTCGTAGCCGGCGGCCGAGATCACGCGGGTAAAAGCTGCCGAGACGTCGCGGGCGAGAACACCGGGCCGCACCATCGCGAGCGCTTCGTTGAGCCCTTCGACCGTCGACGCCGCGAGGCGCTTGAGATCTTCGGGCGGGCGCCCGATAACGACCGTGCGGGCCATCGGGGCGTGGTAGCGGCGGTGGACCCCGGCCAATTCGAGCGAGACGGGAGCGCCGACGGGCGTGGGCTCTTCCGTCCACGTCAGGTGCGGGGTGTCAGCGCCGGGTCCGGTGGGCAGCAGCGGCACGATCGCCGGGTAGTCGCCGTCGGTGCCGACGGTCCCTCGCGCCTGGGCTGCGAGGATCTCGGCGGCGACCTCGTTCTGCGGGCGCCCCGGCCACATCGCATCGACGGCGGTGCGCATGACCTCGGAGCACACGCGCCCGGCACCGCGCATGATCTCGATCTCGGCGGGCGACTTGATGAGCCTGACCCAGTTGACCAGGTCGCCGCAGTCTTCCAGCGACCACTCCGGCAGCGCTGCCGCGAACGCGAGGTAGGTGCGCACGGTGAAGAAGTGCGCCTCGCCCTCGTAGCCGACGCGCTGACGGCCGCCATGGCCGCGATCGGCGATGAGCTTTCCCGTCCAGTCGCCGGGATGCTCGGTGACATTGTGGATGAGCATCTCGGGATACCCGAAGATGTCGGATGCTGCGATGCCGGTGGCCGTGCGCCAGGCACCGTGTGCGTCCATCGCGCGCATGACCAGCGTGGGGGAACCCTCGACCGGCAGGTGCAGCACCTGCGGCGTGTAGAACGACCAGGCGTCGTAACCGGTGAGGTAGTAGAGGTTCGAGGGGTCGGCGATCAGCAGCGCGTCGAAGCCGCGCTCGGCGGCGCGGGCGCGAACGCGATCTTGTCGCGCCGAGTACTCAGAGGCGGCGAACGCGGGGGGCCGGGTCAATTGGTTCTCAGGCACCATGCTCGCTCCTTCGTGCTCGTGCGCGCGGTGGTGCTGACGAGCACTCCCGCCTCTGCGATCAGAGTAGGCTCACGCAGCGATCCCGAGGAAGGGGTCGGGGCTTGCGTATATTGTGAAGCTCACCTTAAGGATTCGAGGGGTGATGCTAGATCTGAATCGGCTCGCCATGCTGCGCGAGCTTGAGGCACGCGGTTCCATCGCGGCGGTGTCGCGCGCGATCGGCATCAGCTCGTCGGCGATCTCGCAGCAGCTCGCCAAGCTCGAAGCCGAGGTCGGCATGAAGCTTCTCGAGCCGGTGGGCCGTCAGGTGCGTCTCACCCAGGTCGGCGTCACGCTCGCGCGCCGCGCCGATGAGGTGATTCGGATGCTCGAGCAGACCGAAGCCGAGCTGGAGCAGACCAGCACGCGCGTGCAGGGCGTCGTGCGCTTCGCCTCGTTCAGCACCTTCGCGCTGCGCTATCTGCCCGAGGTGCTGCGACGTATGGCCGCTTCACACCCCGACGTCGTGGTCGAGTTCACCCAGGTCGATCCCACCGACGCCCTCAACGCCGTCACGCGCCGGCGCGCCGATCTCGCGATCACCGACGAGTACCCGCACATCCCCCGCGCCGTCGCCCCCGACATGACGCGCACGTTCCTGCTGCGCGATCCGATCGAGGTGTACGCGCCGCGTGCCGTGCAGCATCCTTCCGACCTTTCGACGAGCGCGTGGATCTTCGAACCGGCAGAGACGGATGCGGCGCTGTGGGCGACCCGCACGTGCCGCGAGGCCGGGTTCGAGCCGACGGTGCGCTTCACTTCGGCGAACCTGCGCATTCACCACAGCCTCGTTCAGGCAGGCGAAGCCGCCGCGTTTCTGCCGCGCATGCTCTTGGGCACACCCGACGACCTGCTCGACATTCCCGAGCACCCGGTCGCGTGGAGCGGGCCTGAGCTGTATCGCGACGTGTACGCCGTGACCCGCCGCGGCGGCACGATCAGACCGGCCGTGTCAGCGCTGCTGCGTCACCTCGCCGACGTCGTCGCCGACGGCACAGACCTCATCGCCGACAGTTCCGGCCTCGCCGGCGACAGTTCCGGCCTCATCGCCGACAGTTCAGGCCTCGCCGGCGACAGCACGAGTGAATAGGCTCGACGCATGCTCGATCTGCACCGGCTCGTACTGCTTCGCGAGGTCAAGCTTCGCGGAAGCATGACGGCCGCAGCCCGCGAGCTCTCATACAGCCACTCCGCCATCTCGCAGCAGCTGGCTCTGCTGGAGAAAGAGACCGGCGTCACTCTGCTCGAGAAGGTCGGTCGCGGGGTCAAGCTCACGGCGGCGGGTGAAGAGCTGGTGCGCAATGCGGATGCCATCCTCGCGGCCGTCGAGCGCGCCGAGACCGACCTCGCCTCTGCGCACTCGGTGCCGCACGGCACGGTGACCATCGCGGCGTTCGCGACCATCAGCCGCACGATCATGCCGCGTGCGCTCTCGGCGCTGGCCGCACAGTTCCCAGAACTCGACGTGCGCCTGCAGCTGTACGACCCGGAGGCGGCGATGATCCGCCTCGCTTCGCGACAGGTCGACGCCGTCATCACCGACTCGTATCCCGGCACCGAGCCGCCCACGACCGAGGGCATCACGCAGACGGTGCTGAGTGAAGAGCCGATCCGCGGCTATCTGCCAGAGGCGAGGGATGCTTCGCTCGACGCCCTGCGCACCGTGAAATGGGTCATGGAGCCGCACGGGTCGGCGGCGGCGCGATGGGCGTTGCGGGTGTGCCGCGAGCGTGGATTCGAGCCGATCGTGGCGCACGAGTCATCCGATCTGCTCTTTCACCTACGCATGGTGGAACAGGGCCTCGCGGCCGCCTTCCTGCCCGAGATGGTCGTGCGCGAAGCCGGACTGACGCTGCCTGCCAGCCCCGCGTTGCCGCTGGATCAGCGCCGCAGCGTCGTGTTTCTCGCGCGCAGCGGGACAGAG
>NZ_JAJUFV010000109.1 GCF_029263575.1 Microbacterium sp. | reverse complement strand
TCGGCTCGTCGCATCCTGGGGCTGGAGTAGGTCCCAAGGGTTGGGCTGTTCGCCCATTAAAGCGGTACGCGAGCTGGGTTTAGAACGTCGTGAGACAGTTCGGTCCCTATCCGCTGCGCGCGTAGGAAGTTTGAGAGGATCTGACCCTAGTACGAGAGGACCGGGTTGGACGAACCTCTGGTGTGTCAGTTGTTCCGCCAGGAGCACCGCTGATTAGCTACGTTCGGGATGGATAACCGCTGAAAGCATCTAAGCGGGAAGCCGGCCTCAAGATGAGACTTCCATGCCCCTTGTGGGTGAGAGGCTCCCAGCCAGACTACTGGGTTGATAGGCCAGATGTGGAAGCACGGCAACGTGTGCAGCTGACTGGTACTAATAAGCCGATGACTTGATAACACCATATTTCAACAGTTCGAATTACTGATGCTCCGCGTCCACTGAGTGGTTCTCGATGTACGGTCGAGAACCCTAACAACACATCACGTGTTGATAGGTTTGATTGAAACATCAATAGTGTTTCGGCGGCCATAGCGTGAGGGAAACGCCCGGTCACATTCCGAACCCGGAAGCTAAGCCTCACAGCGCCGATGGTACTGCAGGGGGGACCCTGTGGGAGAGTAGGACACCGCCGGACTCCTTTTCAGTCAGAATGGCCACCCAACGCAGGGTGGCCATTCTGCGTTAACACGAGAGTGCACAGCACGCGCTGAAATGCAGCGTCACACGATGTGCAGGCAATGCACCCGACGCTTAGCGTTGTATCCGTGCCGCTCGACCCGGGCGCCGTTCCCGATCCCAGGAGGATCCACATGTTCCGCCGTCTTTCCGCTGTTTCTCTGGTCGCCGTCACCGCGCTCGCACTGGCCGCGTGCACAAGCCAGACCACCGAAGAGCCGACGGATGGTGGATCGAGCACGAACGCTGATCTCTCGCTCGTGGCTGACGGCACCCTCACGGTCGCGACCGAGGGTACGTACCGTCCCTTCAGCTACCACGAGGGTGACGGAACCGGCGACCTCGTCGGCTACGACGTCGAGATCATCGAGGCGGTTGCCGAGAAGCTCGACCTCGAGATCACGTTCGAAGAGACCCAGTGGGATGCCATCTTCGCCGGCCTCGAGGCAGGGCGCTTCGACCTCATCGCAAACCAGGTCACCATCAACGACGAGCGCGAGGCCAATTACCTGTTCAGCGAGCCGTACACGGTCAGCCACGGTGTGATCGTCGTCGCCGAAGACGATGACTCGATCAGCTCATTCGACGACCTCGCAGGCAAGAAGACCGCACAATCGCTGACGAGTAACTGGTACGAACTGGCCACCGAAAGCGGCGCCACCGTCGAATCGGTCGAAGGGTGGGCGCAGGCTGTGCAGTTGCTGCAGCAGGGCCGCGTCGACGCGACCATCAACGACGAGCTGACCTTCCTCGACTATGAGACGAACGAGGGGCCCACCGGACTCAAAATCGCCGCCGAGACCGAAGAAGGCGGTTCGCAGGCGTTCGCCTTCACAAAGGACAAGCAGGCACTCGCCGATGCGGTCGACGGCGCACTCGAAGAACTGCGCGCTGACGGCACCCTGGCCGAGATCAGCACCAAGTACTTCGGTACCGACGTCTCTGAGTAACAGTGGAGCTCTGGGAGCTGTTTCTCAGTGCGATCGGTCCGATCGCACTGGCCGGTGTCACCGGCACGATTCCGCTCGCACTCATCTCGTTTGCCCTCGGTCTCGTACTCGCGCTCGGCATCGCGCTCATGCGCATCTCTGAGCACCGCGTGCTTTCCGGAATCGCTCGCGTCTATATCTCCATCATTCGCGGTACGCCGCTGCTGGTTCAGCTCTTCGTGATCTTCTACGGCATGCCATCCATCGGCATCGTCGTGGATCCGTGGCCGAGCGCGATCATCGCGTTCTCGCTGAACGTGGGGGGCTACGCGGCTGAGGTGATTCGTGCCGCGATCCTCTCCGTCGCCAAGGGGCAGTGGGAAGCTGCCTATACCGTCGGCATGGGGCGCTCGCGCACTCTGACCCGCATCATCCTGCCGCAAGCGGCCCGTGTGTCGGTGCCGCCACTGTCGAATACGTTCATCTCGCTCGTCAAAGACACCTCGCTCGCGTCGCTGATTCTCGTCACCGAGCTTTTCCGAATCGCGCAGCAGATCGCCGCTTTCAGCTACAAGTTCATGGTCGTGTATCTGACCGCCGCGCTCGTGTACTGGGTGATCTGCTTCGTGCTGTCGCTCGGGCAGGACGCCCTGGAGAGGAGGCTCGACCGCCATGTCGCACGCTGACGTTCCCGCACGTACCGACACGCCGCTGCTGGCCGCCGGCGGACTGCACAAACGCTTCGGCGACAACGAAGTACTCAACGGGGTCGACCTCACGCTGCACCGTGGGGAGGTCGTCGTGCTCATCGGGCCCAGCGGATCGGGAAAGACGACCGTGCTGCGCTCGCTCAACGGCCTGGAGACTCCGGATTCCGGTGTCTTGAGCCTCGACGGCGGACCAGAGATCGATTTCACGACACGACCCACGAAGGCGACGCGCTTCGCCTTGCGGGACCGTTCGGCCATGGTGTTCCAGCATCACAACCTCTTTCCGCACCTGACCGTGCTCAACAACGTGATCGAAGGGCCCTGGCGTGTGCAGCGCCGCGCTAAAGACGAGGTCGTGGCCGAGGCGCGAACGCTGCTGGCACGTGTCGGGCTTGCTGACAAAGAGGATGCGTATCCGCACGAGCTCTCTGGCGGCCAGCAGCAGCGGGTGGGCATCGTCCGAGCACTCGCGCTGCGCCCTGACCTGCTGCTCTTCGACGAGCCGACGAGTGCCCTCGACCCCGAGCTCGTGGGTGAGGTTCTCTCTGTCATCAAAGAGCTCGCGGATGAGGGCTGGTCGATGGTCGTCGTCACGCATGAACTCGCGTTCGCGCGTGAAGCGGCGGATCATGTCCTCTTCCTCGACGGCGGCGTCGTGGTGGAACAGGGGCCGCCGCAGCGGCTGTTCACCGCGCCGCGGCATGAGCGCACGCGCCGCTTCCTCACGCGGATCATGCGTCCGCTCGACGGTGCCTGAGCGAGGCCGTCAGAATGATCACTCGCCCGTGAGCACGGGGACGAGCAGACTCACCGCGAGCGCGATCATGACGATGGCGATCAGCGCATCCAGCACTCGCCATGCACGCGGAGTGTTCAACCAGCGGCCAAGGTAGCGCGCACCGTAGCCGAGCGCGACGAACCAGATGACGCTCGCGGCTATCGCCCCGGTCGCGAAGAGCCATCGTGCGTCGCCATGGGTTGCGGCGATGGACCCGAGCATGAGCACGGTATCGAGATACACATGCGGATTCAGCCACGTCAGCGCAAGCACGGTGAGCACTACGGGAACGAGCCTGCTGTGGGGGCCAGCATCCGCTCGTCGTCTGTCAGCGGCTGTGTCGGCGCCGAGCGTGAGCGCACCGGTTCCCAGCCACGCGCGTCGCGCGGCGAGCAGTCCGTAGCCGAGAAGGAATGCGGCGCCGAACCAACGGGCGACGACGACCAGCCAGGGCATCGCCTGGAGCAGATAGCCGAGGCCGGCGACGCCGAGCGCGATCAGCACGGCATCCGACGCTGCGCAGACCACCACGACGGCGAAGACATGCTCTCGACGGACGCCCTGGCGCAGAATGAACACGTTCTGTGCGCCGATGGCGATGATGAGCGACAGGCCCAGTCCGAGACCGGCGAAGAAAGAGAGCACGTATCGACGTTACGAGCCAACGATCTGAAGCGCCAACGAAGATTACTACCGTCGCATTAGTATCTCTCATGTGAGGATAGATCCGGACCAAGCCGCTACGGTCGCCGCCGTCACCGAAGAGGGCAGCCTCGATGCGGCCGCGCGGCGGTTGAACATCACCCCCTCGGCGGTCAGCCAGCGCCTCAAGGCCTTGGAATCACACCTCGGGCGCGTACTCGTGGTGCGTTCGAAGCCGGCCCGGGCCACGGCATCCGGCGAAGCGATCGTGCGTCTCGCCCGGCAGATCGCACTCCTCGAGCATGAGACCGCTGTCTCCCTCGGCGTCGACGAGGGCGCGGGCGGGCGCATCAGCATCCCGCTCGCGGTGAACGCGGACTCCCTGTCGACGTGGTTTCTCGCTCCCTTGGCTCGCGTGTCAGAACGACACGACATCGACTTCGATCTGCACCGCGACGATCAGGACTTCACAGCCGGGCTGCTCGAAGCCGGAACCGTTATGGCCGCGGTGACCAGCCAGTCGACCCCGGTAACGGGATGCGCTGTGACGCCGCTCGGGCAGCTCGAATACGAGCCGCTGGCGAGTGCCGCGTTCATCGACCGGTGGTTCACCGACGGCGTCACAGCGGAGTCTCTCGCGCGAGCACCGTTCGTCGACTTCGACCGGCGCGATGACTTGCAGCGCGGATGGTTGCGTGGCTGGGGTGTGTCGGCATCCGACGTGCCACGGCACTACGTGCCCGCCTCACATGATTTCGCCACGGCCGTCGCGCTCGGGCTCGGGTGGGGGTTGATTCCTCGGATGCAGATGTCCGGTCACAAGACGCACGGTGACCTGGTGCGGCTGCCGGGTAAGACCGTGCGCGTGGCGCACTACTGGCAGCAGTGGAACCTGCCTTCGGCCATGCTCGATGCCGTCGCGGCTGAGGTCGTGATCGAAGCACAGCGCGTGCTCGTGTGACCCGGCACCGGATTCGGCGCGACTCGTAACGTCAGTCGGCGAGGGCGAGCGCGCGGAAAGCATCGCGCTCGCGCAGGGCGTCGCGTCGGCTGGGCGCCGCGACGATATCGCTCGACGGCGGGCGCTGCCCGGTCGTGCGGTGGTAGAGCTCATCGATCAGACGCGTAGCCAGCGTGACGAGTTGATTGATCTCGCGCTCATCGCGGTCGATCCACACGCACCGCGGCTCATCATGGATCGGCTGGAAGCTGTCGTGCTCTTCCCAGACGAACAGGGTGCGCTCGGCCCCGAGAACATGCTGTTGCCACCACACCTGCCGCATGTAGGTGCGCGGAATCGTGCGCCAGTTCTTATTGGTCGTCTTGATCTCGGCGAGCAGGATGCGGCCGTCGCCGTCTTGTAAGACGCCGTCCGGTGTGGCGAGGTGGCGATGTTCGACCTCTGCGCGAAACAGAGCAGAAGAGGGCTGGATGCCGTGGGTGGCGGCGACCCATGCGGCGATCTCGGGCTCGCGCCGACGACCATGATCGGTGTATGCGTTGCCACCGAAGCGGGCTCCGCCGCCGAGCTTCGCCTCCGCTGCGCGGGCGATGGAATTCTCACCGGAGAGTCCAGCGACATCCGTCGCGGTGATGCCGCGTGCGCGGGCCCGGAGCCAGGCGACGCGGTCGCGGGAGTCCGCGATGATGCGCGCCTGTAGATCCGAATTCACCCTTCGAGGCTACCCCGGACTGTCGAGAGCCGAGGGTCTGCCGCGCCGCGGTCGCGAGCCTCGGGTCAGCGCAGCGCCACCCAGCCGCTCGGTCCGTGCGATCCGGCCGGATACTCTTCCAGCGGCACGTCGTTGCGCTTCCACGCCTGCCGGATCGGCTCGATGATGCGCCAGCACTGCTCGGCGGCATCACCGCGCACAGACAGCATCGGGTCGGCGTCGAGGACGCCGGAGAGAACTTCGGCGTAGGCCTTGAGCGCACCCGCACCCAGCTCGGCTGTGAGCGTCGCTCGTTCGAGCTCGAGCGGGTCGTCGGCGCCGTTGACGTTGAGCTCGAGCGACATGCGGTCGGGCCCGAGCGAGAAGCGCAGGACAGCCCCGTCAGCCGAGCCGGTGAACCCGACGGGAAGGTGGCGCACGGCGCGAAAGCGCACGATGACCTCGCGCGCCGGGTCGCTCAACGCCTTCCCCGAACGAAGTGTGAACGGCACTCCGGCCCAACGTGCGTTTCGCACCTCGAACGTCGCCGCGGCGAGGGTCTCGGTGCCGCGCTCGGGATCGACGCCCGGCTCATCGACATAGGACGGCTTCTGCTCGCCATCGACGGTGCCGGCGGTGTACCGCGCCCGGCGCGATGCGGCGATCGGATCCTCGCCGAAGACGGTCGTCGCGCGCAGAACCGCCGAGGTCGCTTCGCGAAAGTCCGTCTCATCGAGCGTCGCGGGTTGCTCCATGGCGAGGACCGCAAGCACCTGCAGCAGGTGACTCTGGATCATGTCGACGAACGCCCCCGCGCCGTCGTAATATCCTGCCCGACCTTCGAGGCCCAGCTTCTCGTCATAGATGATGGCGACCGATTCGATGCTCTCGGCCGACCACAGCGGCTCGAGCAGGCGGTTCGCGAAGCGAGCGCCGAGCAGATTCAGCGTGGTGGCCTTTCCGAGGAAGTGGTCGACCCGGAACACCTGACTTTCCGGCACGAGTGCGGCGATGGTGTCGTTGAGCCTCCGGGCGCTGTCTTCATCGACCCCGAAGGGCTTCTCCAGCGCGAGCATCGCGCCCGCTGGCAGCATGTCAGCGGTCAGTGCCGCACAGGCCGCGGCGGCGACGGCCGGGGGTACCGCGAAGTAGAGTGCGACCTGCCCGTCGAGCCCCGCCAGCAGCGAAGCGAGCTCATCGGCCTTCGTGATGTCAGCGCGGCGATACTCGACGTCGACGCGTGAGACGGCTGCCTCGGCATCCGCTGATCGAAACGACGTGCGCACGACATCGAGCAGGTCATCGTCGGTCCACTCGTCGGTGCCGGCTCCGATGAGTCGCACGTGGCGCTCCGGCTCGGTGGTGAGCAGCTGTCCGAGAGCGGGAAGCAGCAGTCGCGAGGTGAGGTCTCCTGAGGCGCCGAAGATCACCAGCGTGGTGTCAGCAGTCATGTTTCCCACGGTACTGGCGATGCTGCGCTGCCAACAGAGCTATGCGGGGCGAACAGGGACGTGCGACAATCGACGCAATGCCCACACCGATCGAGGATTACGCACTTCTGAGCGACTGCCGAACGGCAGCCCTGGTCTCGCGCGATGGCAGCATCGACTGGCTGTGCCTGCCGCGTTTCGATGCTCCGTCGGTATTCGGCGCTCTGCTGGGCGATCCATCGCACGGATGCTGGACGCTGCGCCCGGTGGATCCGAATGCGACGGTGCAGCGGCGGTATTGGCCCGACACCTTCATCCTCATCACCCGATGGGAGAGCGCCGACGGCATCGCCGAAGTGCACGAGTTCATGCCGATGACCGACGATCGAACCGACGTCGTGCGGCGGATCATCGGCGTCTCAGGCACCGTCGCCTTCCGCACGGAACTGCGCATGCATTTCGATTATGCGCGGGCCGTGCCCTGGGTGCGTCAGGTGGGCAACGCTGAAGCGCCGGCGCTGCATGCGACGGCGGGGCCGGATGCGGTGATCGTGCGCGGCGTGAAGCTCACAGCATCCGACCATGTGCATGCCGCAGGTCTCACTGTGGCTGAAGGGGAGACTCGCGACCTCACACTGAGCTGGTTTCCCTCCCACACATCCGAGCCGCACCCTCTCGATGTCGAAGCGGCCATCGCAAGGACGCGGTCGTGGTGGCAGGGGTGGGCGAGTCCCATCGAACACGATGGTCCGCACCGCGACGCGGTGGTGCGCTCGCTGCTCGTGCTGCGTGCGTTGACCAGCAGAGATACCGGCGGCATCGTGGCGGCGGCGACGACGTCGCTGCCGGAGGAGTTCGGTGGCACGCGGAACTGGGATTATCGCTTCGTGTGGCTGCGCGATGCCGCGCTGACGCTGGAGGCGCTGACCGTGCACGGCTTCCTGGAGGAAGCGCACCACTGGCGGCGGTGGCTCCTGCGCGCGGTCGCGGGCGACCCTACCGAGGTGCAGATCATGTACGGCATAGCCGGCGAACGCGACCTCGCCGAGCGCGAGCTGACGAGTCTTCCCGGATATGACCGCGCCGCACCGGTGCGGATCGGCAACGGCGCTGTCGACCAATATCAGGGCGACGTGATCGGCGAGGTGCTGGTGGCGCTCGAGGCGGCTCGGATCGCGGGTCTCGAGGAGGGGGCGTTCTCCTGGCCGCTGCAGCGAAAGCTCATCGAGCGCGCCATCGTGGACATGGACAAGCCCGACAACGGCATCTGGGAGATCCGCGGTGAGCCGCAACGGTTCACGCACTCCAGGGTGATGATGTGGGCAGCCCTCGACCGCGGCGTGCGCGCGGTGCGCGAGCATGATCTGCCCGGTGACGCCGAACGGTGGGCGCGGATGCGGGATCAGGTGCGTGCCGAGATCGATGAGCACGGCGTGCATGCGGACGGCTACTTCGTACAGCATTACGGCTCTGACGAGGTGGATGCCTCGCTTCTGACGCTTCCGCAGGTCGGGTACTGCGCGGCGGATGATCCGCGGATGCTGCGCACGGTCGAGCAGATGGAGCGCACGCTGGTGCGTGACGGTCTGCTGATGCGGTACCGGACGGCTTCCGGCGTGGACGGACTCGATGGTGGGGAGCATCCGTTCCTCGCGTGCAGCTTCTGGCTCGTGGAGCAGTACGCGGCGAGTGGCCGCCTCGACGACGCACGTACCTTGATGGACCGGCTCGTCTCGCTGTCGAACGACGTCGGACTTCTGTCGGAGGAGTACGACGTCGGCGCATCCCGGCATGCCGGAAACACTCCCCAGGCGTTCTCGCACCTCACGCTCGTTCGCGCGGCGGATGCGCTCGCCGGGCATTCCGGCCGTGCCGCGGATCGCGCGTAGCCGCACCGGCGCTCGCTGTCGCTCGGTTGGTCGATCTCTCATTGGAGCGGCGCCCCTGTTCTCGTCGGCGCCCCCGGATATAGGCTGTTGGGCCTCGGCGAGAACAGGGGGTACCGGTGGAAGTGCTCGTCCCCGGATCGGCCGTGATTTGGGGAGATGTCCTCTCTCAGGTACAGTTGAGGTAACCGAAGACCGCTGGTCATCGTCGTGCGCGCAAGGGCAAGACGATTGAAGCACTGCTCAGCAGGGGCCCGCGCAGGGACATGAACGTATTTCTGGAAACAGATTCTCACGCTCCGTCGCTTGCGCCGGAGCGTTTTTGTTTGAGCGGGTGGTCGAGGTCGATGTCGCACGGACGTGCGGCATCTCGTACCCACCAAGGAGTGACCATGGCGCAGAAGGATGCATCGGTTGCCGAGCTCACGAAGTCATTCGAGAACTCGAACGCCGTCCTGCTGACCGAGTACCGCGGTCTGACCGTTGCTCAGCTGAAAGAGCTGCGTGACAGCATCCGTCAGAACGCGAACTACGCCGTGGTGAAGAACACGCTGACCAAGATCGCTGCCAACAAGGCAGGGATCAGTGAGCTGGATGACGACCTCAACGGTCCTTCGGCTGTCGCATTCGTGCACGGCGACTTCGTCGCCGCCGCGAAGGCTCTTCGTGACTTCGCCAAGGCGAACCCGCACCTCGTGATCAAGAGCGGCGTCTATGAGGGCAACGTCCTCAGCGCCGAAGAGGTCAACAAGTACGCGTCGCTGGAGAGCCGTGAGGTTCTGCTGGCGAAGGCCGCGGGCATGATGAAGGCGACGATGGGCAAGGCTGCCGCGACCATCGATGCTCTTCGCAACAAGCTGGAGACCGCAGAGGCCGCGTAAGCGACCGGCGTTTTCTTCCCACAAACCCCATCTATTAGGAGATACATCATGGCTAAGCTCACCACTGAGGAGCTGCTTGAGCAGTTTGCCGACCTGACGCTCGTCGAGCTCAACGACTTCGTCAAGGCGTTCGAGGAGAAGTTCGAGGTCACCGCTGCTGCCCCCGTCGCCGCTGCAGGTGCCGCTGGTGCCGGTGGCGCCGCTGAGGCTGAGGAAGAGAAGGACTCCTTCGAC
>NZ_JAJUFV010000108.1 GCF_029263575.1 Microbacterium sp. | reverse complement strand
GACCATCTTCGGCAGGTATTTCACCGCCGAATCGTCGCGCATAATGATGTCCATGAGAGCACCGATCGTGAGCGCGAAAATGAGAATCGACACGAGGATCGCCATGAGTTCATGCTAGACGAACGTCGCTGGTTGAATACACCTATGGCTTTTCTCACCGCACCGGCACCCGTCACGCTCACCGGCCGCCTGGTGGAGCTTCGCCCGCTCGATCACTCGCATCACGACGGGCTCGTCGAAGCAGTAAGCGAAGACAAACTCTGGGAGAGCGCGTGGTACACGTCGGTGCCTGCTCCCGACGGCGTCGCAGCCGAGATCGATCGACGACTCGCGCTCGTGGGTACCGGAGAGATGCTGCCCTTCACCGCTTTCGATGCGACCGGTCGCGTACTCGGCATGACCTCGTTCTACGACATCGTCGCTGACGTTCCGCGCCTGCACATCGGCTATACCTGGAATCGTCCCTCAGCGCACGGGACGGGCACGAACCCCGAGTCGAAGTATCTGCTGCTGCGCCACGCGTTCGAGCAACTGGGGGTGTTTCGTGTGGGGCTGACGACGCAGTGGGTGAACTTCCAATCGCGTGCGGCGATCGAGCGGCTCGGCGCCAAGCAGGACGGCGTCATGCGAGCCGTATCGCGCTATCGCAACGGGGCTCTCCGCGACAGTGTGGAGTACTCGATCATCGAGCCGGAGTGGCCAGCGGTGAAGGCGAATCTTGAAGCGAGGCTCGCGAAGCGGCGCTAGGGAGCCGTGCCCTAGTGCTTTACCGCGAACATCGAAACCCCCTTCGCGCGCGGCCGCCGCGGCGTTAGTCTCCCGGGCATGGATACCCCACTGACAGCCCTCATGATCAACTGCACGCTCAAGCCATCGCCGCAGGATTCGAGCTCTGATGTGCTCGGCGGGCAGATCCTCACCGCTCTCGCCAGCCACGGCGTGAGCCCGGCCACGATTCGCGCTGTCGATCATTCGATCAGCCCCGGTGTGCAGAAAGACATGGGCGCCGGCGACGAGTGGCCCGCGCTTCGCGAACAGGTCCTCAAAGCCGACATCATCGTGTTCGTGACCCCGACATGGCTTGGCCAACACTCCAGTGTCGCCCAGCGCGTGCTGGAGCGCCTGGATGCCGAGCTCAGCGAGACGGATGCCGACGGCAAACCGACACTGTTCGACAAGGTCGCGGTCGCCGCCGTCGTCGGCAACGAGGACGGCGCCCATCACATCACCGGGATCCTGTTCCAGGCTCTGAGCGATGTCGGCTTCACCGTTCCCGCCCAGGCTTCGGTGTACTGGAACGGGGAGGCCATGCACGGCACGGACTACAAAGACCTCCACGAGGTCCCCGAGAAGGTCGCGCAGAGCACGACGACAGCGGCAGCGAATGCCGTGCACCTGGCTGCGCTTCTACGAGAAAGCGGATACACCGCGCCGTGAGCGCGGATGCGGTCAGTTGGCGCCGGGGCCGCCATCCCAGTTGTTCGCACGACGCGTCGCGCTGCCAGCCTGACGCATGATCCATGCGAGAGACAGGCAGAAGATCAGAAGTCCCGCACAGAAGGTCAGCGCCTGGAAGCCGTCAGCGACGCCGTGGGCGATTCCCATCATGAGCACGCCGCCCAGGAAAAGAACCACGTAGATGATAAAGCTGAAGATCACTGCTGCCTCCTGTTGTGCATCCTCACTCCAGGATAGTCGGATCTGTGATGGAGGTAGTCTCTGTCGCGATGACCGTTCAACCGAGGATCAAGCAAAGCCCTCTGATCGTGCTCAATGGTGGATCAAACGCGGGGAAGTCAACCATCGCGCGAGCGCTACAGGAAGCGCTCCCGGGGATCTGGCTGACGTTCGGCGTGGACACGTTCATCGACGCGCTGCCTGGTAAAGGTGACAGCCCACGATCGGGAATCGGGCGTGAGGAACGAATCGGTGACAACTGATCGTTAGCGTCGGGAGGCGCTGGCGGGGAGGATGTCATCATGCCCGGTCCCTATCCCAGAGAGTTCCGCGAGGACGTTGTCGCGGTCGCTCGCAGCTGTGAGAGCGGCGTCACCATCAAACAGATCGCTACTGACTTCGGTATCAGCGAAGCGACGTTGCAGAACTGGCTCCGTCAGGCCGACGTCGAAGAAGGCAATCGGCCTGGTCAGACTGCGGCGGATGCTGCGGAAGCGCGGGAGCTGAAGAAACGGATCCGCCTACTCGAGCAGGAGAACGAGGTGCTCCGGAGGGCTGCGGCGTATCTGTCGCAGGCGAATCTGAAACTCGGTGGCTCCCCAAAATGACGTACCCGCTCGTATCTGAGCTCGCCGAGGACGGCATCCCCGTCACGGTGTCGTGCCGGGTCCTCAAGCTCGCCCGCCAGCCCTACTACCGGTGGCGCAACGACCCTGTCCGGGACGCGGACGTGCTCCGCGCGCACCGGATCAACGCCCTGCACGACGCTCACCACGACGATCCGACGTTCGGATACCGATACCTCGCCGACGAGGCCCGCCGTGCGGGTTGGCGGATGAGCCGCCGGACCGCATGGAAGTTGTGTTCTCAGGCGGGGATTCTCTCGTCTGCGCAGCGCCGCCGACGAGGGAAGGGCAAGAAGGCTGGCCCGCCGGTGTTCGATGATCACGTGAAGCGCGTGTTCCGCGCTGACGCGCCGAACCGGGTGTGGCTGACCGACATCACCGAGCACCGCACCACCACCGAGGGCAAGCTCTACTGCTGCGCGATCAAGGACGCGTTCTCGAACCGGATCGTCGGCTACTCGATCTCGGATCGGATGACCGCGAAACTCGCCGTCGACGCACTCCGCAACGCCGTCGCCCGCCGTGGTGAGGTCGCCGGCTGCATCCTGCATGCCGACAGGGGCAGCCAATTTCGCAGCCGAGCCATGGCCCGTGAGCTGCGCCGTTACGACATGGTCGGATCCATGGGCCGCGTCGGCGCGGCCGGGGACAATGCCGCGATGGAGAGCTTCTGGTCGCTTCTTCAAACGAACGTCCTCAACCAGCAACGGTGGGCCACCCGACAGGAGCTGCGACTCGCGATCGTCGTCTGGATCGAGCGGAAGTATCACCGCCAACGAGCACAGGACACTCTCGGCGGGTTGACGCCCATCGAGTTCGAAGCCAAGCTAGCCGAGCCGCTCACACTCGCGGCCTAAACCGAAACTGTCACCAGTTCGTTCCTCACGCCCAGGCAAGGAGCGTCGAGACGAAAGCTAGAGCACCGGTGAGGGCACGCGCTAGTTCTCCCATCGGAGTCAGGGAGCCGGCCGCCCATACTCCTGCGCCGACGATGATGCCGATAATCACAACCAAGATGGTCGATGAGCGACGGTCGGGAAGTTGGAAGGGCGCTTTCTTTTCTGAGACAGGATCAGCCGGGCGCTCCAGCGAGGCGCGATCGCCGTACATACTACCGAGGGCAGCGATCAGTATCACCGCTGTGAGAGGCCAAGCAAGCCAGCTGGAACGGTGAGTACGGTGTTGAGTCATGGGGATGAGTATGTCAGCCTCCCAGCATCCCGAACCGCGCGCTGAAAAGAGCGGGGATCACTCCCGTGTCGGCGGTGGCCCTTCGGATCTGACGCGCAGCAGCCCTGCAGCCACGGCGGGCGCCAGCACCTGGGGAATCGTCTCGGCAACGTTCAGCACGCCGAGGTACATGCCCGCGCGACCTGCCGGAATTACCCGCATCGCGAGCGCGAGGTTGACGGCGAGATACGTGCCCACGGCGAGGCCGCCGATCGCGGCCGCGGTCCACAGCACGATCGGAGCATCCGCAATGCCGCGCACGGCAGCGCCGACACCCAGCCCCACCGCCCCGCTCACAGAGCCCATTAGAGTGAAGCCATGTCACCGGGTTCAACTGCGCTCCCGATGTCCTCGACCCTGTTGGAACGACCGCGACTCCTCGAAGTGTTGTCATCGCATGCCACGTTCGTTGCACTTTGTCGGATCCGTCGGAGCGGGGGCGTCGACGCTGCTGCGGCAATGGGCGACGAATCAGACGAACGTGACATGGGCACCGGTCGGTGCTGTGGACGGGTCGCGTGCCGCGGATTCGCCCCTGGTGAAGATCGGCGCCGCACGGGTGGTGGTCTTCGACGGCCAGCGTGAAAAGGCATTGCGGATGCTGGGCAGCATCACGGCCGACGCTCCCGAGGAGCGAGCGAGTCTCGCCGCTCTCGAGGCGATCGTCCTGCGCGGACTCGGACGTGATGCCGACGCTGCTCTTGCCGCGCGTCGGGTAGGAACGGTCGCGAATGCCTATGATTTGGCGTCTGAGGCGGCGGCCGTTCGGCATGGGTGAGGTTCGGGGTGAATTGAAACCGGGCGGGGTCAGAGCAGACCGCGTTCGTACGCCTCACCCAGCAGGGTGTCGCGGCTGGACGCGCCGAGCTTGCGGTAGAGGCTAGAGACCTGTGTCTTGATCGTGTTCAGCGACACGAACAGACGCTCCGCGATCTCTCTGCGGCTCAGCCCCTCGGCCAGGTGCGTGAGGATCTCGGCCTCTCTCGGCGTCAACCACTGGATGTGCGGCCGGACCGGCGCAGGTTCCCCGGCTAGCACCCCGCGGATGTGCTCTCCCGCAGATCCGGCGACCGGGAGATTCATTCGAGGAAGTCCCTCGGCGAGCTGTGCGACCTGTCGACGGGTGGTCTTGGCTGCGGCATCTTCCTCAAGCGCGTGATGGGCGAGGTGGACGATGCTCAGCCGCCACAGCTCCAGCTGGCGCAGCCCGTCGGTCTGCGGCACGATGCGCGCAGCCAGAGCGAGTGCCTGGGCGGCCGCGCCGGTGTCGAGCGCGACGCCCGCCGCCATGAGTGTCGTGAGCGGCATGTCCGGGTCGGCGGATCCGATGCCGGCGCGGGCCGCTGCGGTGTTGCTGGCGCGCGCGGCGAGTGCGGCGCGGGCGAGCGGTGAGGCACTGCCGGGCAGGCCCTGGCCGGTCGACGAGCCGGGCAGGGCGGATTGCTCGAGAACGGTCAGCACGTGCTCCGCTCCGCTTTCGCCGGCCAGCGCGGAGGGGATGAGAGCGAGCACATAGTACGGCCACATCTCGCCGATATCCTGCCGTTGCAGGGCAAGCAGCGGCTCGAGAACGCTCTCGCCGTGGGCACCGTCGATGAGGATCGTGGCGAGCTGAACCGTGGCATCCACGACAGGCTCGGCCCAGCTGGTCGTCCTTTCGCAGCGAGCCGCGTCGACCAGCTCTCGGCGCGCCAGATCGGGATCGCCGAAGAGTGCGTGCACGAGGGCGGCCTTGGCATGAGCATCCCGCACCAGGAACGCGAGGTCGGCCGGCGGACACGTCCACTTGACGCGCTCGAATTCGGCCAGAGCCCCGCGGAAGTCTCCGGCCAGCATCCGGGTGATGCCGGCCTGCACGCCGGCAAACGAAGCACCGCCTTTCGATCCGTCCAAGAGCGCGTTGCGTGCCTGCGCATCGGCCCGGATGCTGTCGAGCAGCGACAGCGCGAAGTGCATCTCTCCACGCATCCGGGCTTCGAGAACAGCCATGGCGATCGTCGTGCCGCGTCCGATCGCATCTTCGACCTTGAGGCCGTTGTGCCTCGCGTCCTCGAGCAGCGGAACCGGTTCGCCGCGCAGCAGGGCGAGCACGTACGACACCACGGGGCGGGTGCGCAGTTCACCTTTCGGTGCGGCCTCGAGCACTGTGCGCAGCTCGGCGGGCTCGAGGGCGAACCACGCCTGGATGAAGTGCGCCTCGAACACCTCGGGAATTCGCTCCCGTGGTCCGTCATCACGCAGCTCGCGCAGCAGCGCAGGCACGACAAACAACGATTCCGCAGTGGACATCAGGCCTTCCCCTCGTCTTTAAGTTCCCATAGACGTCTCGGATCGTCCCCAGATCCTCTCGTCACTGTAGCCGCTCCGACACACCGGTGGGCACGAATCCTCGAACCCGGCAGCCTCACAGGCGATGCCCACTCCCGCTCCGCCGCGCATCGCAATCGCAATCGCTGACCCTGCCTGTTTGAGCTGGTTTCACCCTGGCAAAGCGGGGCGGGGTGAATTAGGGGGTGAAGTCGAGTCGCCCCGCGCGTTTTTCCCTTCACCGGCTGGATAGCCTCGCGTCGGCAGCTACCCGTCTGCCGTGCGCATTCGCAGCGGATCTGCTGCGCGCCTGGGGAATCAAGAGGAGTCACTCACGTGAGACAAACACGTCCAAAATCGTCGCGCCATCGCGCCCGCTTCGCCGTGAAGGGGGCTCTGGCTGCGACTCTCGCCGCGGCAATGGCCTTCGGAGGATCGGCGACCGCGAACGCGGTCGAATCAGATGTGCCGGTGGATCAGAACCCGGCGCTGTCCGAGCAGTGTTCGATCGATCTCGCGATCAGCATCGACCTGTCGAACTCGGTCACCGATGAGCAACTGCTGCAGACTCGCCAAGAGCTGACCGGGCTCGTCAACGCGCTCGAAGGCTACCCGGTCGAATTCGCCGTGCACACCTTCGCATCGAACGCGCCTGCGACGTCAGCATCCGCGAATGCACCGCTGCCGCTGACCTCGGTCGCCGACGCTGCCGGTGTCTCAGCGATCAGTTCGTACGTCAACGGCGTCAAGCGCCCCGCGGCCCAGCAGGGCGGTACCAACTGGGACCGCGGCCTGGCCGCCGTCACTGCCTCGGACGAAGAATACGACGCGCTGCTGTTTCTGACCGACGGTAACCCGACGCAGTACGACAGCCCGGCCACAGGCCCCGGCAGCAGCACGGACAAAGACGTGATCAACGCGGCAGTCGAGAGTGCGAATGCGCTCAAGGGCGAAGACACCCGGATCATTCCGATTGGCGTCAGCGACAACCTCTCGGGAGGCGCTCTCGAAGAATTCCGCGAGCACATCCGACAGATCTCCGGGCCGGCCGAAGGCAGCGATTACTACGTCGCCGGATTCAACCAGCTGCAGTCCACCCTGATCAACATCGTCAACGAGAACTGCGCCTCGATCGATCTCGAGAAGGTCGGAACTCTCGCGCCCGGTGCCATCGGCATCGAGGGTGACACCGTGAACTACGCCTTCACCGTCACCAACGATGGCACGGTCACGCTCACGGACGTCGATCTCGACGACCCCAAGCCGGGCCTGTCGAATATCGAGTTCGGCGTCTGGCCGGGCGCGTCCGGCGTGCTCGAACCAGGGCAGAAGGTGAATGCCTCGGCGACATACCAGCTCAAGGCCGCTGACATCACGGCCGGTCAAGTCGCTAACACGGCGACCGTCACAGGTACGCCGCCGGCGGGCCGAGACGTCACTGACGAGTCTCCTGCACTTGTAGAGCTTCCCGAACTCCTCCCGGGCATCTCGCTCGACAAGACCGGCGTCCTCGATGGCGACACCATCGCCTACGAGTTCACGGCGAAAAACACGGGCAATGTGACCCTCACGAACGTGTCGATCTCTGATGAGCTCGACGGTCTCTCTGACATCACTTATGGTGAGTGGCCCGGTGCTGCCGGAACGCTCGCTCCGGGGAAGTCGGTCACCGCGACCGCTTCGTACACGCTCACGCAGAGCGACCGGGATGCCGGAATCGTCGAGAACACCGCCACCACAACCGGCACTCCGCCGACCGGATCACCCGTGACGGATGAGGACGACTTCGACCAGCCGCTCGCATCCAACCCGGGCATCTCACTGATCAAGACCGGCTCGCTCGACGGCAACACTGTCGGCTACGAGTTCACCGCGACCAACACGGGCAACGTGACGCTCACGGGTGTGTCGATCTCTGATGAGCTCGATGGTCTGTCTGACATCTCTTATGGTGAGTGGCCCGGTGCTGCCGGAGTACTTGCTCCTGGAAAGTCGGTCACCGCGACGGCGTCGTACACGCTGACGCAGGCCGATCGGGATGCCGGAATCGTGGAGAACACCGCGACGACCACTGGCAACCCGCCGACGGGAACCCCCGTCACCGATGAGGACGACTTCGACCTTCCGGTGCCGCAGGCTCCTGGCATCTCGCTGGTGAAGACCGGTGAGCTCGAGGGCAACACCACCGCCTACGAGTTCGTCGCTACTAACACCGGCAACGTCACCCTCACGGATGTGTCGATCGCTGACGAACTGGACGGTCTGTCGGACATCACCTATGGTGAATGGCCCGGCACTGCCGGAACGCTTGCGCCTGGAAAGTCGGTCACCGCGACGGCGTCGTACACGCTCACGCAGGCTGATCGAGATGCTGGCATCGTGGAGAACACTGCGACGACCACGGGTACCCCGCCGAGTGGGACACCGGTGACGGACGAGGATGATTTCGATCAGCCGCTCGAATCCAACCCTGGTATCTCGCTGGTCAAGACCGGCTCGCTCGACGGCAACACTGTCGGCTATGAGTTCACCGCGACCAACACCGGCGACGTCACGCTCACCGGTGTGTCGATTTCCGATGAGCTGGACGGTCTGTCTGACATCTCTTATGGTGAGTGGCCCGGTGCTGCTGGAACGCTCGCTCCTGGGAAGTCGATCACGGCGACAGCGTCGTATACGCTGACGCAGGCTGACCGGGATGCCGGAATCGTCGAGAACACCGCGACGACCACTGGCAACCCGCCGAGCGGGACGCCTGTTACGGATGAGGACGACTTCGACCAGCCGGTGCCGCAGGCTCCTGGTGTCTCGCTGGTGAAGACCGGTGCGCTTGACGGCGACACGATCTCTTACGAGTTCACCGCGACCAACAGCGGCAACGTGACCCTCACGGGTGTCTCGATTGCTGACGAGCTCGACGGTCTGTCTGACGTCGTCTACGGCGAGTGGGCCGATGCTGCCGGAACGCTCGCTCCAGGGCAGTCGATCACTGCAACCGCGTCGTACACGCTGACGCAGGCTGATCGGGATGCCGGAATCGTGGAGAACACCGCGACGACCACTGGCAACCCGCCGAACGGGACGCCTGTCACCGATGAGGACGACTTCGACCAGCCGGTGCCGCAGAATCCCGCCATCGTGCTCGAGAAGACCGGTGCGCTCGATGGCGACACGATCTCTTACGAGTTCACCGCGACCAACAGCGGCGACGTCACCCTCAGGAATGTGTCGATCGCTGACGAGCTCGACGGCCTTTCGGAGATCATCTACGGCGAGTGGCCCGGCGTTGCCGGAACACTGGCTCCTGGCCAGTCGATCGTTGCAACCGCGTCTTACACGCTGACGCAGGCTGATCGGGATGCTGGGATCGTGGAGAACACTGCCACGACCATTGGAACCCCGCCGAGCGGAACGCCGGTCACGGACGAGGACGACTTCGACCAGCCGGTGCCGCAGAACCCCGGCATCCTGCTCGAGAAGACCGGCGCCGTCAACGGCGACACGATCTCGTACGAGTTCATCGTCACCAACAGCGGCGATGTGACACTGACCGGAGTGTTGATCACCGATGAGCTGAAGGGCCTTTCTGAGATCGTCTACGGTGAGTGGCCGGCCGAGGCCGGCGTGCTCGCACCCGGCGAGTCGGTCACGGCGACCGCGTCGTACGTCATCACCAACGATGACCGCACGGCCGGCAGCGTCACCAACGACGCGAGCGTCACCGGAACCCCGCCTGTGGGCCCCGACGTCGCCGATGGGGACAGCGTGACCACTCCGGTCGGTGGGCTCGCCATCACAGGTGGCGACGCCGCACAGTGGCTCGGCGTGAGCGGCCTCGCTCTGGCACTCATGACGATCGGTGCGATCGCAGTGATCCGCCGTCGTCGCGTGCAGGCAT
The DNA here is from genome assembly GCF_029263575.1 of Microbacterium sp. Classification (GTDB taxonomy): domain Bacteria; phylum Actinomycetota; class Actinomycetes; order Actinomycetales; family Microbacteriaceae; genus Microbacterium. The sequence goes on along the minus strand of NZ_JAJUFV010000108.1, from coordinate 173 downwards.
AGTCGATCGCATAAACAGCTCGACCCCGGTGCACCCTCCCCGCACCGGGGTCGAGTTCTGCCTACTGCTGCAGGACCGCGCGCAACCTCTTCGACAGCGGGGGAGAGTTGCGACCCAGACTTCTCATAGGTCTCGCGCGAGCGCCGATACGGGTCGATGACGTCGTCGTCTTG
>NZ_JAJUFV010000107.1 GCF_029263575.1 Microbacterium sp. | reverse complement strand
CCTCACCTGTCTCATAACCCATGGGTTACGAGACAGGTGAGGTTACGAGACACTTCTCACCGCGGAGCGCACTTCCATGATCGTCCCGTATTCTCGCGTCATGGAGATCCGCCGAACGATCGCGCTACTTGGACTTACCTGCGTCTCCGGTGCCCTACTTGCGGGTTGTGCCCTAATACACGGGCCTGCCGATCGCGTTGACGAGTTCGTCGCAGCGGGGCACGAGTGCACCGGTTCATGGTGGATTGGAGACGTGCGCGAGGGCACGAGCGACGAGGCGCGAGGTGTTGCTGAAAACGCACTCGCTGAGGCCGAGGTATCGCCCGAGGTACTCGCGGCTGCCACCAACCTCCTAGACGAGTCCAAGAACGACGTCGAGCGACAGAGCACATCAAAGCTGGACTTCGAAAGCGAGGCCTACATGCTCACCGTGACTCTGCACGTGAAGGATGAACTCGATGCCGCCGGGTACCCCGACATCGACCGAGTACTCGAAGTGTGGTCGGAACACACCTGCTCCTGACGCGTCAATGTCTCTCATCCCATGCGTTGCGAGACGCTTAGGTTACGAGACACGTCGGATGGTTTCGTCGAGAGATTGAGTCTCCCGATCGGATCAATGCTCGGCCTGTTGGTCTAGCCAAATTGCGCGGAGAATTCGTATCGTATCGTCTAGATCAGTGCCGACACGAGCAGCGGTATCCGCGAGTTGGCGAGCGGCCTCCAACACGGGTCGCGGTGTCGTTGTCGCGGTTCGGCTGACGCGGGTTCCTCCGCCGGTTCGGGCGGTGACAAACCCCTCTTCTTCGAGTGCTTTGTATGCCTTTGCGACAGTACCTGGGGCGACATCGAGGTCCTTCGCGAGCTGACGAACCGAGGGAAGGCGCTCGTCCGCCGCGAGCCGTCCGGATGCAACCAGTCCGCGAAGCTGGTCATGGATCTGTTCCGTGGGAGGCGCGGAACCAGACAAGCTGATCATCATGATTCGACCGCGAGCGAAGTCAAACGTCGTGACGGTATGGCGGACAGAGCAACAGAAGTCCAGAAGGCGATGCCGACCGCAGCCGTGACACTTGACGCGCCCGCGAGCGCTGGCTCAAGTGCGGCAAACGTCGTCCAGAACGCCACGCTTCCCTCGGAAGTCGGGAACGAGGATCGCACCGATGCGGTTCCCGCGAGAGAGCCGAAGACAACTCCAAGATGCATGAGGAGAGCCCCGGTGCCCACAGCAAGAACATTGCGTGTGCGAATCATCCGTATGCTCTCGTCCCGCGCTACGTTGCGATTCAGCGCGGGGCGGGCGATGAGGAACAGATCGAACATGGCGACCATGATCATGACAGCCGTGAGGATCAGACACGGCACGGAGTAGAACCAGCCATAGATGCCCGTGCCCATACCTCGCCCCCCGCCCAAGTCGACGAAGTACATCGTGTACTCGCCTGTCGTGGAATCCGGCTGCGACGCCATACCGGCGATCACCGTCAAGACGAGGATGAACGCCAGCGTCAGGGCTGGAGTGATGAACCACCTTCTTCGCGAGAAACTAACTGGTGTTCGCGGTTTGATCTCTGCAGCGCCTCTCCCACTTCGGGCACGGATAGGGAACGCGAGGACCACCATGCCCAGAATTCCCAGCAATAGCGGCACAGCGAACCGATGGTCCCCATACCAGTCCCAGAATTCGCGCGAGATAGCGGATGGCAACAGCGTCGTTGCACCAGTGCCCATCAGTCGCACCACAGCCTGTGCGCCCACGAGCAGTAGACCGGCCGCCAGGGAGATCACACCAACACTGCCAGCTGAGAGCCGCGTCCTGCGCCCCCAGATCAGCCACCATACGAAAGACAGCACGAGGCCGGCGATCAATGAACCCCAAACCAGGAAGAACCATGCCATCTCTTCACCTCCACCTTTGTGTCATCTAAACGGTACACCTATGTACCACCTAGATGCCACAAATGAAGAAATCAACCTTGTCATTTTGATGACCCGTATAGCTTCTTGGGCATGCCCGAAAAGAGCGCGGAGGTGACGTCAGAGGTCGCGTCGAAACACGCTCACCGTCTCGTATCCCATGGGATACGAGACAGTCGCCCCACCTCGCGCGATCGGCTGACGCACACGAGTGTTGAGGACTTCGGACAGAAGTGCCGATGACTTCGGACATTGACAACAGCCGACTGGATTCCGGGGCGTGCGGGGTCTCACATCTATGTCTCGCAACCTGCCAGGTACTAACCACTAGTTGCGAGACAGCCGAAAACGATCGTTTCCGGCAGGATCCGCATCGCAGTTCGGCCCCGGCGAGACACGCCGCCACCAGCCCTGCCGAAACTCCCCGCCGAAACCCTTCGCACCGAAACCAGGCGCTCACCGTTCTCGGCAAGTGCCTGCATGCCACCGTCGACCTCATCCCGAGCGCACCCGTGACCATCCGAACGCCCCCATCGGTATCGTCGTGGGTAGACCCTCTTCGCTTTCCTCCGCGCCGGAGCGTGACAATGCCCACGATCGATCTGAACTCTGACCTCGGCGAGAACGTGCCCGAACGCATCATCAGCGATGATGCGGCGATGCTCGACATCGTCACGAGCGCGAACGTGTCGTGCGGGTTCCACGCGGGCAGCCCCGAAGGCATCCGCTCGACTCTCGCCGCCGCCGTGCAGCGCGGCGTCGCCATCGGCGCCCATCCCAGCTACCGCGACTACGACAACTTCGGCCGCACGGCAGTCGACATCGATTCGGCGACCCTGCAAGCACACGTCGAGTACCAGCTCGGCGCGCTGATGGGGCTCGCCGCTGCCGTCGGCGGCACCGTCGCCTACGTCAAACCGCACGGCGCGCTCTACAACACGATCGCCCGCGACGAGCGGCAAGCCCGAGCCGTCGTCGCAGCGATCAAGGCCATCGACCCGAGCCTGGTGATGCTCGGCCTCGCCGGCGGCGTCGCGCTCGATGTTGCTGCGCACGCCGGGCTCGCCGTCGCGGCCGAAGCCTTCGCCGATCGCGCCTACTTGCCAGATGGCCGACTGGTTCCACGCACACAGGACGGCGCCGTGCTGCACGACCCCGCCGTCGTCGCCGAGCGGATGCTGCGCCTCGCCGACACCGGCATGATCCGCGCGATCGACGGCACGGACGTATGCGTCGACGCTCAGTCGATCTGCGTGCACGGCGACAGCCCCGGATCGGTCGCGATGGCGGCCGAGACGAAACGGATGCTGCAAGCCGCCGGCATCACGATCGCACCGTTCGTCTTACCAGCATCCGGCACAGCGAACTGAGACGCCATGCGCATCCTCACGGCATCCGATCACGCGCTTCTCGTCGAAGCGGCCGATCTCGACGAGGCGATGCGCCTCAACCTCGCCTGGGACGACGTTCCTGGAATCGTTGAACGCATCCCCGGCGCACGCACCGTGCTCGTGCGATTCGACCCGCTGCGGGTCACGGCCGCGGAACTCGCCTCGGTTCTCGAGGCGACGCAGACGGATGCTGAGCGCATCGCGCCCACGCGCCAGGTAACCGTTCCCGTGCGGTACGACGGGGAAGACCTTGCCGCGACCGCGTCGCTTCTCGGAGTATCCACGGAAGAACTCGTGAACCGACACCTCGCCGCCGACTGGCACGTCGCGTTCTCGGGCTTCGCCCCCGGCTTCGGATATCTCGTCAGCGGGGACGCGCTGTTCGACGTGCCGCGCCGCTCGTCGCCGCGCACGCGCGTCCCCGCCGGATCCGTCGGGCTCGCCGGAGCATTCACAGGTGTGTATCCCCGAGAGAGCCCCGGCGGCTGGCAACTCATCGGACGCTCGGATGCCGTCATGTGGGACATCGACCGCAACCCACCGGCGTTGCTCGTGTCGGGGGCGTTGGTGAAGTTCGAGCGAGCCGAGGGGGAGGGGCTTCGACTCGCTTCGTTCGCTCAGCCCGTTTCGACTGCGGCCGCGGTGCGGCCTTCGCTCAACGACCCGCAGCAGCCCTCTGGGGCCTTGACCGAGGGCTCGCCCCGGGGGAGGGAGAGTGAGAGCCAGTCACGCGGGTCGTTGAGCGAGCGGAGCGAGCCGAAACGGGTTGAGCGAGCCGAAGGCGAGTCGAAGCTGACCCCAGCCGCCGAAGAAGGCGAGTCGAAGCCTTCTCCAACCATCGAGGTCATCCGCCACTCACTGCAACTGCTCATTCAAGACCGCGGACGCCCGGGCCACGCGGCCCTCGGCGTCACAGCATCCGGCGCCGCCGACCGCACGGCCATGCGCGACGCGAACCACGCCGTCGGCAACGCCCGGGGCGCCGCGGTGCTCGAGAGCATCGGAGGCCCGACACTGCGCTTCCATGGCAACGGCGTAGCCGCGGTCACCGGCGCCCTCGGAGATATCACCTTGACGGATGCCGCTGGCTTCAGCCGTAGCATCCGACTCGGCACACCGTTCGCAACCGCCGACGGCGACGAGCTCACCCTCGGGCATCCGACCCACGGCCTCCGCTACATTATCGGCGTCCGCGGCGGAATCGACATGCCACCCGCCCTGGGAAGCCATTCAACCGACACACTCGCCGGACTCGGTCCTGCTGCGCTCGCCGCGGGAGACATCGTCGCGGTCGGCGATGCGGCAGAGCGGGCGGTCGCGCCTGACGCGCAGCCACGGGCACTCCCGGCATCCGGCGATCTCGTCGAGCTCGAGATCACTCTCGGTCCGCGCGATGACTGGTTCACGGCATCCGCTCGGCACAACCTCACGACGCAGGAATGGGTTGTCACTCCGCGCTCCGACCGCGTCGGCATCCGCCTGCAGGGTGACGTTCCGCTCGAGCGTGCGACCGCCGGTGAACTGCCGAGCGAGGGGGCGGTGACCGGCGCGATTCAGGTGCCGCTCGATGGGCAGCCCGTGCTGTTCGGCCCCGATCATCCGCTCACCGGCGGCTATCCGATCATCGGCGCGCTCACCGACGGCTTCATCGACCTGGCCGGGCAGCTGCCGCCGGGTGCGCGCGTTCGCTTCCGCGTGCGGTGAGGCTCGGGGCCGGCCGGGCGGGCATGCCCTGTTACACCCGTCGGATGCTGTTGCACCTGCGGGAGGTTTCGTGTGAGTTCCTCCGGTAGATGTAACAGGCTCCGACATTCGTGACAGGCGCGAGGCCGACGCGCGCCGGGATCAGCCGTCCAGAGGGTCGCCACCCATGGGCCCGACGGCCGGGATCGGCCCGCCGTCATCCGCACCAGACTTGCGCCACCTGGCGATCGCATTGCCGAGGTGATAGATCACCAGAGCTGCGACCGTGCCCAACACGATCGCGCCGAGCTGGAACGCGCCCCAGCTCATGGCGAATCCGCCGACGGCCATCACGAACGACACCGCGACGGTGTACTGGTTGACCGGGCGGGAGAAGTCGACCCGGTTGTCGACCCAGATCTTGATGCCGATCACGCCGATGAGGCCGTACAGCGCGGTCGTCACGCCGCCGAGCACTCCGGCAGGAATCGTGCTGAAGATCACCCCGACCTTGGGCGAGAACGCCAGCAGAATGGCCGCACCGCCGGCCACCCAGTACGCGGCGGTCGAGTACACGCGTGTCGCGGCCATGACGCCGATGTTCTCGCCGTAGGTCGTCGTCGCCGAGCCGCCGAAGCCACCCGCGAGCGTCGTCGCCAGGCCGTCGGCGACGAGCGCACGGCCGGTGTGCTTGTTGATCGAGGGGTCGTTCGTCATGGTGGCGACACCGCGCACGTGGCCGACGTTCTCAGCGATCAGCACGAGCACGACGGGCAGGAACATCGGCACGAACACCCACGAGTCAGGGTTCGTCACAGCCGCCAGGTGAATGTCGGGCACACCGATCCACGCGGCATCCGCCACGCCCTCGAAGTTCACCTGTCCGGTGAACAGTGCGACGACGTATCCGACGATCACTCCGAGGAAGATCGAGATGCGCCCCAGAAACCCGCGAAAGAGCACGCTGAACAGCACGACGGCGGCGAGAGTGACGGTTGCCAGCTCCGGCTGCGCCGAGAAGTTGAGCCACGCGGTCGGGGCGAGGTTGAACCCGATCAGGGCGACGATCGAACCGGCGACGACGGGCGGCATGAATTTGTCGATCCATCCGCTGCCGACCGCCTGCACGAGAAAACCGACACCGGCTAGCAGCACACCGACCACGACGACACCCACGAGGGCCTGCGTGATCTGCTCGGGCGTCTCGAGCGCGTTGCCGCCGTTGAGCGCGGTGATCGGCGCGAGGAACGCGAACGATGAACCCAGGTAGCTGGGGAGCTTGTTGCGGGTGAGCAGCAGGAACAGCAGCGTTCCGACGCCAGAGAACAGCAGGGTCGTCGAGACCGGAAAGCCGGTGATGATCGGCACAAGGAAGGTGGCGCCGAACATCGCCACGACGTGCTGCGCGCCGATCGCGAACGTTGCCGGCCAGTTCAGACGCTCATCGGGTGCGACGACTTTGTCGGGGGCGACGTTGCGCCCATCGCCGTGAATCTTCCACAGGGGCATGCGGGGCTCCTCTTATTTAGGGTCGGAGCAACATTACCGAGAACGCAGGCGGATGCCGTGCGCCCGCGCCCGCATGCGATGTCGGATGCCGAGGGTAGAAAGGTGGCGGTAAGGGTAGAAAGGCGGGACAATGGGTGCCATGAGCCTCAACATCAAGAACGAACGGGTGCACGAGATGGTGCGCCGGCTTGCCGAGCTCACTGGGCAGAGCCAGACGAGCGCGGTTGAAGATGCTGTGCGGCGCAGGCTCGATGAGGTGGGCGAGGAAGGGCAGCGGCTGCGCGATGAACGCGCAGCGGCCATAGGTGCAGCCATTGAGCGTTTGCAGGCATTGCCCGATGTCGGGCCAAGCTACGAAGAGATCATGGATGACATGTACGACGAAACGGGGCTCCCCCGGTGATCGTCGACACATCGGCGCTGGTCGCCGTGATGCTCGCAGAACCCGAGGCGCAACGGTTCCGTCGCGTGCTGGAGCAGGAGAGCACGGCTATCTCGGCGGCCACCGTGGTGGAGTCCGAGATCGTTGTTCGTTCGCGAAAGGGCGCCGCTGGTCTGAACGAATTGCGCCAGGCGCTCCAAACTACCGAGATCGTCGCGGTCGACGAACATCAGGCGCTCATCGCCAGCGACGCCTATGAGCGCTACGGACGCGGCTCCGGCAGCCCGGCGAAACTCAACTACGGTGACTGCTTCAGTTACGCACTCGCGATCGCGCGGGACGAGCCGCTGCTGTTCAAGGGCGACGACTTCATTCACACGGATGTGCGGGTGGGGGCGTAGCAGGCTTCGACTCGCTGACGCTCGCTCAGTCCGTTTCGTCTTCGGGGCCTGTGGCTCCTTCGCTCAACGGCCCGCGGGGTTCGGGGACGGGGGCTCCTGCGCTGCTTCGGGGCGTTGAGCGAGCGAAGCGAGCCGAAACGGCTTGAGCGAGCCGCAGGCGAGCCGAAAGCGCGACCCCCGCAACGCCCTTACGCGGTCAGTCGTTCGATGAGTTCGCGGTAGCGGTCGGCGGTGCGCTGGACGATCTCGTCGGGGAGCACGGGCGGCTCGCCCTGCTTGTCCCAGTTCGCGGCGAGCCAGTCGCGCACGATCTGCTTATCGAAGCTCGCCATCCGCTCAGCCGGGGTCATGCCCGACTGCCACGCAGCGGCATCCCAGTACCGGGATGAATCGCTCGTAAGCACTTCGTCGGCCAGACGCAGCGTGCCGTCGGCATCCGTCCCGAATTCGAACTTGGTGTCGGCGAGGATGACGCCGCGCTGCTCCGCGATCGCCGACGCACGCGCGTAGATCGCCAGCGACGTGTCGCGCAGATCGGCGGCACGCTCGGCGCCCACCAGCTCGACCACGCGCTCGAACGTGATGTTCTCGTCGTGCTCGCCCATCGGCGCTTTGTAGGCGGGCGTGAACAGCGGCTCGGGAAGCCGGTCGCCGTTCTGCAACCCCGCGGGCAGCTCGATGCCGCACACGGTGCCGTGTTCTTGGTACTCGGCCCAGCCGGTGCCGGTGATGTATCCGCGCACGACGCATTCGATCGGCAGCATCTCCAACGACTGGGCGAGCATCGCGCGGTCGGCGACGGATGCCGGAATCTCACCCTCGACGAGGTGGTTCGGAAAGTCGAGCTGCTCGAACCACCAGCGGCTCAGCTGCGTGAGCAGCGCGCCCTTGTTCGGGATTCCCGGCTCCAGCACGAAATCGAACGCGCTGACACGGTCGGATGCCACGACGAGGATGCGCGTGTCGGCGGCATCCGATGAGGCATACAGGTCACGGACCTTGCCGGAATAGAGGTGTCGCCAGCCGGGGATGCTCACAGGAGTGCTCATTCGCCCATTATCCCCGGCCAGCGGCGTGCATGACGACGTGGCTTCAGCCCTGGGGGATCGCGGCGACCACGTCGATCTCGACGAGGATGTTCGCCAGCTGCGATCCGACGGTCGTGCGCACCGGGTACGGCTCGGAGAAGAACTCTTTGTACGCCTCGTTGAACTCGGCGAAGTCGGCCAGGTCGGCCAGGTGCACGGTCGTCTTGACGCAGTCGTCAAGCGTCAGGCCCTGCTCGGCGAGCACGGCGCTGACGTTGCGCAGCACCTGACGGGTCTGCTCGCGCACGTCGTCAGACTTCTCGCCGGTGGCCGGATCCTGCGGCCCGAACCCGGCGGTGTAGAAGAACCCGTTCGCGCTGATTCCCTGGCTGTAGGGGCCTGCCGGCTGGGGCGCGTTGGTGGTGTGGACGGCGGTCTTGCTCATATGTTGCTCCGTTCTGTGGATGGTTGATGGTCGGTCTTCTCCCGTCGCAGTCCGCGACCGGGAAGCGGGGAATCGGATGCCGCGGCGACGAGCTCGCCCGCCACCAGCACCGGCACACCCGCGACGAGCACGTCGTCGATTCCGACGGCGTCGTAAAGCGGCTCGGCATAGGTCGAGGCATCCGTGACGGCATCCGGCCGCACGACGATGAGGTCGGCGGCCGCGCCGGGCTCGACGACTCCCCGGCGACCGAGGCTGAAGCGTGCGGCGGGCGCGGCAGACAGGTGCTGCACGGCATCCGCCCACGACCAGGTGCCCGTCTCACGCACGTAGGTGCGCAGGAACTGCGCGAACGACCCGCGAGCGCGCGGGTGCGGATGCGCGCCGATGAAGATGCCGTCGGAGCCGCCCATGTGCGCCGGGTGCGCGAAGATGCGCGCGAGCTCGGCGACGGGACGCTCGTACCGCACAGCCATGACGATGTTCGCCTGCAACCGGCACGCGCGAAGCGTGTCGAGCACGAAGTCGATCACATCAGCGCCCGCGCGTTCGGCCGCCTGCGCGAGCGTCAGGCCGTGCGCCCACGCCAACTCGGGCGCGGCCAGGTGCGACAGCGAGATCATGTGCGGCCATTCGGGCCCGAGGCTCGGGTTGTTCGCGATGCGCGGGAACCAGTCGGTGCGCAGCTGCTCGCGCTGCGCCGGATCCCCCAGCGCCTGCATGATGTCGTCGACCGGACGCGCGGAAAGCTCGGGTGGCAGCAGCGGCATGCCCATGAGGCTGCAGCCGCGGATGTACGGGTAGGCGTCGAAGGTCGTGTCGATATCGGATGCCGCAAGCGCATCGAGTTGCGCGAGCAGGATGTCTGCTTCGGCGTGGAAGTGCGACACGTGCACGCGCAGGCGACTGCCAGTTTCGGCTGCCGCGCCGCGTGAGATGTGCGCAATCTCGTCGATGCCGGCGGCGGAGTTCGCCTCGTAGCCGCCACGCATGTGGCTGACGTAGACGCCGCGCGCTTCGACCACCGGCGCGCACAGCGCGGCGATCTCATCGGCGCTCTGGAAGATGCCGGGAACGTAGTCGAGTCCCGTCGACAGCCCCACCGCTCCGTCGCTCATCCCCTCACGCACCAGCGCCACCATGGCGTCGCGCTGGGCATCGTCGGCGGGGGTCTGCGAGCGTCCGCAGACCTCGAACCGCACGGTGCCGGCGGGCACCAGGTAGGCCGCGTTCACGCGGGAGGTGCCGTCGGCGGCATCAAGGTAGGCGCTCACGCCGCCGCCGGTGTAGGTCGGATGCGGGCCGTTGATGGCGGCGAAGTACTCGCTCGCGTAGGCGCCGTCGCCGGGGGCGTATGAGACGCCGTCCTGTCCGACGATGACCGAGGTCACTCCCTGGCGCAGCAGCGAGCGCTGCACGCTCTCGTCACGCAGCAGTCCGTCGGCGTGCGAGTGCGCGTCGATGAACCCGGGCATGACGAGT
>NZ_JAJUFV010000106.1 GCF_029263575.1 Microbacterium sp. | reverse complement strand
CGCCGCGATGCCACGCTGGAGCATCTCACGCGCGAATCCGAAGTCGACAGCGGCGAATCCGTCCATATGTGCCACGGTACGCGCGTGCACAACTCCTCAAAAGCCGTTGCTTCGAGCGGCTGTTCGGTCGGATTTGGGCCGGACCCCGCGTTCTTTGAGGAGTTGTGCACGACGAGCGGCGTCAGAACGAGAGAAAGGGCGCCGCGACCGAAGTCGCGGCGCCCTCACTCACAGGTGAACGTCAGTATTACTCGGTAACGAGCCAGTCGAACTGGTCGCCGTTCTCTTCGATCCACGCGTCGACAGCAGCCTCGGGGTCGCCCTCGTACTCATCAGAGGTGACGAGGCCCTCGAGCGCACCGTACTGGTCGTCGTCCAGCTTGATCTTGCCGAACAGCTCAGAGGCCTCGGGGAACTCATCGCTGGTGCCGGCGTGCGCGATGAAGTTGAGCGTCTCTGGCTCGCCCATCGCACCCTTCGGGTCTTCGAGGTCCTTCATCTCCCACGAGTTGTAGGCCCAGAACGGACGCCACAGGGTCACGACGATGTCTTCCTCGGCCGCGTAGGCGGTGTCGAGCTCGGCGAGCATGCCCGCGGTCGACGAAGTGAGCAGCTCGTACTCGCCGTCAAGGCCGTACTCCGGCATAGCGGAATCCTGCGTCACACCGGTGAGACCGGCGCCTGGCTCGATGCCAGTGATCTTGCCGTCGAAACGGTCAGCCTGACCCTTGAGGTCTTCGATTGAATTGATGTCGTCCATGTAGGTCGGGACGGCGAGCGTCAGTACGGCACCGTCGTAGTAGGCGCCGAGGTCTTCCAGGTCATCGCCGTACTCTTCCATGTACTCAGCGTGGGTGACCTCGGGCCATGCCGAAGGGTAGACGTCGAAGTCGCCACGAGCCAGACCGGTGTAGAGCGGGCCCGCCTCGGTCATCTCTTCCATCTCGACGGTGTAGCCGAGCTTCTCGAGCTGGTCCTGTGCAAGGTACGCCATGCTCAGGCCGTCGGTCCAGCTGGGCAGGTAGCCGAGGGTGATCGTGCCCAAGTCACCGTTGTCGCCGCTGTCTCCGTTGTCACCGTTGTCGCTGCCACCCGCACAACCGGCGAGGGCGAGGGATGCGACGGTACCGAGAGCAACTGCGGCTGTGATGTGCCGGAATTTCTTCATGGTGCTTCCTTTCGTATGTTCTGCTGCGTTTCGTATGGATAGGGGAGATTATGCGGAGACGGGCTGAGCCGCGGCATCCGCTTTCGCTGCACGCTGGGCTGCGCGCCGGCGCGAAATCGCGCCGAGCAACGACGACTTGTAATCGTTCGGATTGCCCATCGCCGCGGTGACGCGGTCGAGGAAGATTGCGATGAAGACCACGCCAAGACCCGCTTCGACGCCCTGCGGGACATTGATCGTCGACAACGCCGCGGCGACTTCCTTTCCGAGGCCGTTCGCGCCGCCGATACCGGCGATGACGGCCATCGACAGGGCGAGCATGATGACCTGGTTGATGCCGGCCATGATCGTGGGCATCGCCAGAGGCAATTGGATACCGCGCAAGATCTGGCTGGGAGCGGCGCCGAACGCTTGCCCGGCTTCGACGGTCTCCGAGTCCACCCCGCGGATGCCGAGCTCAGTGAGGCGCACACCGGGAGGCAACGAGAAAATCACGGTCGCAATGACACCGGGCACGAATCCCACGCCGAAGAACACGATCACCGGGATCAGATAAACCATGGACGGCATCGTCTGCATGAAGTCGAGCACAGGTTTCACGGCTGCGCTGACCCGGTCATTACGTGCCGCCCATATACCGAGCGGCACCGATATAGCAACCGTTACCAGTGTAGCGATGAGCACCAGCGCGAGCGTCTCCATGGCATGGTCCCACTGATCCATGCCGACGATGATGGTGAACGTCACCGCAGTGCCCACGGCGAGTTGCCACGACCGCAACAGCCAGGCGATCAAGGCAAAGAACACGATCATCACCGGTGACGGCAGGAAGTTCAGCAGATCGGCGAGACCCTCGACGAGAAATCCGACGATGTTCGAGATGATGTCGAGTAGGAACTTGAGATTGTCACGGATCCAGTCGACCGCGACATCTGCGGCATCCCCGATGGGAAGGCGGAACCCATCCATCAGCGCACCTCCTCTGTGTTGGTGGCCGACGCTTCGCCTGGGGCATCACCGAGCACCTCGTCGATGACCGTGGTCGGCATGGGCTGCAGCGGGATTGTCAGCTCGCCGGTCGCGTTCGGTCCGGGGCCAAGGGCCGCCAGCAGCGTCACGCGCGGGATGACGCCGACGAGGCGATCGTCGGCATCCGTGACCGCCAGGGGCAGTCGTGACTCGGCGGCCGGCACGAACAGGTCGGCCAGCACGTCGGATTCGTTCACGCTCTGCGGCACGGGTTTGAGGATCGGGCCGAGCGCGCTCTCTCCCTTGCGGATCAGCTTGACCGCGTCGCGGTCGGTGATCATTCCCAGCAGCTTGCGGTCGCGTCCGACGACGTAGACGGCGGAGGAATACGCGTCGCGCATCTCGCGCAGCGCGGCGCGCGGTCCGCCGCTCTCGGGAACGACCGCACGCGGACGCTCCATGACGTTGCCGGCGGTGAGCACGCGAGCGCGGTCGACGTCTTGCACGAACTGCTCGACGTAGTCGTTGGCCGGGTCGGTGAGGATGTCTTCCGGCGTGCCGATCTGAACGATGCGACCGTCACGCATGACCGCGATGCGGTCGCCGAGGAACATCGCCTCGTTCAGGTCGTGGGTGATGAACACGATGGTCTTGCGCAGCTTCTGCTGCAGCTCGACCAGCTGCTCTTGCATCTCGCGGCGAATCAGCGGGTCGAGGGCGCTGAACGCCTCGTCCATCAGCATGATCTCGGTGTCTGCGGCCAGCGCGCGGGCGATGCCGACGCGCTGCTGCATACCGCCGGACAGCTGGCTGGGCAGCTTGTCACCCCACCCGGCGAGCCCGACCATCTCGAGCACCTCGTCGGCCTTCGCGAGACGCTCGTCGCGCGGCACGCCCTTCAGCTCGAGCGGGTACGCGACGTTGTCTGCCACGGACCGATGCGGCAGCAGCGCGAAGTGCTGGAAAACCATCGACACGTTCTCGCGGCGGATCTCGCGCAGACGCGATGCCGGGACGCCGGTGATCTGGTCGCCGTTGATCACGACGGTGCCGTCGGTGATGTCGTGCAGCCCGTTGAGCATGCGGATGATCGTCGACTTACCCGAGCCGGACAGGCCCATGATGACGAAGATCTCGCCGCGCTTCACCTCGAAGCTGGCGTCGATGACCGCGGCTGTTCCGGCGTCGCGCACCTCATCGCGGCTCTCACCGGCCTTCAACCGGCGAACGGCCTGCTGTGGATTTCTTCCGAAGACTTTGAATAGATGGTGCGCTTCGAGAACGGTTTCGGTCACGTTTTCCCCCGGCAGCTCGCTGATTTCTCGGGTCTCAGGAGCGGGCTTCGGTTACGTCCGGGTCGAGTTTCCTGGCCATCTCAGCACTCTTGCTGCACGACACTGGCGAAAGATTCGGCACTCCCGCAAGAACTTCAACCGTACGACCGCGCCCCTTCAGATGCTGTTCATTCTGGAGAAGAAACGCGTTCGCGGACTGGTCTACAGGCCGAAAGGCCTACATTTCAAAGTAACAAAATGGCCGGTCAGTGGCAAATCTCGTTCCGCTAACGGTGTGGGTTTTTCTCGGCTGAACGGGGATTCTACATAATGTCGACAATCATATGCTGCGCGAATCAGCGACGAACGCTGCGCGTGACCGTGAATTTCGGCGTGCGGCGCAATTGCACCGTCTCGCCGATGAATCGGGTGAGATCGGCACGGTAGCCCAGCGACGAGTTGTAGACGGTGAGCAGTTCGCCGCCGGGCTTCAGCAGCCGAGCGGATGCCTCGAACAGCCGCGTCGCCGCGCCTGTGTGCACGCTCGCACCGAGATGAAACGGCGGGTTGAGCAAGATCAGGTCAGCGGATGCCTCGGGCAGCTCCGCGCCCGCATCATCGTGCGTCACGGCGACGCGATCGGCGACACCGTTCGCGATCATCGTCTGCCGAGCGGATGCCACGGCCGCCGCCGAGCGATCGGTCGCGGTGACACGGGCCGAGGGGTGGAGGAGTGCGTACCAGGCGGCGAGCGCGCCCGTACCGCAGCCGAGGTCGAGGACCGCGCGAGGTCGCGGGTGCACAACTCCTTCAGAATCGTCGACTTCAGCCCGATCTGGGGCTGTTTCGGCTCGGTCTGGCCGATCTTTGCTGAGTTGTGCGTCGGCGAGCACGTCAAGCAGCACGCGCGTGCCGATGTCGAGGCGCGCTCCGGCGAAGGCTCCGCCGTGCGCGCAGAGCACGAGCGGCTCGGCGAGGCCGGGCACGACGACCGGTTCAGCGACGGGGAAGGGCGACCGGTCAGCGATGGCCTGGGCACCGCTGGCCACGATTAACCGCGACTTCCGCTCGGCGCGCTGCGGCTGCACCCGGGTGAAGCTGCGAGTGAGCACGTCGTTCTGCGCCAGCGTCATGTGCTTCACCCGGCCTCCGGCCACGAGCACGACGTCGGGCGCGGACCAGCGGGCGACCGCATCCGCCATCTCGTCCAATGCCGCCAGCGCCTTCGGCAACTGCACCAGCACCAGGCGAGCACCGCGCAGCAGTGCGGGTTCGAGCTCGTGCGAGACGAATCCGGTGAGCTCGAGCGCGTGCGCATTTCGGGCCAGGGCGAGGCGTCCGGTCGCGGAATCCTGGTGCACGCGGACGCCGTGTCGACCGGCGTCCGTCAGCCCGAGCGTGATCGCGCCGTACTCATCACCGACGACGACGAGCTCATGGCCGGACAGGTCAGTGGCGAGGGCGTGCTGCACGAGCAGTTCGTCTGTGGCGTCCCACGCCTGCAGGTTCGGCGCCTCCACATCGGGGAAGCGGCGCAGCGCCGAGTACGAGAACGTCACCCCACCAGAGTAGAAGCGCCGTCGTCGGGTGCGTCGCCATTGACATACTTTGAACATGCGTTTAGTCTGCTGTACATGCGTTCGGCCTCTGAGGACCTCACCACCCGCGCCCGCATCCGCGAGACGGCGATCGCCGCGTTCGCGCGCGGCGGCTTCGACGGCACCAGCCTGCGCTCGATCGCACGCGAGGCCGGCGTCAGCCCGGCGCTGATCGTGCACCACTTCAGCGACAAGTCCGAACTGCGCCGCATCTGCGATGAGTACATCGCCGAGGTATTCACCGATGAGAATCACGACCTCATCGACGCCCCGACAGGCGAACGCATCCAGGCCGCTCTCAATGACCTCGATCGATACGGCCCCTACATCGACTACCTCGGGCGCATGCTCACCGACGGCTCGTCGGCCGCAGATCGCCTGTTCGACAGCATCCTCGCGGGCACACGAAAGATGCTCGACGATCAGCGCACGGCCGACCTGCTCGAGCCCATGAGCGATCCCGAGATGACGGCGCTGCTGCTCGCCCTCATGGGCCTCGGGCCTGTCGTGATGCGCGCGCAGATCGCCCGTGCTCTCGGTCAGGATCAGCTCAGTTCTGCGGGCATGCTGCGCTCGACGCTGCCCACGATGGAGCTGCTCACCCACGGCATCTACAAGACAGATGCGTTTCTGCAGGGCACCCGCGCGGCGCTGGGGTCACCGCAGGCGCCGACCACCGCGCCATCCACGGACGCCGCGCCACCCACAGACCCCGCAACGTCTGCGGACACCCCGCCATCCGCCACAGACAAGGAGAAGCCATGACTGCCGCCGTCGAGATCAGCGGACTGAACAAACGCTACGGCCGCCGCACCGCTGTGCACGAGCTCGACCTGCGCGTGGCGACCGGCAGCGTCTTCGGACTCATCGGGCCCAACGGCGCCGGGAAGACGACGACGATTCGCACGCTGATCGACACGATTCGACCTACCTCGGGCGAGGTGCGCGTTCTCGGCACCGAGCCACGCGCGGGCGGAGCGGCACTGCGTCGCCGGATCGGATACGTACCCGGAGAGCTGCAGCTCGAAGGACGCGCCAGCGGCCATCGGCTGCTCGCGTTCTACGCCGAGGTTTCCGGCGACAGCGGCAAGACAGCATCCACCCTGCGGCACGCGGGCGAGCTCGCCGACCGGCTCGGCGTCGACCTGAACCGCCCCGTGCGCACGCTGTCGAAGGGCAACAAGCAGAAGGTCGGACTCATCCAGGCGTTCATGCATCGGCCCGAACTGCTCATCCTCGACGAGCCGACCAGCGGACTCGATCCACTCATGCAGCGCGAGTTCCTGCAGCTTGTGCGCGAAGCGCGAGACGTCGGACAGACCGTGCTGCTCAGCTCGCACGTGCTCAGTGAGATTCAGCAGACCGCCGACGATGTGGCCGTGCTCAGCTCGGGTCGGATCGTCGCCGAGGGAGACGTCGCCTCGCTGCGTCTCGGGTCTGTGCGCCGCGTTCGCGTGCGCATCGCGGGGACGGATGCCGCGGCCACCCGCGCCGCCTTCGAGAAGATCCCGGGGGTGCAGCGTCTGGACGCCGACCCCTCGATCCCCTCGTCCCCGTCCAGTCGACGCCGCGCGTCGCCAGGAGCCTCTGGCACGCGTGGGCCCCGCTCAGGGGACGGAGCGGGCGACTCAAGGGACGGCCCGGGCGACTCAGGAAACGAGGGAGTCCAGCTGACAGCGACCATCGAGGGAACGATTGATCCTCTCGTCAAGCTGCTGGCTCGGTACGAGGTGCAGGAGCTCACCGTCGAAGAGCCCGACCTCGAGGAATCGGTGCTGCGTCTCTACGGGGGCGAGCATGCGTAGCATCCTGCCGGTGTTGCGGCGCAGCATCCGCGAATCATGGCGCAGCCTCGTGGGCTGGTCGATCGGCATCGCCGCCGTGCTCTTTCTCTACCTGCCGCTGTATCCGTCGTTCGGGGCGAGCGCCGACCTCCAGAACCTCATCGACTCGCTGCCCGAAGAACTCGTCGCGACGCTCGGCTACGACCAGCTCGCCAGCGGCGCCGGCTACGTGCAGAGCACCTATTACGCGCAGATGGGCTTCCTGCTGCTCACGATCGCCGCTGTCGTCTGGGGTTCCGCGGCGATCGCAGGCGCTGAAGAGAGCGGCCGTGCCGAACTCGATCTCGCCCACGGCATCGGCCGCGGCAGGTATGCGCTCGAATCGGCGCTCGCGGTGCTCGTTCGCCTCGTCTGGCTGGGCGTGTTCTCGGCTCTCGTCGTGTGGGCGCTCAATGGCCCAAGCGAGCTCGAGCTCGAACCTGCCCGCCTCATCGACGCCAGCGCTGCGATGACCGGGCTCGCCTTCCTCACCGCTGCTGCCGCCCTGTTCGCCGGAGCGGCGACCGGGCGCAAGATCTGGGCCACAGGGGTCGGCGCAGGCATCGCGGTGCTCGGATACATCCTGCAGGCTGTGGCGAAGCAGTCCGACGACTTGGAATGGCTGAACGCGATCTCGCCCTACGCATGGGTGTTCCGCCAGTCGCCTCTGGCAGAGGGGGCGGATGCCGCAGGTCTCGCGCTGACCTGGGGGATCGCTGCGGCACTGGCCGCGGCATCCGCCCTCGCGCTGCGCTCGCGAGACCTGCGCGGCTGAGAGCCTCGCACCTGAATTCGTCCCGCTCCTGCCGAGCGGGGCGAATTTCTGTGTCTTGACATGAGGCGGGTTAGGTGGTTACCTAGTCGAGTAATTAACCACATAACCAGAGGAGGCATCGTGATCGAAGAAGGCAAGGCGCTCTTCATCCAGATCGCGGAGCAGATCGAGGACCAGATCCTCGACGGCTCACTCGCCGAAGAGAGCAAGGCTCCGTCGACGAACGAGCTCGCCGCCTTCTACCGCATCAACCCCGCCACCGCCGCGAAGGGAGTCGCGATGCTCACCGACAAGGGAGTGCTGTACAAACAACGAGGCATCGGCATGTTCGTCGCCGCCGGCGCCCACGAACTGCTGCTCGGCGAACGGCGCTCCGCATTCGCCGACCGCTACATCGACCCTCTCCTCGCCGAAGCCCGCACGCTCGGACTCGGCCCCGAAGACCTCGCAACGCTGCTGCGTGAACGCGCTGCAGCATCCGCCAATACCGAAGGGAACCCCGCATGACCGCGGTCATCGAGGTGAACAACCTCACCAAGCGTTACAAGGACAAGAATGCGCTCGCAGGCGTGTCACTGTCCATCGAAGGAAACGCGATCTACGGCCTGCTCGGACGCAACGGCGCTGGCAAGACGACACTCATGTCGATCCTCACGGCGCAGAACTTCGAATCTGCGGGCACTGTGAAGGTGTTCGGTGAGCACCCCTACGAGAACTCGCGCGTGCTCAGCCGCATCTGCTTCGTCCGGGAGAGCCAGAAGTATCCGGATGACGCGACACCGCGCCACGCGTTCAAAGCAGCGAGCCTGTTCTTCAAGAACTGGGATCAGGGGTTCGCCGAGCAGCTGATCGAAGAGTTCCAGCTGCCGATGAAGCAGACGATCAAGAAGCTCTCTCGCGGGCAGCTCTCGGCCGTCGGCGTCATCATCGGTCTCGCGTCCCGCGCCGAGATCACGTTCTTCGACGAGCCCTACCTCGGCCTCGACGCGGTCGCCCGGCAGATCTTCTACGACCGGCTGCTCGAAGACTACGCCGAGTACCCGCGCACGATCATCCTGTCGTCGCACCTGATCGACGAGGTTTCGAACCTCATCGAACACGTCATCGTCATCGATGACGGCCAGATCCTGATGGACGAGCACACGGATGCCGTACGCGACCGTGCCGTGACCGTCGTGGGCGATTCCGACAAGGTCGACGCCTGGGTTCAGGGGCGCGAAGTGCTGCACCGCGAAGTGCTGGGGCGCGTGGCATCCGTCACTGTATTCGGCACGCTCTCCGATGAGGAGCGCGCCGAGGTCGCGGCATCCGGTCTCGATCTCGCACCCGTCTCACTGCAACAGCTCATCGTCCGCCTCACGCAGAAGGCCAGCGCCGGCCAGAAATCCGGCCCCAGCTCACACGTCGTCACCGACACCAAGGAGGTTCGCTGATGTCTCGCACACTCAACGTCGTTCGTCTGCAACTGATCAACAAGCAGACTTTCATCTGGGTGCCGCTGATCGTCCTCGCCGGAGCGGTTGTCGTGTCCGTCATCATCTACGCCATGATCCCCATCGATGGCCCGAAGTACGGCGGAGGTGGTCAGGCGCCGCTGTGGGTGTTCTTCGGCACCGGCCTGACCGCGATGACGCTCACGTTCCCGTTCTCGCAGGCGCTGAGCATCACCCGCCGCGACTTCTTCGTCGGAACCCTCTTCGCGGCGATCCTCGGCAGCGCATTCATGGGTGTGCTGTTCTTGATCGGCGGCGGAATTGAGATGCTCACGAACGGCTATGGCGTCAACGGCTACGTGTTCCATCTGCCGTGGATGTGGGAGGCCGGCCCCCTCGGTGCCTTCCTCGCCTACTTCACCCTGGCGCTGTTCTTCTTCGTGATCGGCTTCACCGGGGCGACGATCTACAAGAGCTGGGGTCCCGTGGTGCTCACCATCGTGAGCTTCGTGCTCGTGCTCGCGCTGCTCGCGCTCATCTTCATGATCACGCGGCTCGAACTGTGGATCCAGTTCTGGACCATGTTCGCCGAGCTCGGTGCGATCGGACTCTCGCTGTGGGGACTCGTCGTCATCGCCGCACTGTCGGGGGTTTCGTTCCTGGCGTTCCGGAGGGCGAAGCCGTAGGGCGCTGACCCATCACGGTCCGCGGAGGTGCCCGCCATCGTTACAGATGGCGGGCACTTCTTTGCGCCACGTGTTCACCGATGAGCACTCGAACAACTTCCTGCACGAATGTTGTCGAAATCTATCAGTAAGCGTCATTTTGAATGTATCGTTTGTGTTGTGATCGCAGCACAACGACGGAATATGATCCTCGAGATCCTCCACCAAGACGGAGCAGTGTCGATCACCGCGCTCGCCGAACGCATGTCGATCTCGTCCGTCACGATTCGTCGCGACCTCGACCATCTCGCCTCTCTCGGGCTCCTCACGCGCACGCACGGCGGCGCGATCGCAGACGTGTCCTCACCGGAGACCTCCTACGTCGAGAAGATCGGCCAGGCGATGAGCGAGAAGCAGGCGATCGGCCGCCTGGCCGCCTCCCTCGTACGAGACGGTGACGTCGTCATCGTCGGCCCCGGCACGACCACCGAGGCCTTCGCCAATATCCTCCGCACGCGCAGCGGGCTCACGATCATCACCAACTCGCTGCCCGTCGCGGAGGCATTCGTGTCGTCGTCAGACAACGAAGTGATCATGACCGGCGGCTCTCTGCGGGCGCCGATCCGCGCCCT
>NZ_JAJUFV010000105.1 GCF_029263575.1 Microbacterium sp. | reverse complement strand
GTGTCGGGACTCGTGACCGTGAACTGGAACGTCGCTTTCAGATCAGGCTGCTCAAACACCGCGAACACGCGTCGCGAGTCAGGAACCTCGAACTGCGAGTACAGGTACACCTCGTCGTCAACAGGATCGACGAATCGATGCAGCCCCTCGCCCGTGTTGGTGTACCGGCAGTCGGCGTCGACGACCAGCACGTTCTCCTCCTGGAGCCCGGCCAGAGCGATGCGTGAATCCGCGAATACCTCACCCGGGTCGAGCTGCTCACCATTGAGCGAGATCTCGCGAACCTCGCTCGCGATCAGGTCGATGAAGGTGAAGCTTCCCGGCTTCGCGCTGAAGCGCACAACACTGCGTGAGCCGAAGACTTCGGCGCCCTTCGTCAGATCGAGTGAGATCTCGTACGACGAGGTGTCGATGATCTCGCGACGTTCTTGCGCTTCGACACGGGTGAGGTTCTCTCCAGGCACAGCTATTTCTCCCAGGGGGTCAGGGGCAGCCACCGTGGTTCGGTGCGGCTGGCGCCGACGGCGACCATGACAGCCTACGCCAGGACGACCGGCACGGGTGTGAAGAGATGAAAGGATGGGGGTGTGACTGTGAATGATCAAACCCGCGTTCTTTTCGCATCTCCCGCCGCGGCGAACGGCGACGCCTTCATCGAAGTGCCTGTGGCGTATGACGCCCTGGTGCTTGCGAGCTTCGGCGGACCCGAGGGGCAAGACGATGTCATTCCGTTTCTGCGGAATGTGACTCGAGGCCGGGGAATCCCCGATGAACGCCTCGAAGAGGTTGCGCATCACTACCGGCATTTCGGCGGCGTCAGTCCCATCAATGAGCACAACCGTGCTCTCAGGTCAGCGTTGGAAGGCGAACTGGCCGCTCGCGGCATCGATCTTCCGGTCTACTGGGGCAACCGAAACTGGGGGCCCTACCTTGACGAGGCGTTCGCGCAGGCGGCTGACGACGGACATTCGACCCTGCTCGTGCTGGCTACCAGTGCGTACAGTTCGTATTCGAGCGATCGACAGTATCGAGAAGATATCGCCGAAGCGATCACGAAAGCGGGCCTCGAGGATCGGGTCACCGCTGACAAGGTGCGCCTGTACTTTGACCATCCGGGGTTCGTCCAGCCGTTCCAAGAGGGCGTGAACTCCGCTGTGCGCGGTTTCTTGGACGAGGGGATCGCGGCATCCGACATCCACGTGCTGTTCTCGACCCATTCCATCCCCACGGCCGACGCTGAGCGCTCGGGTCCGCGCGATGTCGAATTCGGCGAGGGCGGCGCGTATGTCGCACAGCACCGTGCCGTCGCCGCGCACGTCATCGAACACCTCGGCTCGGCCGCCGGCGGTGAGAGTGTGCCGTGGCAGCTCGTCTATCAGTCGCGCTCCGGCCCGCCGTCGCAACCGTGGCTCGAGCCCGACATCAACGACGTGATCGCCGAGCTTCCTGCTGCTGGCGCGAAGGCGGTCGTGATCGTTCCGCTCGGGTTCGTCAGCGACCACATGGAAGTGATGTGGGATCTGGACACCGAGGCGATGGAAACGGCAGCGGAGGTATCACTGCCCGCCGTGCGCACGCCGACCCCCGGTGTGCACCCCGCGTTCGTCGCCGGGCTCATCGACCTGGTCGTGGAGCGCATCGAGGGTACGCCCGAAGCGGAGCGTCCGCATGTCACGGCGCTGGGCCCTTGGTATGACGTCGCGCGTCCTGCGGACTGCGAGAACGTTCGCCTGGGCTTCAAGCCGGCAGCTGCTGGCATCCTGCCCTGACGCTCCTAGGATGGTGGGCATGCGTATCCATATCGCCACCGACCACGCCGGACTGGACTTCTCCACTCAGCTGCAGGAGCACCTGCGCCAAGTGGGGCACGAGG
Source organism: Microbacterium sp. (assembly GCF_029263575.1). Taxonomy (GTDB): domain Bacteria; phylum Actinomycetota; class Actinomycetes; order Actinomycetales; family Microbacteriaceae; genus Microbacterium. The sequence continues at coordinate 8,478 of NZ_JAJUFV010000105.1, read as the reverse complement.
TCACCGATCACGGTCCGGTCGAGTACGACGCGCTGGATGACTATCCGGCGTTCTGCATTCGTGCGGCACAGGCCGTCGCCGCCGATCAGGCCGCCGGCCTCGAGACGCTGGGCATCGTGTTCGGAGGATCGGGCAACGGAGAGCAGATCGCCGCGAACAAGGTTCAGGGCATCCGTGCCGCGCTGGTCTGGAATCTCTCAACCGCCGAGCTGGCTCGCCAGCACAATGACGCCAACGTGATCTCGATCGGCGCGCGGCAGCATTCCTTCGATGAAGTGGTCAGCTTCATCGACCGTTTCATCGCCACACCGTTCTCTGACGAAGAGCGTCACGAACGCCGCATCGCTCAGATCGCTGACTTCGAGCAGGACGGCTCGCTCCTGCCGGATCCTCGGGCCTGACATGCCCGAGGGGCATTCCGTTCACCGCATCGCTCGGCAGTTCGACCGGAACTTCATCGGCAAGACGTTGCACGCGTCGAGTCCGCAGGGCCGATTCGCTGAAGGTGCCGCTGTGCTCGACGGGCGCCAGGCCGTCGGCGTCATGGCTGTCGGCAAGCAGATGTTCCTGGAGGCCGAGGGCGACGTGTGGCTGCGTGTGCACCTAGGCCTGTACGGCGCCTGGGACTTCGCCGGTGAGATACTGCTCGATCCGACCATCGCCTCGGCGAATGGACGGATGGGGCAGACGAACCAGCGCGGCACAACGCTCGACGACGACGCGATTCTGGATGACGCCGGGGAGAACTCGCTGAGCTCCATCGGCGCTCCACGCCGCGCGCGTGTGCACGTGCGCATGTCAGAGCAGACCAAGGGGCTCGCTGACGAATCCGAGCAGTGGCCGCCGCCGATCGTGGGGCAGGTGCGTCTGCGCCTGATGACCGACATCACCGCCGCTGACCTGCGTGGGCCCACGGCGTGTGTGCTGCAGACGCCGGACGAGATGCTGGCCAGCGTCGCCAAGCTGGGCCCCGACCCACTGGTGGGTGACGCAACCGAGAACGAAGAGCGCTTCGTCGCCGCGGTACGCAAGCGAGCGACGCCGATTGCTCTGCTGTTGATGGATCAGGCCGTCGTCAGCGGGATCGGCAACGTCTATCGCGCCGAGATGCTGTACCGTGCTCGCCTCGACCCGCACACCCCCGGCAAGCTCGTTCCAGAAGAGCTTGTTCGCGAGCTGTGGCATGACTGGGTGCGTCTGTTGACCATCGGCGTCGAGACCGGCCAGATGATGACGATGGACGGGCTCGACCCTGAACAATATCGAGCAGCGATGGCCAGTCGCGATGACCGCCACTGGGTTTACCATCGCGCCGGGCTGCCATGCCGCGTGTGCGGAACCGAGATCGTCCTCGAAGAGATCGGGGGGCGCAAGCTCTACTGGTGCCCGTCCTGTCAGAAATGAGGGAAAAGGGCACGGCGCTACTGTTGTCCGTTTCACCGTTCGGATACGCTTGCCCGATTCCATAACAGAGCTCTGACAGGAGAATCATGGACCTTACCGGAGTCCAGGACGTGCTCTCGGCGATCAGCGGATTCGTCTGGGGACCGTTCTTCCTCATTCCCCTTCTCCTCGGCACCGGACTGTATCTGACGATCCGGCTCGGCGGACTCCAATTCCTGCGCTTGGGCGCCGGTCTTCGGCTGGGGCTGTTGACCCGGAAGGATCCGGGCGCGGACGGCGATATCTCGCAGTTCCAGGCACTGACGACCGCTCTCGCCGCGACGGTCGGCACGGGCAACATCGTCGGGGTCGCGACGGCTATCGGCATCGGCGGCCCCGGCGCGCTGTTCTGGATGTGGATCACCGGTCTGCTCGGTATGGCATCGAAGTACTCGGAAGCCTTCCTGGGCGTACGCTTTCGCACGACGGATGCCGCCGGCGAGAAGTCGGGCGGACCGCAGTACTACCTCGAGCGCGGAATCCGCGGGCCGTTCGGGAAGATCCTCGGCCTCTCCTTCGCTATTTTCGCTGTGATCGCCTGCTTCGGCATCGGCAACATGACCCAGGGCAACTCGATCTCCTCGAACGTGGAGGCGAGCTTCGGAGTGCCCACCTGGGTCACCGGAATCGTTCTCACCGTCTTCGCGCTCGTGGTGCTCGTCGGCGGTATCAAATCTATCGGACGCGTGACAGCCGGTTTCGTGCCCATCATGATCATCTTCTACGTGCTGGGTGCGCTCTACATCCTGGTCGTGAATGTCGGAGAGCTTCCTGCCGCGTTCGCCCAGATCTTCACGGAGGCATTCACCGGCACGAGTGCGGTGGGCGGGTTCGCGGGCTCCGTGATCATCATCGCCGTGCAGTACGGTGTCGCTCGCGGCATCTTCTCGAACGAATCGGGCATGGGATCGGCGGCCATCGCCGCTGCTGCCGCCAAGACGAGCCACCCGGTTCGGCAGGGACTGGTCTCGATGACGCAGACCTTCATCGACACCATCATCGTCGTCACGTGCACCGGCCTCGTCATCATCGCCACCGGAACCTGGGACGACATCGACCCGGAGACGGGCGAGCAGATCAGCGCGGCGCTGATGACCGGGGCCGCCTTCTCGCACGGACTGCCGGGGGAGTGGGGGCACATCATCGTCACGATCGGGTTGGTGATGTTCGCCGCGTCCACGATTCTCGGGTGGTCCTACTATGGCGAGAGAAACGTCGAGCGCTTGTTCGGCAGGCGGGCGGTGATGCCGTTCCGCGTCCTGTTCTCGCTCGTGGTCTTCGTCGGCTGCACCGTTGAGCTCGGCGTCGTATGGGCCTTCTCCGACGTCATGAACGGTCTCATGGCGTTCCCCAACCTCATCGGATTGCTCGTGCTCTCGGGCCTTGTCGCTCGCGAAACAAAGAAGTACCTGGACAACGACCCCAAGCTTCGTGCCTCGAAGGAGGAGATCGACGCGTTCATGACGGGCACACCGGGCTGGGAAGAATGGAAGACGCAAGCGATCCGGCTCCCCGATAAGCGCTGACCTCTGGTCACGCGCAGCGGATCTAGGCTGGGAGGATGCGCCATAACCCTCGTTTGATGCTCGCAGCCCTCGGCGAGATGCGCCGCGCACAGGCCACGCGCCCAGGACGCACGCCATGACCTCGGCCGGCGACGAACTGTCGATTGACGACGAGGTCGCGACGGTCCGCGAGGTACGCGTCGCCGGGCCGGGGCGGGAGTTCCTCGCAGACTCCGAGCCGGTCGACATCCATATCGATGCCGGGCAGATCATCGATATCGCACCGACGGGTGCTCTGCCCGTGCGGGGCGCGGTTTTTTCGGGTGATGGCGCCTGGGCGGTTCCCGGCCTCTGGGATAATCACGTGCACACCACCCAGTGGGCGCTGACTGCTGAGCGTGAGCAACTGGGCGCCATGGAGTCTGCGGCGCAGACGGCCCGACACATGGCGAGCGTTGCGCCCTTGACCGACGGACGACGCATCGGCACCGGCTTCCGTGACGCTCTCTGGGCGGACGCACCCTCGCTCGAAACACTGGATGCCGCGACCGGTGACGTGCCGACCTATCTGATCAATGCCGATGTGCACAGCGTCTGGCTGAATTCCGCCGCGCTGCGACGCGAGAGCTTCGCCACGCCGGATGGGATGCTTCGCGAAGAAGACGCGTTCGAGATCTCTCGACGCCTGAACGCTGTCGACCCCGCCCACGGCGACCGGGCTGTGACTCTCGCAGGCACCAGGGCGGCCGCACGTGGCGTCACCGGGATCGTCGACTTCGATATGGCCTGGAACGCAGACGCATGGGAGAGACGCGTGGCGGAAGGCTTCTCATCGCAGCGTGTGGAGTTTGCTGTGTACCTGGCAGATCTCGGCAGGGCGGTCGCGGCCGGCCTGCGCACAGGAGCGCCACTCGCGGGCAGCGACGGACTCGTGCATATGGGCTCGCTGAAGCTCATCACCGACGGCTCGCTCGGAACACGTACGGCAGCGTGCAGCCAGGCCTACCCGCACGACAGCACGGACTTCGGAGTGATGAACCTCTCGCAGTCTGAACTCATCGACGCGTTGACAGTCGCGGCGGGTGCCGGGCTCGATGCCGCGCTGCATGCGATCGGGGACCGCGCCGTGGCATCCGCTCTCGACGCCGCGGCAGCGACTGGCGTGAGCGGCACAATCGAACACGTCCAGTTGGTCAGACACATCGATATCGCACGCATGGCGCGGCTCGGGTTCGCGGCCAGCGTGCAGTCTCAGCACGCGCTGGACGACCGGGACCTGGCAGAGGGACTCTGGGCCGCTCAGACAGCGATGCGATACCCGATGGCGTCGTTACTGCGCGCCGGTGTCGCCCTCCGCCTCGGGTCGGATGCTCCGGTGGCTCCGCTCGACCCGTGGGTGACGATCGCAGCCGCTGTCTCGCGCACCGATGGCGAGCGCCCGAGGTGGGACGCACAGGAACAGATCTCGGTCGATGACGCGCTCACCGCAAGCGCACGCGGCGCGATACGTCCCGGAGCTGTCGCCGACCTGGCGGTGTGCGGTGCGGATCCGCAGACGGCGTCCGCGTCGGCACTTCGTCAGATGCCGGTGCTCGCGACGCTGCTCGGCGGTCGCGTCACGCACCTGGCCTGAGCCCCTTCGGCACAAGAGAAAGCGGGCATCAGGGCAGTGCCCTGATGCCCGCTCACGGAGGAAACCTACTCGGCGATGTGCGCGACGAGGAACCAGCGATCCTTCTCCAGGTTGCGCATGATCTCGATGGCGACGTCCTGGCTGGTGAGGTCGATCTCGTCGAGGCCCTCGATCGCGGCCTTGGTGTCGACGAGGATCGCATCGATGTCAGCGATGACGTTGCCGATGAGCTGGGCGGACTGAGCGAACCCGGCCGGAACCTCGGTGGAATTCTTGGCCGCGACGGAACTCAGACGCGCGTCGATCGGCAGCCCGAGAGCGACGATGCGCTCTGCGGCGGTGTCAGCGGCCGCACCGGCGTTGGCCACGATGGTGTCAAGAAGCTCGTGGACTCCAATGAAGTTGGCGCCACGGACGTGCCAGTGCGCCTGCTTCCCGTTGATCGTGAGGGCCTGGAGACCGAGGACGACGGGCGTGAGGAACTGCGCGGCGGCCGCAGCCACCGTGGGGTCGCTGGCAGTGGTGGGGGTGGTCTGTGACTTGGTCATTTTTGTTCCTCCAGAACGGCTATTTTGTGCCTGTTGGATATAACGCTACTCAGTCTGAAGCATTCCGCAAGCAAGCTGAGGCTGGGCTAAACGTATCGATTATCCGCGAAATCACGCGGATCTAAGGGTAGTCTCGCCTCATGAGCATCTCGTCGACAGCATCCGTTCTCGCCCTCCCAGACAAGACTCCACGCATCGCCGAAGACGGCTTCGTCGCCGACGGGGCACGCGTCATCGGAGACGTCACGATCGCTGCGGAATCCAGCGTCTGGTACAACGCCGTACTGCGTGCTGACTCGGCATCCATCACGTTGGGTGCCGGCAGCAACGTGCAAGACAATGTCTCGGTTCACGTCGACAAAGGCCATCCGACTGTCATCGGTGAGAACGTGTCGATCGGCCACAACGCTGTCGTGCATGGTTGCACGATCGGTGATGGCTCTCTGATCGGCATGGGAGCTGTCGTGCTCAGCGGTGCCGTCATCGGCAGCGGATGCCTCATCGCCGGCGGCGCAGTGATCCTCGGTGGCACAGAGATCCCCGACGGCTCCCTCGTCGCCGGTGTGCCGGCGAAGGTCCGTCGCGAACTCAGCGATGAGGAGAAAGCCGACCTCGTGGCGAACGCAGCGCTGTACCGGGGCCACGTGCGCAGCCACCGTGACGCCTCCGTGCTCTGAACAACCCGGATACGACGATAGGATTGTCGTCACGGGGCGGTGGCCAAGCTGGTCAAGGCAGTGGGCTCATAACCCAACGATCGCGGGTTCAAGTCCCGCCCGCCCCACTCATAACCCTGTGGTGTCAGTGCGATCTGCGTGCCGCGGGCACTGATTACAGGGGCCTGGCGGTGATGGATTCCTTGCCGAGGTCGCGGCGGGCCGTGCGCAGACACCGGGTACACAGCAGTTCGACCACGCGCGGGTGATTCTCACCACAGTTGCAGTCGATGGTCACTCGCCACTTCGCCTTGCGACCACACGCCCGATAGGCCTCTTCGTCGCCGTGGTCGCACTCGCACAGTTGCGGCTCGTCAGATTCGAGCCCGAGCGCGATCTGCTCGAACGCGTCGGCGAAGGGGTCAGCGGTGCGTGTCCTGTCGGGAGCGCTGGTCTCATCGAGCGCAGGCATCACATCACATCCCCGATGTAGGAGTACTTCACGAACACCTCGGCGGCGATCCCGGATTCTTCGAGTACGCCCTGCACGGCATTCATCATGTAGTTCGAGTCCCACCCCATGTACAGGAAGTGGGTGTCGTCCAGCGAGTCCCACTGGCCCTTCCACGCCTTCTCATCGTAGATCGGTCCCCCGTGTGCCGCACTGTAGGCGACGGCGGATGGCCGGTCGTCAGTCCACGCGCGACGGAAGATCCGATTGAACAGCGCACGAACGTCTTTGACCTCCCAGTGCTCACCACGGTACTCGACATAGGAGAACTCCCGATCCCAGCCTGCAGGCCAGCCGCGGCGCCGTACAGCGTCCAAAACCGGTGTCAGCCCGTCATCGTCGATGACTCCGCGTTCTGGGCGGGCCCAGATTCGCAACAGGGTCTGGGTGAGCGCGACGGTGCGTTGCGATATCGCGGACGTGCTCCACCTCGGCGTCTCTGTGAGTTGGCGTGTGGCCGACACCGAGCTTCTTGCGTAGGCGTCGGCTCGTTTGTCGGTGAAGGAAGCGCCGAAAACGCGCTCGGCGAGTGGTTGCTCCAACAGGGTGAGATTGCCGAGCGTCGGCGCGAGGGCCCGATAGCTGTTCTGCTCATCTTCGGTGAAGTCGGTCCAGCCGCGTTCGCCATCGCCAGACCAGCCATCGGGCGGGGTCAGCGGGACAATGTGCTCGACATCGAACGACGACGTGTCGTCGACGCACTCAATACGCGAGAGCACGTAAGCGGCATGCGGCAGTTCACTGTATTTCAGCACGGCTGCGACGCGTTCGTCTGAGGGGGTGATCCGCGCGAAGGCACGCATGAGGTGCTCCCGGCCCGCGGCACGGGCACGACACAGTCGCGCGATCAGTCGCACAGTGGGGAGGTTGACGAGCGCCCGGCGCAGATACAGGGCCTGAATCCACTCGAGGGTCTCGATCAGTTCGGAACGGGCGATGAGACCACGCTGGTGATCGCTGTACGCGCTGAGCACCAGCGGATACGCGGCCCTTCCGAAGGTATTCACATAATCCAGCTGTCGACGCAGCTCGTCATCCGGTTCACGGCTCGGGTCGAGCAGGATGGCGTAGATCTCTGCGTAGTGGCGCCAGAGCACGGCATCCGCCTGGAGGTGGGAGGCATCGACGTGCGGAAACGACGCGCGAAAAGCGCTGTACACACCGTGCTCGCCGCCGGCGGCCAGCTCACGGCCGGTCATCATGACCAGATAGTGCCGCCAGAACGCCCCGATGGCCTCGCCGGTGTGACGTTCGATCGGGAGCCAGAAGCGCTCCTCGACATCGAGCTGCTGGGCGTGCGTGAGGCCCATCAGTATGTAGTTGTGAATGAGCTCGTGATCCCGCAGCGGCTCACCCGTCGAATTCAGGCTCTCGAAAATCTGCTGCGCGTTCGCCTCCGCGCCCAGCGTGATCGATACATGTTCGAGCCGCTGCAGCCCGCGCCAGATCGCCGGCGCCTCATCGGCGTGCACTTGGCTTCGGAAGAAGGCGTAGTTGTCATCGAAACGTGATTCGCGCTCGGTGTCGTCACGGCGATCCAGTACCACCGACTCATACAGCTCAGCCCAGGCGTCGTGGGGGCGCAGCTTGGTGCGTGTTGAATCGTCGGAACGCACCAGGACTCGATCAAGTTCGGCTCCGAGCTGCGGGTCTGTGTCACGCACGGCATGCTGAAGCGCCGCGATCAGCAGCATCAGCGTCGTGAGGCGCTGCTGACCGTCGATCAGGACGAGGTCGGACTGCGCGGAATCTTGTGCCGAGAGAATCGAGCCGATGAAGTGTCGTGGCGCGCCGTCGCCGGCAGCGACGGCGCGGACGTCGGACAGCAGCCGTTCACAGCCGCCGATATCCCAGCGGTATTGGCGCTGATAGACGGGAACGACAATCGACGTGCCGGGCGCAGAAAGCCATTCGATCGTGTTGACGGCGGTCGCTTCGACATTGGTGGCCGTTGCCATGTTCTCGCTCTCGCTCCTCACATCGGCGAATTCTGCACGTCACCGAGACCTCAAGTCTAGTCGTCGTCGAGTGCGCTTCGCCGTGTCCTGTGGAGTCATAGAATCCCGCTGTTAGGCTTGCCTTATCAGGGCCTGTTAAAACGTGCTGGCCCCCGATGAAAGGACATGACCTCGATCATGGCATATATCAAATCTGAAGCCCTCGAAGAGCGGGGTTTCGTCGT
>NZ_JAJUFV010000104.1 GCF_029263575.1 Microbacterium sp. | reverse complement strand
CGATGGTGATCCAGCGGGCTGACCGCCGCGTCGCCAATTCGCGGATCTCAGTGATCAGGGCCGTGCGCTCGGCTCGCGGAATGTGCACGAGCACGCCCGGGGTCGTGATCACGAGCGTCGCGCCTGTGGGGGCGGATGCCGCGAGCGCACTGAGGTGCTCGCGGGCATCGCCGCGCACCATGATCGGCGGATCACTGCGCACGACTTCGAGCGCCGCGGTGATCCGCTCTGCTCGCCCGGTCTCCCCCGGCCACACGAGCGATTCGAGCCAGGCGCGATCCCGCTCGTCGCCGGCGTCGAGCGGATCGAGATCGATGCCGGCGCGCCAGGTGACCTGCGGCATCCGCAGCGTGGGCATCTCGCCGCACACCTCGCTCGTCAGCACCGCCGGCGACGGCCCATCCACCGGGTCGAGCACGGCCCGCATATCGCCGTCGGCGTCGACGAAGCGATACGAATAGCGATCCGGGTACAGACACAGACCAGCGGATGCGCCGAGCTCGAGCAGCGCGATGGGGCCGTCGATCTCAGTCAAGGCAGGAAGAAGTGCCGCGAGGCGCAGCGGCTCGTTGGTCTGCAGGCGCCGCGCCGCGCACTCGTCGACGACCTCGTCGGCGTGTGCGAGCACAAACGCACGCCACGTCTCGAAGGCCGCCACTGGAGCGCCCAGCATCCGCGTCACCGCGAAGACAAGCGGCGGCTGGCGCCTCGTGGCCGGAATCCGCTCGAGGATGCTCTGCACCGGAGCATCGTCTGCGACACCCTCGGCCCACTGGCGGTAGAGCTCTGATCGGCCGGGAGCTTCGTCACGGGCGAAACGCCGATATCGCTCGCGCACGGATTCGGTCACGCTTTCATTCTCTCGTGACGGCGCGCGGGCGCCAGAAGAGGAGGAGAATAGAGACGACCCAGGAGGACCAATGGACTACACCGTGAAGAAGACCGACGAGCAGTGGCGCGCGGAGCTCGGCGATGAGCAGTTCGCCGTCCTGCGGCAGGCCGCGACCGAGCGTGCCTGGACGGGTGAGCTGCTCGATGAGAAGCGCGCCGGGCTCTACACCTGCGGCGCATGCGGTGCTGAGTTGTTCAAGAGCGGCACGAAATTTGACTCCGGATGCGGTTGGCCGAGTTTCTATGAGTCGATCCGCCCCGATGCCGTTGAGCTGCTCGACGACAACACGCTCGGCATGCAGCGCACCGAGGTTCGCTGCGCGAACTGCGGCTCGCACCTCGGGCACGTGTTCCCGGACGGATTCGGCACGCCCACCGGCGATCGATACTGCATGAACTCGCTCGCGCTGAACTTCACCCCCGGCGCCGACGCATAATTCGCCGCCGGACGAATTGTCGTCGGCCCCAGCTACTCTGACCGCATGTGCGCAAGCTATGGACTGGATCCGCGATTCGACGACCGCGAATACCGCGACGTCGTCGATGCCGCTGTGCTCGAGGGGCTGCGATCGTGGGCGCAGGGAAACGGCGGTGAGATCCTGCGCCCCACGGGCAAGAACCTGCGCAATCTGAACCCCATCGTGACGGGGGTCTCTGCGTGGCAGCCAGCGTGGTGGGGCTATCTGGTCGACGGTGCACCGGCGAGCTTCGCCTCGATCAACACGCGGTCAGAGCGACTCGCCGCCACCACGGGTGCCCTGCCCGACCGGGCGATTGTGCCGGTCTCGTTCTGGCGTGAGATGGCGAAGCCGTCGCGAGTCTGGCAGCATTTCAGCGCTCCGGATCACAAACTGCTGGGTCTGGCTGCGGTGACCAGACCGGGGCGTACCGCCGATGGCACGAACTACACCTGCTTCAGCATCGTGATGCAGCCGGCCGCCAGCCACGTGGAGCACATCCACGATCGGATGCCGCTGCTGATCAATCCGGGATTCGCTGAAGAGTGGCTCACGACGCCGAATGCGAGCGGCGAACTGATCGACGCTGCGGTGGCGGCTGCGAGGCCGATCGGCGAACAGATCGGCGTGGCGCCGGAGTCAGACGAGAAGGTGTCAGCGAACACCGATCGACTGTTCTGACGTAGGCGACGACCCCGGGGCACAACCTGCCTCGGCTATGGTGAGGCGAAACACCCCGACTGCAAGGAGCACAGCCATGGGATCAGAAGCGACCGCGTCATTTCATACCAACGCGGATCCCGCGGCTGTAGGCGCAGCGGTCAACGCTCTCATCACCGAGAAGAAGTACCGCCTGGTCGGCCAGACGGACGACGGCCTGCTGATCGATTTCCTGACGAAGAAGTCCATGTTCAACTGGGAGCTCGCGGTGCGCGTCACTGTGACGCCCGCGGCATCCGGCTCCGACGTCAACCTCCTTCTCGATGTCGGCCTCGGACGGCCTCCCGCCCTCATGGACGGCATGAAGAACCGCAAGGCCGTCGACAAGCTCGCCGCCGAGCTGCAGTCGAAGCTCGGCTGAGCATCCAGCAGGGGTTCCCGCATGACGACGGAAGACGAGGCCGGAAAGCCACGCCCGCGCGCGCTCCGCGACGGCACGACAGAGCCACGCTTCGCCGCACGGTACGCGACGATCGACGAAGTCGCCGAGCTTCTGGGCGTCACGCCCGTGTCGCTGCGTCAGACGATGCGCCGTCGCGACGCGAACGAGGCATCGTCCGCCAGCGACGCGTTCATCGACCCGATCGGCAACGTGTCCGGCTACCTGTGGGATCGCGATGACCTCACGCCCGAGGCGATCGAAGCGTGGCACAACCGGCCACGACGCGGGCGTCGGCCGAACAGTGCGCGCTAGCAGCGACGGTTAGAGAGATCAACCCCCTGACCGGTTCATGCACCGGCACCTAGCGTGGGCGGCACGGTGCGATTGTCGCGCCGAGGAAGGAGCACCATGACCACGCTCAGCGGAAAGAAGGTCGCGTTCGTCGCGACCGACGGCTACGAAGACAGCGAGCTCACCGAACCCTGGCGGGCTGTGACGGATGCCGGGGCGGAGGCCGTCATGATCGCCCCCGACAACGGCGTGATCGAGGGAAAGAAGCAGCACCGACAGCCCGTCGATCAGATATCGGGCGAGGCCGATGCATCTGAGTTCGATGCGCTGGTACTCCCGGGCGGTGTCGTCAATGCCGATCACCTCCGTATGGATGAGGCATCCGTGCGGTTCGCTCGCGGCTTCTTCGACGCTGGTAAGCCCGTCGGCGTGATCTGCCACGGCGCCTGGCTGCTCATCGAAGCCGATGTCGTCCGTGGCCGCACGATGACGAGCTACCCCAGTCTGCGCACAGACCTGCGCAACGCCGACGCAGACTGGGTCGATCAGGAAGTTGTCGTAGACAACGGTCTGGTGAGCAGCCGCCGCCCCGACGATCTGCCAGCGTTCAACGCCAAACTCATCGAGGAGATCGGCGAAGGAGAGCACCCCGCCGCGTCCTGACGGCGATGGGCGCGGCCTCGTTTCACGGAGCCGACTACGGGACTCGAACCCGTGACATCCTGTTTACAAGACAGGTGCTCTACCAGCTGAGCTAAGTCGGCGAACACCATCTAGCTTACCGATGGTGAGAGGTGCTCCGAACCTACTCGTCCGCAGGCGCCTTGGTCGGCGTGGGGGTCGGGGTCGGGGTCGCTTCCGTGTCACTGGCAACGGTGAGCACGAACTGCGAGAACTCGGCCGGGTCGTCAAGCGCGCCGACATATGCCTCACCGTTGATCACGATCATGGGCGCGCTCGTCAGCGCCAGATCGTCCGAGCCGACCAGCGGTCCCTCGAGAGCGCGCGAGGTGGCGTCCTTCGCCCACGACAGGAAGTCCTGTCCCTCGATGCACTCGCGCACCACCTCGCCGTCATCGGCTCCGACAGCGATCGCAAGGTCGGCGAGTTCGACGTCGCTGCGCCCGTCGCTGTCGACCTCGGGCTGGTCGATGAGCAGTTCGTGGTTGAACGGGTAGAACTCAGCGGGCGAGTACGACGCGACGCATGCCGCCGCCGCGGCAGCCCGCAGCGAATACTTCGTGCCGTTCGAGCTCGCCGTCAGCATCGACACCGGGTGGTAGGTCACCGTGACCGCACCCTCGGTGATCCATCCGGCAAGCTGACGCGCGTTGGCGCGCTCGAACTGGCCGGCATCCGGGGCGAGGTAATCCACGTAGATGTGCACGTCGACGGCGGATGCCTCGGCCGTCGACTCCGGCGTCGGCTCGGTCGTCTCACCAGTCTGCGACTCCGTCGGCGCAGGCGTCGGCTCAGTGGGCACAGCTTCGGTGCTGGCATCCGTGACACTGCCTACGACGATGCCGTCGCCTTCCATGCCCTTCGGCGTCAGCGTCGGCTCTGAGATCGACGACGTCACGGCCAGCGTTACGGCCGTGCCGATGGCTCCGATGGCGACGACGGCGACGACACCGATGATGATTCGTCGCATGATGCGCACCCTGGACTGCTGGGCGTGCACCTGCTGAGCCTTCTCCCGAACCGCCTCACGGGAATTGCGAGGGGTGGGGACGTTCGGCGTTTCGTCGCTCGACATCGTTCCTCTTGAAAGTCTGGTGGGGACGGGTTCCCCGACGTCCGCTGTGTGAGCAGGACCAGGTTCTATGTTAATCAGGCTGTCTGAGAATCACCCAGATGCCACCATTCATGCCATAATGAGAGCGGCCCGACGGCGGGCCACGGTGGGCGTTTGTCCACCGCATCCATCACAACGGATCGTCCGGCACGTACCTGCCGGTGAAGGAGAAAACAATGGCATCTGTCACGTTCGACCAGGCCACGCGCCTCTACCCCGGCGGTACCCGCCCGGCAGTCGACAAGCTCAACCTCGAGGTCGCAGACGGCGAATTCCTCGTTCTCGTCGGCCCTTCCGGCTGCGGTAAGTCCACGTCTCTGCGCATGCTCGCGGGCCTCGAAGAGGTCAACGACGGTCGCATTCTGATCGGCGACCGTGACGTCACCGATGTGCCCCCGAAAGACCGTGACATCGCCATGGTCTTCCAGAACTACGCCTTGTACCCGCACATGACGGTGGCCGAGAACATGGGCTTTGCGCTCAAGATCGCCGGCGTCGGCAAAGAAGAGCGCGCGTCCCGCGTTCTCGAGGCCGCCAAGCTGCTCGACCTCGAGGAGTACCTGACCCGCAAGCCGAAGGCTCTCTCGGGTGGTCAGCGCCAGCGCGTCGCCATGGGCCGCGCGATCGTTCGTCAGCCGCAGGTGTTCCTCATGGACGAGCCGCTGTCGAACCTCGACGCCAAGCTCCGTGTGCAGACCCGCACGCAGATCGCTTCGCTGCAGCGTCGTCTGGGCGTCACCACGGTCTACGTCACGCACGACCAGACCGAGGCGCTCACGATGGGTGACCGTATCGCCGTCCTCAAGGACGGCCTGCTCCAGCAGGTCGGCACGCCGCGCGACCTGTACGAGAAGCCCGAGAACGTCTTCGTCGCCGGTTTCATCGGCTCGCCTGCGATGAACCTGTTCACGTCTGACCTCGCTGAGGGTGGCGTGCAGTTCGGCACCGAGGTCGTACCGCTCGAGCGTGACACGGTCGGCCGCGCCAACGGCAGCCAGGTCACCGTCGGCGTTCGCCCCGAAGACATCGTGGTCGGCCCCGCCGACGGCAAGGGCCTGTCGGTCACCGTCGACCTCGTCGAAGAACTCGGCGCCGACGGCTACCTCTACGGGCACACAGAGATCAACGGCAAGCGCGCCGACCTCGTTGCCCGTGTCGATGGCCGCAACCACCCGAACGCCGGCGAGACCGTGACGCTCGCCGCGACCGCCGGGCACGTGCACGCCTTCGACACCGAGACGGGGCTGCGCCTGAACGACAAGCCCGTCATCTCAGCTTCGTAAGTCTCATTCACGCGGCGCGGGCTGGCCTTCGGGTCGCCCGCGCCGCGTCGCTTGTCGGGAGCACCATGCAGGACGCACTGCGCATCACCGCCAGCTCGATCGATCCGGGCCTGCTCGGGCTCCCCTGGTCCCTGGCCCTGGAACGGTGGCCGTCAGAGCACATCGTTTCGCTGCCGAAGGGGCTCTCCCGACACCTCGTGCGCTTCGCCGACCTCTCCGGACACGTCGTCGCGGTGAAAGAGACCACCGCCGAGATGGCTCAGCGCGAGTATGAGATGCTCGGCAACCTCGCCCGCCTGGACGTGCCCTGCGTCGATCGGGTCGCCGTGATCGCCGGGCGATCGGATGCCTCGGGTGAGGCTCTGCCCGCAGCGCTGGTCACCTCGCATCTGCGCTTCTCGATGCCGTACCGTGCGCTGTTCACGCGGGTGCTTCGACCCGACACCGCTACGCGCCTGGTCGATGCCCTCGCGCTGTTGCTGGTGCGTGTGCACAATGTCGGCTTCTACTGGGGAGACGTCTCGCTGTCGAACACACTGTTCCGTCGCGATGCGGGCGCTTTCGCCGCCTACCTCGTGGATGCCGAGACCGGCGAACTGCACGAAGAAGGCCTCACCGAAGGCCAGCGCCTATACGATCTCGACCTGGCCCGCACGAACATCGCCGGAGAGATCATGGATCTCGCCGCCGGCGGGCGCCTCGAGCACGGTGTCGATGCCATCGCCATCGCCGACGGCATCGTGTCGTCGTATCACTCGCTGTGGGCCGCGCTCACCGCAGAAGAATCGTTCTCGGCGAATGAGACCTGGCGCATCACCGAACGCGTCGAGCGGTTGAACGCCCTGGGCTTCGACATCGATGAGATGTCGATGTCGACGACGTCAGACGGCACGCTCGTCAAGATCCAGCCCAAGGTCGTCGATGCCGGACACCACCAGCGCCGGCTCATCCGTCTCACCGGCCTCGACGTCGAAGAGAACCAGGCGCGGCGACTGCTCAACGACCTCGACGAGTTCCACGCCCGCTCCAAGAAGGAATGGGCCGATGAAGAGATGTACGCGCACGAGTGGCTCACGCGCGTTTTCGAGCCCGTCGTGCGCGCTATTCCCTACGAGCTGCGCGCGAAGCTGGAGCCCGCCGAGGTGTTCCACCAGGTGCTCGAGCATCGCTGGTATCTCTCCCAGGCCCACGACCGCTCTGTGCCCCTCGCCGAAGTGCTCACCTCATACATCAACGAGGTGCTGCGTCATCGGCGTGATGAGGCCACGATCATGGGCCCGCCGACCGAGACGATGAGCCTTCCTGTCGTCACGGGCGCGCTGTCGGTCACCGATGATGACGAGGTCGACTGGCGCGACCTGGTGTGACACCCGGGTGAGGCCCGGAACTAATACCCGACGGCGAAGTTCTCGCGGCGGTGCCGCGGGTTCTCGATCTCGTCGACGAACGCGCAGCCGAGGTCGCGGCCGGAGATGAAGGACTCTCCCTTGTCGTCGGTGACCAGCACGCTCCCGCCGTCGCGGTAGATGCCCGTTCGCTCGCCCGGCGCCCAGGCTCCGAACCCGCCAGCGGGGTGCACGAAGAACCAGTCCTTGGTCTCGGGGGTCTGCTGCAGGTCTTCCAGCACACCGATGGCCTCGAGAGCCTCGGCCTTGAACTCCTCCGGGAAGCCGGAGTCGATCACGCGTGCACCACCAGGAGCGACGAGGCTGCCACCGGCGCCTCCGACGACGCCGAGTCGCACGCTGTCGTCGAGCGCCGCGAACAGTTCAGCCGTGGCCGGACGCACCTTCCCGGCCATGTTGCCGCGCGGGGAGATCGCCTGGATGACGACGTCGACCTCTTGCAGCTGCTCGACCAGCCCGGCAACATCAAGGATCGTGCCTTCAAGGTAGATGGCGCCCTCGACGCGCTCAGTTGGCACCGATCGCGCGATAGAGACGACCGAGTGCCCGCGCGACACCGCCTCGGCGACGATGTTCGAGCCGGCGTAACCGGTTCCTCCGATGACTGCGATGCGGGCCATGATTTTCTCCTTGCCGAACGATGAGTGGTCGTGAAGAGACAGCGCGCGGTGTCGGTCAGTTATTCCCCGACAGCTGCGCGCGCCTGGTTGCCACCTGATACAGCGCGACGGAGGCGGCGATTCCCGCGTTCAGCGACTCGGTGGCCGACGAGATCGGGATCGAGACGATCTGGTCGCAGTGCTCGGTGACAAGTCGCGATAGCCCCTTGCCTTCCGAACCCACGACGATGACGACCGGGCGGTCGGCCAGCTCAAGCGCGGGCAGGTCGACGTCACCGCCGCCGTCGAGTCCGATGACGAACACGCCCTGTTTCTTGAACTCTTTCAGCTGCGTGGTGAGGTTCGTGGCGATCGCGACAGGGATGCGGGCGAGGGCTCCGGCGCTGGTCTTCCAGGCAGCCGAGTTGACACCGGCCGAGCGTCGCTGCGGCAGGATCACTCCGTGCCCGCCGAACGCTGCCGTCGAGCGGATGATCGCGCCGAGGTTGCGCGGATCGGTGATGCCGTCCAACGCCACGAACAGCGGCAGATCGCCCCGCTCGATGACCTGCTCCAACAGATCCTGCGGATGCGCGTACTCATACGGCGGTACCTTCAGCGCGACGCCCTGGTGCACGCCGTCGAATCCGGCCATCCGGTCAAGTTCCGGCCGGGTGACTTCGAGCACGGGAATGCCACGATGCGTGGCGATCGACAGCATCTCCTTCACGCGATCGTCCATCTCGACGCGCTGGGCGATGTAGAAGGCGGTTGCGGGGATCTTCGCCCGCAGGGCCTCCAGCACCGAGTTGCGGCCCGTGACGTGCTCAGTGTCGTCGTTCGACTTCGAGCGACCCGAGCCCTTGCGGTTCGCGCCCCCGGAACCTGTCGAGGCTTTGCCGCGCCCGCCGGCAGCGGCGTAACGCTCTGCCGCGGCCTTGCGTTTTCCGGCCGGGTGCCAGGCGCGATCCTCGGCTTTCGGGGTCGGTCCGCGCCCTTCGAGGGATTTGCGGCCGAGCCCGCCTGTGCCCTTGGTCGGGCCCTTCTTCTTGCCGCTGCTTGCGCCGGGGCGCCCTGGCTTAGCCATCAATGCTCCAATGAGTTCCGTCTGGGGTGTCTTCGAGAACGATGCCCGCCGCCGCGATCGCATCGCGGATTCGATCGGCGCTCGCCCAGTCTGTGTCGGCCCGCGCCTGGGCCCGTTGCGCGATCATCGTCTGCACGAGAGCGTCGAGGGCGGATGCTTCGCCACCGGCAGCTTCGTCGCCTCCGGCCGCGAGCCCGAGGATCTCAAGCATCGCGACAACTGCGCGCGCAGCATCCGTCGCTTTCTTCGCGTCGGACTGATCCAGCGCCGAGTTACCCGCGCGCACTGTCTCATGCACGACGGCGAGCGCCTGCGGCACACCGAGGTCGTCGTCCATGGCCGCCACGAACGCGGCAGGCAGGTCTGCGGGCACGAGCACCTGTGGGTCAGCATCCGTCGCACGAAGCACGCGCTGGCGGAACGTCGCGATGCGATCAAGCGCAGCGGATGCCTCAGCGAACGACGACGCCGACAGGTCGAGGCTGGATCGGTAGTGAGCCGCGGCCAGCGCGTAGCGCACGACGAGCGGGTCATGCTCGGCGAGCACATCGGCGGCGAGAGTGAAGTTGCCCAGCGACTTCGACATCTTCTGTCCGTCGACCGTCACCAGCCCGTTGTGCACCCAATACTGCGCGAAGCCCTCGCCGGCGGCGCTCGACTGGGCGAGCTCGTTCTCGTGATGGGGGAAGCGCAGGTCAAGTCCGCCGCCGTGCAGGTCGAAGGACGACCCGAGGTAGCGCTTCGCCATGGCCGAGCACTCGATGTGCCAGCCCGGTCGACCGTCGCCCCACGGCGAGCGCCAGACCGCGTCAGCCGGCTCGTCGGCCTTGGCGCCCTTCCATACCGCGAAGTCCTGCGGATGGCGTTTTCCTCGCGGGTCGGCATCCTGTGCCGCTTCCATCTGATCGGGCGACTGATGAGTGAGAGCGCCGTACTCCGACCATGAGCGCACGTCGAAGTACACATCCCCCGAGCCGTCCAGAGCCGGATAGGCGTGGCCGCGCTCGATCAGCGTGGCGATGAGCTCGTGCATCTGCGGAATCGACCCGGTCGCGCGCGGCTCGTAGGTCGGCGGCAGAATGCCGATGGCGGCATACGCCGCGGTGAACTCCTGCTCCATGCGGTAGGCCAGTGCCCACCACGTCTCGCTGTCATCGGCGTTTTCCAGCACTTTGTCGTCGATGTCGGTCACGTTGCGCACGAAGGTCACGCGCCCGTAGCGGTGCATGAGCCAGCGTCGCAGGATGTCGAAGCTGAGAGCGGCGCGAACGTGCCCGATATGCGGACCCGACTGCACCGTCGCACCGCACACGTACATCGTGACGTTCGCTGGGTCGAGCGGCACGAAGTCGCGCAGCTGCTGAGCGCGGGTGTCGTAGATGCGAAGAGTCACCGCTCTAGCGTACCCGGCGTGGCCCGGCGGGTTGCTTATGGGTGTGGATGCACGAGCGCGATCGCCGTCGCCGCGATCCCCTCGCCGCGTCCGGTGAAACCGAGCCCATCGGTGGTCGTGGCCGAGATG
>NZ_JAJUFV010000103.1 GCF_029263575.1 Microbacterium sp. | reverse complement strand
GCGACCGTGCGCATCAACCGCTCGGAGTTCGAGTCGCTGATCGACGAGCCGCTGGACAAGACACTCGACGCCCTCGATCTCGCGATCGAATCGGTCGGCATCCAGCCGTCGCGTCTCGAAGCGATCCTGCTCACGGGCGGGTCATCGCGGATCCCGCTCATCGCACAGCGTCTGTCGGAGAGGTTCGACCTGCCGCTCGTCGCGGACAGCGATCCGAAGGCCGCCGTCGCCCTCGGCGCAGCTCGCATCGCCCTCGACCGTCTAGAAGAGGGGCTCTCCCCCGACACCGCGCTGGTCGCTGTGGAGGATGCGAGCGCCGCCGGATCAGATCTTGTCCCGACGGGCGCGAGCGCGGGGAAGCTGCGCGTGCTGCGGCCGGAATCCGGGCGCTCGTGGTGGCCGAAGTCGCCGATCCTCCTCACCACGGCCGCAGCCTTCATCGCGTTTGCGATCGTGTTCAGCAACACCACGGCCGCGGGGGCGCGCTGGCCCGACTACTTCGGCCCCATCGCCGACAGGGCGGCAGAGATCGTGGCGCCGTTGATACCGGCGGGGTCGACGTCGCCTCCCCCGGCGTCGGCCTCGCCTTCCGATTCGGACGCGGCGACGACGACCACCGAGCGCGCCTCGACCCGTAACGCCTCGCAGGAGCGCACGCTGCCTCGCGACTCATCCACGGCTGAGCGTCACACCACGCATGCGAACGCCGCGCGTGATCCACACGATGCGGCAGCCACGCCGCCGCGCAAGCACAAGGCAGGGCCGAAGGTGGAGCCTTCCGGTCCACCCGCTGACGAAACGGCTGCGGATTCCACGCGGTCGAACAGCACGAACACACCCGTCGACTCCACTCCGGCTGGCAAGACCGACCCACCGGCGCCCGCACAGCCGACCGACGACACGCCCGCCGCAGGCACCGCAACACCGGCCGAGGCATCCGACCCGCCCCCCTCCGAGCCGGCCCCGTCCGGCGGCACGACGCCTCCGTCAACCACGCCGGCGACAGACCCGCCGCCAGCGACGAAACCGGCGCCGACGACGCCGCCGGCAGAGTCCACCCCGCCGGCCGATGAGGCGCCGACGCCCGCTTCGGCGTCGGCTGATCCGCCCGCTGCGGCCCCAGAGCCCGCGCCGGTGCCCGAGCCTTCTGGCGGCCCCACGCCCGAGCCGACCACGTGAGCTGACTCAGATCATGACCATTCTCGCCAATGCGCCCACCGCCATCGAGCCGTACCAGGCACGCCGCTCGCCGCAGGCCGATGAGGTGCCGTTCCTCTGGATGCACCAGATCCGCTCGGTTATCGACGCAGCCGCCGAGCGCACACCGCGCGCCGTGCTCGTCGGCAACGCCGGTTCAGGAAAATCGTCGACGCTGCGGCACCTGCACACGGTGCTGGTCGAAAGCGGCCACGACGTCGTCACTGCAGCGGGTTCGACGAACATCTCGCGCACCGCGCAGGGCCAGGTGCTGCTGGTCGACGATCTCGACCGCCTCAGCGCTGCACAGCTCGCCCAGGTGCGCGATCGCGCGGAGAACGCGGATGCCGCGCTCATCGCCGCGGTCCGCCCCTCGACGTGGACGGCCGCGGTCATCGATATCGTGCGGGCTCTCGAACGAAGCAGACCGGCGATCGTACTCGGCCACCTCGCACGATCCGATGTGCTCAGCTACCTCGAGCAGCACGACCTCTACCTGCAGCCGACCTGCCTCACGAGCATTCTCGAGATGACCGGGGGAAGCTCGTGGCTCGTCGCCGAGGCGCTGGCCGCGCATGACGACCGCGACTGCGAGGGCGGCGACCACCGCGAGCTGCGCGGGATGATCGAACAGCACATCGCCCATCGCCTCGACACGATCGATGCGCGGCTGCGGCGCGACATCGAGCAGATCTGTATCGCCCCGCCGGGGCGCTCGCTGCCGAGCGACGAACCCCGGGCGTTCGGTGCGAGCGCTGCCGGCTACGCCGAAGGGCTGCTGCTGCGAAACGGGCAACCTGTCCCGCTCGTGCGCTCGGCCGTGCACGCCACCATCGCCGTACAGCGTCTCGTCGAGCTGAGCGGAGACCTCGCAGCGAGTCTCGCGCACTCGGCTGCGAACGGCGACGTCGGCCACCAGACCTGGATCGGTCTGCTGCACGACCGCGAACTCGGTGACGCCCTCTCCCGTCACGCCGACCGGATGCGCGACAGCGACCCCGCTCGCGCGAGCGAGCTGTACACAGCCGCGGTGCGTTCCGGTGTGGACGCCGCTGCGCTGGTCGGTCGCCGCGCGCAGGCGGCCTGGGCGGCAGGCGATCTCGACGCGGCGAGCGCTCTCATCGAACAGTCCGCCGGCCAGCACGACGAGCTCACCGTCGACACCGCGGCGGCGATCTGGTCGGCACGCGGGATGATGGATCAGGCGTGCGCAACCTATCGCGCCACGCCCGTCTCGAACGCGATCTCGGCCACCCGCGCTGCTGTCGCGGCCGTCGGGTGCGGTGCCAGCGACGCGGTCGGGACATCAACGCCGAGCGACAGCAGCGCCGCCCCCTCCGTGCTCGGCGTCTCGATGAGCCTGCTGCGGCGCGGGCTTGAGACATCGGTGACGACCGGTGATGCCGAAGGCGCGCTGGCCGACCTGGTGCGGGCCTCAGAGATGTTCACGACCGCGGGCACGGCCGACGGCATCCCCGAGCTTCCCGCCGTGATCGCGGCGATTGTCGCGCTCAACCTCGGCGGCCTCGCTACCGCATCGTCCGTGATCGACAACGCCATCGCGGGCTCTCAGGGCGGCCCGTGGGCACGGCCGCGCCTGCTGCTGTGGCGCGCCTGGATCGCCGTGCAGCGTGCGCAGCCCGCTGAGGCGCGCGCGGCCCTCGCCGAAGCGGGAGACCTCACAGCCGCTCTCTCGCCGCGCGACACCCTGCTCGCCCACGCCGTCGACGTCGCGATCGCCCGGCGTTACGACGATGCCGCCGGTCTGGAGTCGGCGTGGCGTCAGGCCCGTGCGAGCCTGCTGCGTGTCGACGTCGACCTGTACCTGCTGCATCCGCTGGCTGAGTTGATCAGTTCCGCATCGCGCGTCGGTGACACCGAACGCATCCAGCCACAGTTCGCACGGGCGTTGGAGATCACCGAGGCGCTCGGAAGCCCCGTCCTGTGGTCAGCGCACCTGCGTTGGGCCGGCATCCAGAACGGCATCCTGCGAGGCACAGCCGAATCGATCCGCGGCCACGCGAAAGCTCTCGTCGATGCGTCAGAAGGCAGTCGGATCGCTGCGACGATGGCCAAAGCGGGGCGTGTGTGGACCTCGGTTCTCGGCGGCACCGTCGACGCCGATGCGATCGAGAAGGCCGCGCGCGGCCTCGCCTCGATCGGGCTCATGTGGGACGCCGCGCGGCTCGCCGGCCACGGCGCCGCGAGAGCCGACGACCGCAAGATCTCGGCTCGACTGCTCGCGTGCGCGCGTGAGCTGCACCCGATCGACGGGTCCCGCCGGGCCGCCGCTGCCGCGGCGGCTGTACGTCACGCCGACGACCATCCCGGCGATGCGACCCCGGCGGAGGCCGTGCTCAGCGAGCGCGAGATCGAAGTCGCCCGGCTGGTCGTCGAAGGCAAGACCTACGCCGAGATCGGTGAGACGATCTTCATCTCGCCGCGCACGGCAGAGCATCACATCGCCCATATTCGTCGTCGATTGGGAGCGACTTCGCGCTCCGAAGTGATCGCGAAACTCCGGCATCTGCTCGGGGCACAATCGGCGCCAGCGGCCCCTGCCCGGGCATACCCGAAAGATGCGGATACATCCCCCTAGGGGGCCAGTGATCTATCGGGGTCACCCCCGATGCCCACCCAGGTCCTCGCGGCGTACGCTCCTGGGTATCCCCGGAGCAGATCAATGTTCAAGCAAGGCGGAGAGGGAACCTCATGAGCACACCGGTAGCGACCATCGCAGACGCGCTGATCGCCTTCATCCTGAGTCTGTTGCACGATCCGGAGGCGGCAGAGGAGTTCGAGGCTGACCCGGGGCCGGCGATGCACGGTGCAGGGCTTCAGGGCGCCTGTGTCGCAGATGTGCGCGCAGTCGCCCCTGTCGTGGTGGATCATCCGTCGGTGACGCCCAAGCCCCCGAGCCCCGACCCCGACCCGACTCCCCCGGACCCGGTCGATCCGGTGGTTCGCGAGATCGTCAATCTGGTGAACCAGTTCACGACCGTCGATGCCCGCTCGACCATCGTCGACCAGTCGGTGAACCAGAACATCTGGACCGAGGGCGGCGATGTCACCCAGCTCTTCGATCAAGAAGCCGTCGTCGCCTCGGGTGACGAATCCGTCGCCGCCGGAGATGACGCCAGCATCGTCAACTCCGATACCGATATCACCACGGGTGATGTCTCGATCGGCAACGACGAGTACAACGACTCGTTCAATCAGGACAACTCCGACACCACGACCGTCGACGACTCCTTCCAGGACAATTCGACAGGCGACGCGTCCACCAACGCCGTTGTGGACGACTCGTTCCAGGACAACTCCACGGATGTCGACGTCGTCGTCGACGACAGCAACGTCGCCGACAGCACGGTCGAGGCTGCGCCCGCGCCGGAGCCTGCCCCGGCCCCGGCGTCTGCCGCGGTGGAGGAGCCGGCCGACGTGCTCGAATCCGACATGACCGCCACGGCCGACGACTCCTACGAGTCCGACGCCGCCGGCACCGTGATGGACGAGCCGATGATCGAGGAGCCGGTTGAGGAACCGTGACCATTCAGACCAACCCCGCTCCCGGCACGCCGGGACCGCCGAAGCGTGAAGCACCGGTGCGGCCGCCCGTTCGCGGCGTCAGCGCCGCACCGGTGCTCGTCAAGGTTCCGCCTCCCTTCTCGGTGCGGCTGAGCCAGTTTCTGTGGATCCTGTCGTTCGCCGTCGGCGGCTTCACGGCGGTGTACTTCTTCGTCATCCGCGAAGAGCTGCTGCCGTTGATCGCCGACGTCGCTCGCGGGGTCACCGAGGGCCGCGACGATGCCACCTACACGGCGGCCGCCGACATCGTGTTCTGGGTCGTGTTCGCTCTCGTGGTCGCTCTCCTGCTGACCCAGATCACGTTGCTCGTGTCATTCATGGGCCGGCGCCCGAACATCCGCTGGTGGCAGTTCGCCACCTTCGTGATGCAGGTGCTGCTTGTTCCGCTGTCACCCGAGTGGGTGGCGCTGGGGAAGCGCGGCGAACCGCTTTCTCTTCTTCTTGCCGCGCAGGCCGCCCTCGTGCTTCTCGCCCTGCTGTGCAGCGTGATGCCCCAGGCCATCGCCTGGACCGCCCGCCAGCATGACATCCGGCGCGGGCCTGAGGCTCCGTCCAACACCGACTTCTGATGCGATCTCGTCCAGACTGCGCAGCACGACTCGGCACACGCCGACTGCTGCGCGGTCTGTGAGAGGCGACTGCACTGTACGCCGCCAGTGCTCGATCTTCTTCGTCACGGTGGCACCGACCAGGTCACCGGCTGCGTCTTCCGGCAGTCCGAGACGCAGGTGCACGGCTGTACCGTCTGCTCCGACGATGCGCTGGGCATCTTCGGCATCCGTCGCGGAAATCGGTAGGCCGTTCGAACGAGCCACAGCAAGCAGCGACAGCTCGCGCAATGTGTGGGCTCCTGCTTCGATGCGCTCGATCCCGGCGTGCACCTCATCGAGACCGTCGCGGGGGCGATCACGCAGCAGCTGCTGCAGCCGCAGCAGCACGCCACGCGCCTTCAACGTCGCCGCGCGCGTATGGAACTGCGCGGCCACGAACTCCTGCAGCTCGATGAGTCCGCTCTGCTGAACCATCTGCTCAGACAGCGCAGACGAACTGCGCGCACCACCGCGGATGAGAGCTGTCGCCAGGCGGATGCCGAAGATCCCGAAGCGCGTGAGGAGATCTTCGCGTACATCCGTGCTGAGCGTCGTGGTCTCCGATGGCCGCACGAACCGATCAGCGGAGACCAGCAACCGCTCACGGTCGGTGCGTTGGAGCCCGGCCAGCTCGCGCAGCGCGATGTACTCGCTCTCACGCAGCGTGCGGGCGCCCTCGGCGAGAAGACCGGCCACGGGAATCACCCGCAGCACGAGAGACGCCAGGTCACCGTCATTCTCGTAGCGCCGGGCCACCTTGCCCGCGGAGAGCAGCGAGTCGATGCGCCCGGAGCCGATCTCATCTGCCCGCGAGAGCACACTCACCGCACACACGCTCTGCGCCGCTCCGGCAGCGGTATCGCGGAACGCTTCGAGGAAGTGCACGTCAGCGCCGTGCACGTGCCGCATCAGGTAGACGACGGCATCCGCGGCCGATGGTGAGGTCTCGGGGGTGAGGAATCTCTCGGTCCGCGCCGAGGTGTCTCCCGAGAGCGAACCGATTCCGGGGGTGTCGATCAGGATCACCGACTTCAGCCCTTCGAGCGGCCAGCCGACGTCGATCCAGTCGACCTCGTCTGCGGTGAGCCCGTCGAGGCTCAACACGAGCCGTCCGTGCTCACGACGGATCGGCATCCGACGCGGTGCGCCCTTGTGCGGATGCATCGTGACGGTCGGCGTCGCGCTGTAGCGGTACCAGGTGACTACGCGCGTGCACTCCCCCGTGTCGGTGGGGGCGATCTGCTCGCCGAGCATGGCATTGAGGAGCGTCGACTTGCCGGCCTTCACCATGCCGGCGATCGCGAGTCTCAGCGGCTCATGCAGGCGCGTGCGCAACTCATCGATGACGGCGAGCGCCCGGGCGTCGCGGTGGTAGACGGCCGCCGCCGATTGCAGCACGGCATCCGCATCCGCTATGACGCCCACGCTGGCGCTCATCGGGCCGCTCCCGCGCGAGCACCCTCGGGTTTCGGCAGGCTGCGCCTGGCGGGCGCCGGCGGCAACTCGGGAATGGAGACACGGATGCGCTCGAGCTGGGCGATCTTGTCCTGCAGCGCGACCACGCGCTCATCGCGCGAGGACGTGTAGTTCGTCGCGGCGAGCTTGGCCGAATTGAGCGCCTCGCTCAACGAGCGGTGCAGCTCTTCTGCCATGGAGCCGAAATGATCGCGCGCTGTGCGCTGCACGAGACGAAGACGATCTTTCAGCTGCTTGCCGACCTGGAAGATGACCTCGTCGATGTAGCGGCGCACGTGCAGCTTCGCCTCCTGCTGGCGGCGGGCGAGACGCGCACTCATGTCCTCACGGAAGGCGCGACGCCCCACGAGCACACCGGCCAGCAGGGACAGCGGGTTGATCAGCGCCATGCCGATGAGGCCCGTCGCCAGACCGACCATGAGCACACCGCCGTACGACCCGCGCACACCGATATAGATCTTCTCGCCGGCGCCCATCCGTCCCGAGTCGATGCCTGAGATCGGCTCGACCGGGTCGAGCACCCCCTCGGTGCTGCCCACGTCGATCGCGGGGATGTCTGACTCGCCCTCGCTGAACAGATCGGCGACCTCTTCCGACAGCCAGCGTGAGCGCTCATCCGTCCAGACGAAGGTCTCGGCCACGGCCGCGGCAGATCGCTGGTCGATCCACTCGCTGATCTGATCCCAGATCGGGCCGGGGTCGCCCTCTTCGATGGCCTTCTCGGCCTCGCGCTGCACCGTGCGCAGTCGGTCGCGCAGGTCATGCTCCATATCGGCGATGAGATCGGTGATGCCGTCGGTCAGAGTCACCTGCCATCGCGCGGAACGACCGCGGAACTCATCGGCCTTGGCCTTCGCCGTCTCGAGTTCGGCGATCATGCGCGGGGTGTCCTGCGGATTCTGCAGTGCGTTCAACTCCGTACGCAACGACATCGTCAGCTGCTCGACGATCGAGATCAGGTCATGCACGGCACCGCGCTCGTGAATCACCTCGGCACGACCGAGCACCTCGCGGCGCAGGTGAGCGACGAGAGCCGGAAACCCGGATTCGTCATTGAGATCTCTGTCTTGCAGCTCAGCGGCGAGCAGCCTCAGGTCGCTGGAAACCGAGAAGATCGGCACATCACCGACGTCTTCGAGATGTCCCTTGTCGATCTGCTGCACCTCACGCCACTCGGGGTACAGGTCGGTCTTCGCCAGCACGGCCGCGACGTTCGGCGATACCCGCATGGCGTGCTTGAGGAACTGCACCTCGGGTTCGGTGTACTCCTGCGATGCATCCGAGACAAGAAGAACAGCGTGTGCCGTCGACAGCGCCGACAGCGTCGCCAGCGCGTTCGCCGAATCGAGACCGCCCACACCGGGTGAGTCGACCAGCTGTAGTCCGCCGCGAAGGATCTCTCGCGGCAACACCACCTCAGCCGAGACGACGCCTCGCTCGTTGGCGGGGTTACCGTGCTCCGAAACGTACTGGGGAAGATCTTCCAGGGCGATCGGCACCCGATCGACAGCCGGCTTCGCCGAGCGTCGGCCTTCGGCCTCCTGCCGCTGGTGCACCCAGGCTGCGGCCTGGTCAGCGTAGCCGACCGACATCGGCACACTGGTGGCCACATCATCGTCGACGGGGCACACCGGGGCCGAGACGAGGGCGTTGATGAGTTTGCTCTTGCCCTGTTTGAACTCGCCGACCACGATGACGCGGACACCGGGGTCGCGCAATCGCGCCTGTGTCTGCTCCAGCCGTTCAGCGAGGTCGGTGCGTCCCGTAGACGCGGCAAGATCGCCGACTCCGCGCAGGACGTCGACGATAGGCACGACGGCACCAATGTTTTCTTCAGGCACGTGAACTCCCCAGCTCCAGAGGCCTGTTTCCCAGGTTTTCTCCTAGCGTATGCACGAACGACGTTCGCCGCCAGACCCCGCTCAGGTCGGAAAATCAGAATCGAAGGCGCCATCGCCGACATCGATGGCTGCGTCTTCTCCGACGTCGCCCCACAGCTGATCGCTGTCGATATCCCAGTCAGAGGCGTTGATGTTCTCGATCTCTTCGATGAACATGTTCGCACCGGAGATGTCAAGGTTCGTCTGATCGCCGTCATCGGACGGTTCGCCGAACAAGCTGACGACGTCACCAGACATGGGATCACGCTTTCCGTGGGGGCAGATACTTCGGAGTGTACTGGTCTGCCCGGCCGTCCCCAAGGACGGCCGGGCAGTGACGAGAAATCGACTTAGAAGGCGTCGAACTCGTTCGCGTCGCCGAAGGG
This sequence comes from Microbacterium sp., assembly GCF_029263575.1. Lineage (GTDB taxonomy): Bacteria > Actinomycetota > Actinomycetes > Actinomycetales > Microbacteriaceae > Microbacterium. Next base: position 1,367 of record NZ_JAJUFV010000103.1, on the reverse strand, counting down.
GCTTCCGACGTTCGCGTTGTCGACATCAACGTCAACTTCGAGCGAGTTGTCCTGGAAGGAGTCCTCGATCGACAGGTTATCGGTGTAGTCGTTGATCGAGTTGTCCTGGAACGAGTCGTTGATCTCCAACCTGTCGGAGAAGTCGTCGTTGAAGGAGTTGTCGAAGTACTCGTTGCCGATGTTGATGTCGCCGACGGTGATGTCGGTGTCGATGTTATCGATGTCGACGTCGTCACCGGCAGCCACAGACTGGTCACCCGAGGCGACGTTGCTGCTCTGGCCGAAGTACTGCGAGACGTTGCCGCCCGAGGAGTCGCCACCGGCAGCTGCCGCGTGACCGGCATTGCCGCCGTCTGCGCTGCCACCGTCTGCAAGCGAACCGGCGTCGCCGGCACCCTGGGTGCTGCCGCCGTCGGCTTCAGCGTCGCCGCCGACTCCGACTCCGATACCGAGACCACCGACACCGACGCCGGTTCCGCCATCAGCTGCTCCGTCGCCGCCGTTGCCGGTGTCTCCACCTGCAGCACCGGAGAACGCCGGTCCGCCCCAGCCACCGTCGGAATCCCCACCGACGGCGATCGCTGCACCACCACTGCCGGACGAGGTCGTGATGTTCTGGTTCACGGACTGGTCGCTGATGGTCGTGCGGTTGTCGAGGTCGAGGTCGCCGCCGCCGGCGAGCGCGCCAGCTCCTGCGCCAGCACCGCCCACGTTGACCGCGTTGAGGTCGTTGAAGCCGGTGTCGTACTGGCGGATGCCTGCGTTGACCGAGAAGTCGTTCGCGGAGTCCTCGACCGAGTTGTCCTGGAACGAGTCATTGACCTGGAAGGAGTCGTTGATCGAGTCCTGGTAGGCCGAGTTGTCGTTGTTGGAGTGCGTGTCGGAGAAGTCGTCGTTGTCGTTGTGCGAGTTCGTGTCTGACTGGTCGTTGCCGACGTTGCTGTCGACGTTGTTGCCGACGTTGTTGTCTTCGACGTTCGTCGCGGTGTTGCCGACGTTGTTGTCTTCGATATTGGTCGCGGTGTTGCCGACGTTGTTGTCTTCAACACTGGTGTTGGTGTTGCCCACCTCGTTGTCGGCGACAACCATGTTGTCTTCGACATTCGTGTTCCCGATGTCTTCGAGACCCAGGTTCCACTGAGCGCCGAGTACATTCAGGTTGTCTTGTGCAGCCATGATGATTCCTCTGTTCGATGAGAGTGCCGGAAGCGGCTCGTAGTAAGAGTTTGGAACTCAGGCGCTCGCACGGCATCGGGGGCCACCCCGACGCTTGCGGGGGCTCACCGGGGGATCATAGGGGGCTGCATAGGGATCGTTAGGGGGCGGGGCGGCCAGGGACGACGAAGGCCCGGATGCCGAAGCATCCG
>NZ_JAJUFV010000102.1 GCF_029263575.1 Microbacterium sp. | reverse complement strand
GCGATGAAATCGTCGACCATGGCTCGGTGTTCTTCGATCGTCACCGTCATGGAGCACGGGCCGCCGCATTTGCCGATCTGGCCGGGAAAACAAGGGCGTCCGGTGGCCATCGCGCGTTTGTAGCTGGCGTCGCTGCACGTTCGGATCGGAAAGGCCTTGATCATCAGGTCGATCGTCTCGTGCACCGCCCACACCTTCGGGTACGGGCCGAAGTAGCGGGCGCGCGGGATCTTCCGGTTGCGCGTGACCAGCACTCGCGGAGCTTCATCCCCCAGTGTCACGGCCATGAAGGGGTATGACTTGTCGTCTTTGTAGCGGACGTTGAACGGCGGATCGAACTCTTTGATCCACATGTACTCCAGCTGCAGCGAGTCGACGTCGGTGGGGACGACCGTCCATTCCACCGATGACGCGGTCGTCACCATCCGCCGGGTGCGCTCGTGCAGCGTGTGCAGCGGCGCGAAATAGTTCGACAGTCGCTGGCGCAGATTCTTCGCCTTGCCGACGTAGAGCACTCGCCCCTCGGCATCCTGGAATCGATAGACCCCGGGATCGGTCGGAATCTCACCCTGCGCGGGTTTGTAGGGCAGGACGTCGGCCATCAGCCGGCCATCCGAGCCCCGCGCCCTCCGAGGATCTCGCTGAGGAACAGACCGGTGTGGCTGCCCTCGGCACGTGCGACCTGTTCGGGGGTGCCTGTCGCGATGATCTCGCCGCCTCCGGAGCCGCCCTCCGGGCCGAGGTCGACGACCCAGTCGGCCGACTTGATGACGTCGAGATTGTGCTCGATCACGATCACGGTGTTGCCCTTGTCGACGAGGCCGTTCAACACCTCGAGAAGCTTGCGCACGTCTTCGAAGTGGAGTCCGGTGGTCGGCTCATCGAGCACGTAGATGCTGCGGCCGTTGCTGCGGCGCTGCAGTTCTGTCGCGAGCTTCACGCGCTGCGCCTCACCGCCGGAGAGCGTCGTGGCCGACTGACCGAGCCGCACGTAGCCGAGGCCGACGTCGACCAGCGTCTTCATGTAGCGGTGGATCGCCTGGATCGGCTCGAAGAACTCGGCTGCCTCTTCGATCGGCATCTCGAGCACCTCAGCGATGTTCTTGCCCTTGTAGTGCACGGCGAGCGTGTCGCGGTTGTACCTCTTGCCATGACACACCTCGCAGTCGACGTAGACGTCGGGAAGGAAGTTCATCTCGATCTTGATCGTGCCGTCACCCGAGCAGGCCTCGCATCGGCCGCCCTTGACGTTGAAGCTGAATCGCCCCGGCAGGTAGCCGCGCACCTTCGCTTCCGGCGTCTCGCTGAACAGCGTGCGGATGCGGTCGAAAACACCCGTGTACGTCGCCGGGTTCGAGCGTGGCGTGCGCCCGATCGGCGCCTGATCGACGTGCACGACCTTGTCGAGGTTGTCGAGCCCGGTCACGCGGGTGTGCTTGCCCGCGACGGTGCGTGCGCCGTTGAGCTTGGTGGCGAGTACGCGGTAGAGAATGTCGTTGACGAGCGATGATTTGCCCGAGCCGCTCACACCGGTCACGGCCGTGAGCACGCCCAGCGGGAACTCGGCCGTGACGTTCTTCAGGTTGTTCGCGCGGGCGCCGACGACGCTGAGCATGCGCTTCTTGTTGATCGTGCGACGCTTCGTCGGGGTGGGAATCTCGCGTCGGCCGGCCAGATAGTCACCGGTCATCGACTCTGTTTCGTCGAGTAGCGCCGCATACGGCCCGGAATGCACGACAGACCCACCGTTGACGCCGGCGCCCGGGCCGATGTCGACGACCCAGTCGGCCGTCTCGATGGTCTCTTCATCGTGCTCGACGACGATCAGCGTGTTTCCGAGGTCACGGAGCGTTTGAAGAGTCTCGATGAGGCGGCGGTTGTCGCGCTGGTGCAGACCGATCGACGGTTCATCGAGCACGTAGAGCACACCGGTGAGGCCGGAACCGATCTGGGTTGCCAAGCGGATGCGCTGCGCCTCACCGCCCGAGAGCGACCCCGCCGCGCGGCTGAGGTTGAGGTAGTTCAAACCCACCTGCAGCAGGAAATCGAGCCGCAGGCGAATCTCACGCAGCACCTGCGCGGCGATCTTCGCCTCTCGTTCGCTCAGCGTCAGGGTGCTCATGAACGCGCTGGCATCGGAGAGGCTGAGGTGTGAGACCTCGGCGATCGAGCGTTCGTGGACTTTGACGGCGAGGACTTCCGGCTTCAGCCGGTCGCCGCCACACGCCGGGCACGGCACCTCGCGCAGATACTCGCCCCATCGCGCACGCTGCGTGTCGCTCTCGGCCTGGGCGTACTGACGTTCGATGTAGGGCACGACGCCCTCGAAGCCCGAGGCGTAGCGCATCTCGCGCCCGTAGCGGTTCTTCCATTTGACGGTGACTTTGTAGTTGTCGCCGCGCAGCACAGCGTCTTGCACGTCGACACGCAGGTCTTTCCAGGGGGTATCCAAGTCGAAATTCAGATCGCGCGCGAGACCTTCGAGCAGACGTTCGTAGTACTGGAACAGACCTTTTCCCTGCGTGGTCCACGGGATGATGGCGCCGTCGCGGATCGAGAGGTCTTCGTCGCCGAGCATGAGATCAACATCGACCGACATGCGTGTGCCGAGCCCCGAGCACGTGGCACAGGCACCGAACGGGGCGTTGAACGAGAAGGTTCGCGGCTCGATCTCGGTCAGGGCGATCGCGTGCCCATTCGGGCAGGCCAGCTTCTCCGAGTATGACTGCCAGGCTTCGTCACCCTCACGATCAACGAAGTTGATCTGCACGATGCCGCCAGCCAGGCCGAGGGCTGTCTCGACCGAGTCGGTGACGCGTCCGAGGATGTCGTCGCTGGCCACGAGCCGGTCGACGACCACAGCGATGTCGTGCTTGTAGCTCTTCTTGAGCTTGGGCGGTTCGGCGAGCTGGATGAGCTCGCCGTCGACGATGGCGCGCGCGTAGCCTTTCGCTCCGAGCTCGCGGAAGAGATCGACGAACTCGCCCTTCTTCTGCGAGACGATCGGAGCGACGATCTGGTAGCGGGTGCGCTCTTCGAGCTCCATGAGCTGGTCGGCGATCTGTTGCACAGTCTGACGCTGAATTCGTTCACCGCACTCAGGGCAGTGCGGAATGCCGATGCGTGCCCAGAGCAGACGCATGTAGTCGTAGATCTCGGTGATCGTGCCAACGGTCGAGCGCGGGTTGCGGTTCGTCGATTTCTGGTCGATCGACACGGCCGGGCTGAGCCCTTCGATGAAGTCGACGTCGGGGCGATCGACCTGGCCGAGGAACTGTCGGGCGTATGCGCTCAGTGATTCGACGTACCGACGCTGACCCTCGGCGAAGATCGTGTCGAACGCGAGGCTGGATTTTCCGGAACCGGACAGCCCGGTGAAGACGACGAGCGAGTCGCGCGGGATGTCGATGTCGACGTTCTTGAGATTGTGTACGCGGGCTCCGCGGACGCTGAGTTTTCCGGGGCTGGCTACGGGAACAATGGGCACCGGACAAGTCTACGAGGGGCCACAGACATTGGCTCCGCTCCCTCTCTCAGGAAGCATCGCACGCGCTGATTCACACCCAGCCAAGCGCGCTCACGCCGGTACGCGGCCGGCGAAGGGTGCCAGGCCGTCACGCAACGTCGCGATCTGCGCGACATCCATCCGCACCGCCGCCATGACCTGCCGCGGCACATCCACGGCGCGCTCTCGCAACGCCGTGCCGGCATCGGTGAGACGAATGTCGAGGCGACGCTCATCTTCGTTGCTGCGTTCGCGGGCGATGAGCCCCTCCTTCTCGAGGCGCTTGACCAGAGGCGATGCTGTCGCCGAATCGAGCGCGAGATCGGCGGCGAGGTCGTTGAGGCTGCGCGGTGAGCGTTCCCAGAGGGCCAGCATGACGAGATACTGCGGATGCGTCAGCCCGAGCGGTTCGAGGATGGGTCGGTAGATCGCCACGACGTTGCGAGCAGCCGTCACCAGCGAGAAGCAGAGTTGGTTCTCGAGCTTGAGCATGTCGTCGGAATCTGTCACAGCTCGACTATACATCCGCACTAATAGTTAGTACACTAAGCAACATGCCACGCAACCCCGACCGAGTGCCGCTTCGCACGCAAATCCGCGAGGCGGGTGGCTTGTACCGCTGGTTCAATACCAACCTCATCAAGCTGGCTGGCCCCGCCTCCGTGGGGCCGTATGAGGCGACACCCCCGCCCACTGCCGCGCAGCGTTCAGAGCGCGCGTGCCCGCTGTGCGGTCGGCCGATGGCGGAGCATGTGATCGATCGGTCAGGCCCGAAGCCGTTGATGCACTGCCCGTAAGCTAAGCCGCCGCGCTCTCTCGGGCGGCATCGACCCAGAACATCAGCGCCTCGTCGTCTGCGATGGCCGCGGCGGACACATCGAGCCAGCTCGGCCCCATCGATTTCGCGCCCATCACGGCGATGGCGACGCCTGGTTCGGTGAGCAGTTCGGCGCCCTTCTCAGCAGTGACCCGTACGAGTAACACGCCCTCTTTGCGCGCGCCGACGAGGATTCGGCCGTTGAGGAGGAAAGCCCGGGTGCCGAACATGCGCTTCTCCTCGAGGCCGGATTCTGACATCAATAGGGCACGAACACGATCTGCGAGTTCCGTTCCTGCAGCATCCATCGTCGATTCCCTCGGCCTCAGGCATGCCCTGCGCGCTCCATGGCGCGCAGCTCTTTCTTGAGGTCTTGCACCTCGTCGCGCAATCGGCCGGCGAGCTCGAACTTCAGCTCTGCCGCAGCGGCGAGCATCTGGTCGGAAAGGTCTTGGATCGTCGCTTCGAGCTGCTCTGCCCCCTCCGAGGCGATGCCTTCGCGTCGCAACCGCGGGGTCGGGCTCTTCCCCTTGCCAGAGCTCGCGTTTCCTCGCGAGCTGAGCATGTCTCGCGTATCGGATGCTTCACGCGCCAGCACGTCGGTAATGTCGGCGATCCTCTTGCGCAGCGGCTGCGGGTCGATGCCCTTTTCCTTGTTGTACGCGATCTGCTTCTCGCGGCGCCGATCTGTCTCTTCGATCGCCTTCGTCATCGAGTCGGTCATCTTGTCGGCGTACATATGCACCTGACCGGAGACGTTTCGCGCCGCGCGACCGATCGTCTGGATGAGAGAGGTGCCCGAGCGCAGGAACCCCTCTTTATCGGCATCGAGGATCGCGACCAGCGATACTTCCGGAAGGTCGAGACCTTCTCTGAGCAGGTTGATGCCGACGAGGACATCATAGACACCAGAGCGCAGTTCACTCAGCAGCTCGACGCGACGAAGCGTGTCGACATCGGAATGCAGGTAGCGCACGCGCACCCCGTGCTCACCAAGGAAGTCGGTGAGCTCCTCGGCCATCTTCTTCGTGAGTGTCGTCACCAGGACGCGTTCGTCGCGTTCGGCACGCGCCCGGATCTCTTCCAGCAGGTCATCGATCTGCCCCTTGGAGGGCTTGACGATGATCTCGGGGTCGACCAGGCCGGTCGGGCGAATGATCTGCTCGACAACGCCGTCCGCAATGCCCATCTCGTAGTTACCCGGCGTGGCCGACAGATACACCGCCTGACCGATGCGGTTCTTGAACTCGTCGAAGCGCAGCGGTCGGTTGTCCATCGCGCTCGGCAGGCGGAAACCGTGATCGACGAGCGTGCGCTTGCGCGAAGCATCCCCCTCGTACATGGCGCCGATCTGCGGCACGGTGACGTGCGACTCATCGATCACCAGCAGGAAATCATCAGGGAAGAAGTCGAGCAGTGTGTGCGGTGGTTCGCCCGGCTCACGCCCGTCCATATGCCGTGAATAGTTCTCGATGCCGGAGCAGAAGCCCAGTTGCTGCAGCATCTCGAGATCGAAGCTCGTGCGCATGCGCAGTCGCTGCGCCTCGAGCAGCTTGCCCTTCTTCTCGAGCTCGGCCAAGCGTTCGATGAGTTCGTCTTCGATGGTTCCGATCGCTCGCTGGACGACATCGGTGCCGGCAACGTAGTGGGACGCGGGGAAGATCGGCACCGCATCGAGCTTCTCGATCACGTCTCCGGTGAGCGGATGCAACGAGTACAGCCCCTCGATCTCGTCGCCGAACAACTCGATGCGGATCGCGTGTTCTTCATAGACCGGGATGATCTCGATCGTGTCGCCGCGCACGCGGAAGTTCCCGCGGGAGAAATCGACGTCGTTGCGGTTGTACTGCATTGCAATGAACTGGCGGATCAGCGCGTCACGGTCATAACGCTCCCCCACCTGCAGGGCGACCATCGCACGCAGGTACTCTTCTGGCGCGCCCAGACCGTAGATGCACGACACGGTGGAGACCACGACGACGTCGCGTCTGCTGAGCAGCGAGTTCGTCGTCGAGTGCCTGAGCCGCTCGACCTCGGCGTTGATCGAGGAGTCTTTCTCGATGAACGTATCGGTCTGCGGCACATATGCCTCGGGCTGGTAGTAGTCGTAGTAGGAGACGAAATACTCCACCGCGTTGTTCGGCATCAGCTCGCGAAACTCATTCGCCAGCTGCGCGGCAAGCGTTTTGTTATGCGCGAGCACCAGCGTCGGTCGTTGCACCTGCTCAACCAGCCAGGCTGTCGTCGCTGATTTACCGGTACCGGTGGCGCCGAGCAGCACGACATCCGTCTCGCCCGCGTTGATGCGTGCGGCCAGTTCGGCGATCGCTTGCGGCTGATCGCCCGCGGGAGCGTATTCGCTGACGACCTCGAAGGGGCGGACGTTGCGCGTGGTTTGCATCTCTCCAGCGTAGGCGGAGCATCCGACATCGGCGTCGCCGCCTATAGTAGGGCCGTGATCGAGTTCGTGATCGGCTCCAGCCTCGCAGCATCCGCGGGTCTCAATGCCTGGATGCCCCTGTTTCTTCTCGGGCTCGCCGACCGTCTCATTCCCGCCGTGTCGCTGCCGGCGGGGTGGTCGTGGATCTCGAGCGATGTCGCACTGTGGATCCTCGGTGCGCTGTTGGTGGTCGAGATCGTGGCAGACAAAGTTCCGGCGCTCGATTCGATCAATGACGTTGTGCAGAGCGTTCTGCGCCCCGCCGCGGGTGGCATCGTGTTCGGTGCGGGAACGAACGCCCAGACAGTCGCCGTCGATGATCCGGCCGCGTTCTTCTCGGAGAACACCTGGGTGCCGATTGTGACCGGTATTGTGATCGCCCTCATCGTCCACGTGGCGAAGGCGAGCGCTCGCGTCGCGGCCAATGCCGTCACGGGCGGGGTCGCAGCTCCCGTGCTCAGCACGACAGAGGACGGAGCATCCTTCGCTCTGGCAGCTTTCGCGATCGTGATTCCGATCGTGGCAGGCATCCTCCTGCTCGCCCTGATCGTCGCCGTCGTCGCAATCGTGCGTCGGCGACGCCGCCGCACGCGCGAGCACGCGGTCAGTCGGGACTCGCCTCCGAACCCTCAGAGCGCAGCAGAACCGCCGCGATAGTTCCCGCGAGTAGCGCCATCGCGATGATGATCGCCAGGAACCAGGCCCAGCCCGCCTCGCCGAATACGAGGCCCAGCGCCCACCCGAACACACTCGAACCCGCGTAATAGGCGAAGTAGTACAGCGAAGCGGCCTGTGCCCGGCTCGTCGGCTCGGCGATCACCGGGCTCCAGCTCGACGCGATCGCGTGCGCGCCGAAGAATCCGGCCGTGAAGACGACGAGACCGATGATGACGACGATCGACGATGTCGCGAACATGAGCATGGCGCCGGACATGGCAACGCCGATCGAACCGAGAAGTATGTTGCGCCGCCCGAATCGTGTCGCCAGCGAGCCCGCCCAGGGCGAGGAGACGGTTCCCGCCAGATAGGCGAGAAACAACAGCGTGATAAGCCAGACCGGCAGGAGAAACGGCGGTGCGATCAGGTGGAAGCCGAGGTAGTTGTACACCGCGACGAAAGCTCCCATGAGGAGGAACGCCTGCGCGTACAGCGCCAGAAGCCCTCCGGAGCGCAGGGGTCTGATGAGTCGCGCGACCATGCCGGGTCCGACATCCGCGCGCATCCGTCCGGGGGTAAACCGACGCGCCTTCGGAACCAGCCAGAGAAACAGCGCAGCAGCCGTGGCGCAGAAGAGGATGACACTCCACACACCGACCCGCCAATCGAACAGTTCCCCGATCGGCCCGGCGACCAGGCGACCGGAGAGCCCGCCCACGGTCGTTCCCGCGGTGTAGCTGCCCGCAGCCGCTGCGACGTGGCGCGGGTGCACCTCCTCGCTGAGGTAGGCCAGGGCCACAGCGGGCACGGCCCCCAGCGCTAAACCTTCTCCGAGCCGCAATGCGAGAAGCATGACGATATCGGAACTCAGCGATCCGGCGAGGCCCAGCACCGTCGCTGCGATGATGCCGATCGCCATGGCCGGCACCCGCCCGAGCCGGTCGGCGACAAGAGACCACGGGATCACCGCCACCGCGATACCGAGGGTGGCGGCTGAGACTGTCAGAGCTGCCGTCGAGGGTGACACGCCCAGGGCGTCAGAGACCTGTGGCAGAACGGCCTGCAGTGAGTACAGCTGCGCGAAGGTGGCGACGCCGGCAAAGAACAGACCGGCGATGAGCCGGCGATACGACGGGGTCTTGGGGAGGTGACCGCTGAAATCTTCCGTGGTCACTCCTCTGCGAGCCGGAGCCACAGAGCATCGACCTGGTCGCGGGTCTCACCCAGTGTTCGGGACGTGTCGATGACCACATCAGCCAGCGCGCGGCGCTGTTCATCGGAGATCTGCGCCGCGATACGACGTCGGGCGTCCTCCTCGTCCATGCCTCGCAGCTCCACCATCCGGGCGACACGCAGTTCTGCCGGGGCATCCGCGACGACGATCAGGTCCCACGGGTCATCCGCTCGCGTCTCCGCTAACAGCGGGACGTCATAGACCACGAGCGCTTGCGGATTCTCCGAGAGCGCCTCGCGGAAGCGGCGCTCCGACTCGGTGCGGACTGCCGGATGCACGATGCCGTTGAGCGTCTGTAACGCCTCGGAATCGCCGAACACGCGCGTGCCGAGCGCGGCACGATCGAGTTCGCCGTCTGCGCGGATGACGTCTCTGCCGAAGGCCTGCTCAATGGATCTCAACACGGGCGACCCTGCGGTCTGCACGTCGCGGACGATGGCATCTGCATCCACCACGATGGCGCCATGCTCAGCTAGCCGGGACGCGATCGTCGACTTGCCGGATGCGATTCCGCCGGTCAGAGCGATGAGAGGCATGTCTCCATCCTGGCACGGTCGGATGCCGCGGCGATTCCATCGGATGCTGCGCTGACACGGCTGGGCGGCGGCATCCGGTTGGTCAGCATATGCGAAACGAGCCGCCACCCGCTGCCTGTCAAGGCGGGGTGGCGGCTCGTTTCAGAGCGTCAGCGCTTAGGAGTTGCCGCCCGAGAGCTTCTCGCGGAGGGCAGCGAGAGCCTCATCGTCAGCAAGGGTGCCTGCACCGGTGGCGTCGTTCGTGAACGCCTGTCCTGCAGCGGCGCCGAAGTCGTCGCCGGCAGCAGCCTCGGCTTCGGCCGCCTTGGCGACCGCAACCTTGTGCGCTTCCCAACGAGCCTGGGCTGCAGCGTACTCCTGCTCCCATGCCTCGCGCTGTGCGTCGAAGCCTTCCTTCCAGGCGCCGGTCTCGGCGTCGAAGCCCTCGGGGTACTTGTACTCGCCGTTCTCGTCGTACTCGGCGAGCATGCCGTACAGGGCCGGGTCGAACTCGGTGCCGTTGGGGTCGACCGACTCATTGGCCTGCTTGAGCGACAGCGAGATACGGCGACGCTCGAGGTCGATGTCGATGACCTTGACGAAGACCTCTTCGCCGACGGACACGACCTGCTCGGCCAGCTCAACGTGCTTGCTGGAGAGCTCGGAGATGTGAACGAGGCCCTCGATGCCGTCTGCGACGCGCACAAACGCACCGAACGGAACGAGCTTGGTGACCTTGCCCGGTGCGATCTGGCCGATCGCGTGAGTGCGGGCAAAGACCTGCCACGGGTCTTCCTGCGTCGCCTTCAGCGACAGGGAGACGCGCTCGCGATCGAGGTCGACCTCGAGGATCTCGACGGTGACCTCCTGGCCGACCTCGACGACCTCGCTGGCGTGCTCGATGTGCTTCCAGGACAGCTCGGAGACGTGGACGAGACCGTCCACGCCACCCAGGTCGACGAACGCACCGAAGTTGACGATCGACGAGACCTGGCCCTTGCGGACCTGACCCTTGTGCAGGTTGTTGAGGAAGTTCGAGCGCGACTCGGACTGCGTCTGCTCGAGCAGTGCACGGCGGCTCAGAACGACGTTGTTGCGGTTCTTGTCGAGCTCGAGGATCTTCGCCTCGATCTCCTGGCCCAGGTACGGGGTCAGATCGCGGACGCGGCGCAGCTCGATGAGCGATGCCGGCAGGAAGCCACGCAGGCCGATGTCGACGATGAGTCCACCCTTGACGACCTCGATGACCGTACCGGTGACGACGCCGTCGTCTTCCTTGATCTTCTCGACGTCGCCCCAGGCGCGCTCGTACTG
>NZ_JAJUFV010000101.1 GCF_029263575.1 Microbacterium sp. | reverse complement strand
GGCGTACTTCCGCCCGGGTGTCAAGTGGGACATGGGCATGCAGATGCTGCTGCTGATCTTCGTCGCGATCACCCTCGGTGGCCTGGGCTCGGCGTTCGGTGCGCTGATCGGCTCGATCATCGTCGGACTCGCGGTCGAGGTGTCGACGCTTCTGGGTGTCCCGTCGGATCTGAAGTACGCCACAGCGCTCGTCGCGCTGGTCGTAATTCTTCTCGTCAGGCCGCAGGGCCTACTGGGGCGCAAGGAAAGGTTGGGCTGACGCATGGATTTCGGCAATATCTTCGGCAACACCGCCTCGTACCTGTTCAGCACCACCACGATCGCGTACGCCCTGGCCGCAACCGGTCTCGCCGTGCACTTCGGCTACGCGGGTCTGCTCAACTTCGGTATGGCGGCGTTCATGGCCGTCGGCGGCTACGGCTACGCCATCGGAATCCTCAGCTTCGGGCTCCCCTGGTGGGGCGGCGTGCTCATGGGCGTCGTCGCCGGCGCCGTGTTCGCGCTGCTGCTCGGCATCCCGACGCTGCGGCTGCGCGCCGACTATCTCGCCATCGCGACCATCGCGACGGCTGAGGTCGTGCGCCTGCTGTTTCTGACGGAGCTGTTCCGCGAATGGACGAACTCGGCCGGCGGTCTCTCCGGGTATCACCAGAGCTTCCGCGACGCCAACCCGATTCCCCCTGGCACCTACGGTTTCGGCCCGTGGACGTACAACGCGAACGAGCTGTGGATGCGCCTGTTCGGCGTCGTCGTGCTCGCCGTCGCCGTGCTGCTGGTGTGGGCGCTGATGCGCAGCCCGTGGGGCCGGGTGCTCAAAGGCATCCGTGAAGACGAAGACGCGGTGCGCTCGCTCGGCAAGAACGTCTTCTCATACAAGATGCAGGCGCTCGTGGTCGGTGGCGTGATCGGCGCTCTCGGCGGCATCGTCTTCGTCCTGCCGTCTGCGGTGATTCCCGGCAGCTACTCGACGTCGCTGACGTTCTTCCTGTGGACGATTCTGCTGCTGGGCGGTGCGGCGACGGTCTTCGGGCCCACGCTCGGCGCCGTGCTGTTCTGGGTCGTGTTCGCCTTTCTCGGGGGGCTCCTGCCCGAGCTGGCACGCATCGGCGCCCTGCCGATCAGTACCAACCAGGCTGATGTGGTGCGCTATATCGTGATCGGCATCGTGCTGATGCTGATCGTGATCTTCCGACCGCAGGGCATCCTCGGAAACAAGAGGGAGATGACCTTTGTCAAGTAACACTCGTCCCAAGACGACCGGGCTCGCCAAGGGTCCGGCCGAGCCCGGTGTCGCCAAGGTCGATCCGATCCTCACGGTCGACGGCGTCGAACGTCGCTTCGGCGGTCTGACGGCCGTCGACGTCGACCACCTCGAGATTCCGCGCGGTGCGATCACCGCGCTGATCGGTCCGAACGGCGCCGGCAAGACCACGCTGTTCAACCTGCTGTGCGGCTTCGACCGCCCGAACGCCGGAAAGTGGGCGTTCGACGGCACGAATCTGTCGGGCATCCCCTCGTTCAAGGTGGCTCGCCTGGGCCAGGTGCGAACGTTCCAGCTCACCAAGTCGCTGTCGCTGCTGACCGTGCTCGAGAACATGAAACTGGGCGCGACGCATCAGCGCGGTGAAGGGTTCTGGGCGAGCCTGTTCCCGTTCCTGTGGCGCGCACAGGATCAAGAGATCGAGACCCGCGCCCGCGAGCTGCTCGCGCGCTTCAAGCTCGATGCCAAGGAGAAAGACTTCGCCGCTTCGCTCTCGGGCGGGCAGCGAAAGCTGCTCGAGATGGCACGGGCGCTGATGAGCGACCCGACGCTCGTGATGCTCGATGAGCCGATGGCCGGGGTCAACCCGGCGCTCACGCAGTCGTTGCTCGATCACATCCTCGACCTGAAAGACCTCGGCATGACCGTGCTCTTTGTGGAGCACGACATGCACATGGTGCGCCATATCGCCGACTGGGTGGTCGTGATGGCCGAGGGTCGCGTGGTCGCCGAGGGTCCGCCCGAGACGGTCATGGAAGACCCCGCCGTCATCGACGCCTACCTCGGCGCGCATCAGGATGTCGATCTGGGTGCGGTGACCGGGCGGATCGGCGTGGTGTCGAACGCCGCGGCCAGCGAGATGCGCGAACAGATCGAGGCCGAGGCCGAAGCTGAGATCGAAGGCGAGGAGCCCCCGGCCCCGCTGAGCACTTCGACAAGCTCAGCGATCGGTACACCGGCCGCGGACGGCAGTTCGGTCCCTGAACCTGTCGAAGGGCCCGCAGCGAACGATGAGGAGAAATCATGACCGAGAATGCTGTCGTCGAGCTCGCCGACGTGCATGCCGGCTACCTCCCGGGAGTCAACATCCTCAACGGCGCGAATCTCGTGGCGCGTCAGGGCGAGCTGATCGGCATCATCGGACCGAACGGCGCCGGCAAATCGACGCTGCTGAAGTCGATCTTCGGCATGGTTCAGGTGCGCTCCGGAGACATCACCGTCAACGGCGAGAGCATCGTCGGGTTGAAGGCTGACAAGCTCGTCGGTCGCGGGGTGGCTTTCGTTCCGCAGACGAACAACGTCTTCCCCTCGCTGACGATCGAGGAGAACCTGCAGATGGGGCTGTACCAGAACCCCAAGATCTATGCCGAGCGGCTGGAGTTCGTCTGCGGAATCTTCGCCGAGCTGGGAACGCGGCTGAAGCAGCGCGCCGGGTCGCTCTCGGGAGGAGAGCGTCAGATGGTCGCGATGTCGCGCGCCCTGATGATGGATCCTGCCGTGCTGCTGCTCGATGAGCCGTCGGCCGGGCTGAGCCCGGTGCGCCAGGACGACGCGTTCATCCGCGTCTCCGACATCAACAAGGCCGGCGTCACCACGATCATGGTCGAGCAGAACGCTCGTCGCTGCCTGCAGATCTGCGACCGCGCCTATGTGCTCGACCAGGGCCGCGACGCCTACGAGGGCCCCGGCCGCGAGCTGCTCAACGACCCGAAGGTCATCGGACTGTACCTGGGCACGCTCGGCACCGACGCCGCGTAGACGCGGCGTCGGCTGGATGACGTGTAGATGAGTGACGGAGCGGATGCCACGGCAGGCATCCGCTCCGTCATGGGTCTTTACCCCTAGCGATCGTCAGCCAGCAGTACTGCGGCATTTATCTCCCAATGGAGAATGCCGGGTTCGCCGGGCGCCGGTGTATCTGCGGCGTTTTCGGTTCGAACGAGCGCCACGGTCTTATCGGGCAGCTCGACTTCAATCCGCCACGACGAACCGAGGTAGGTGCTGGTGCGCACCGTGACCGGAAGGACGTTGCGGTCCGCGCTGACAGCAGCGGCTGCTTCGAGCTTCGAAAGCGACAGCTTCTCGGGCCGCAGAAGCAACGCGAGCTTCGATTCGTGACGACGCACATTCGTACGCAATCGGTGACCGCTGACGTCGATGACGGTTACCTCGTCGGTCACCTCTGTCGGTGTCGCATAGATCACCGTCGATTCACCCAGGAACGTCCCGACGAACAGAGTGCGAGGCCGCTCATAAAGCTCGACCCCGGTTCCGACCTGCTCGATTCTGCCGTTGTTGAACACGGCGATACGATCCGAGAGCGCCAGCGCTTCTTCCTGATCGTGGGTCACATACACGAAGGTCGAGCCCACCTCAGTGTGAATGCGCTTGATCTCGGCTTGCAGCCAGTCGCGCAGTTTCTTGTCGAGCGCCCCCAGGGGCTCGTCCATCAGTAGCACAGAAGGGCTGTAGACCAGCGCACGTGCGAGCGCGATCCGCTGTTGCTGACCACCGGAAAGCTCCGACGGAAAACGGTCCGCGTACTCCGTCATCCGCACCATTTCCAGAGTCTTTCGCACCATCTCATCACGCTTCGATCTCGCGAACTTACGGAGCTTGAGTGGGAACTCGACGTTGGCGCGCACGCTCATATGGGGAAAAAGCGCATAGTTCTGGAACACCATGCCGATGTCGCGTTTATTGGCGGGAACCTTCTCCACCGAACGACCGTGGATTCGAAGTTCCCCCGCAGTGATGTCGGTGAACCCGGCGATCATGCTGAGAGTTGTGGTTTTCCCCGAACCGCTCGGTCCGAGAAAAGTCATGAATTCCCCCGGCTGGATCACCAAATCGATCTCGTCGACGACCACCTTCCCGTTGTAGCTTTTCGTGAGATCGCGAAGGTCGATCCCGGCCGAGGACTCACCCACGTGCGGCGGCCTCTGTCCTTGCGGGATCCGCTCCGAAGACAGGGTCGTGGATTCCTCATTCGTTCTGCTCATGCGTTCAGCCTTTTCCTGTTGACGAACCTCAGCTGTGCAAGTGACACGACGAGGATCGAGAAGACGGTGACGATCACGGACACTGCCGCGACAGTAGGATCTGTGTCCTGCGTGACGCTGCGGAACACCTTCACCGGAAGGGTCTGGAGTCCGGGTGATTGTATGAACAGCGACACGATGACCTCGTCGAACGAGGTCACGAATGCGAACAGCGCACCCGCTCCTACACCCGGGGCGATCAGGGGAAGGACGACAGTGAAGAACGTACGTGTTTTCGACGCTCCGAGACTCGCCGCTGCGAGCTCAAGTCTCGAATCGAAGCCTTCCAGGCTGGTGAGCACGTTCACGATCACGAACGGCAGCGCGAGAACCGTGTGCGCCAGCACAAAACCGCCAAGTGTGCCCAAAAGTCCGAACTGCAGAAAGACGGAGTAGAGCCCTACCGCCAGGACGATCCCGGGGATCATCATCGGGGTGAGCAGATAACCCTCGAACATCGCCCTTCCGCGCACCCGCATCTTCGACAATCCGAAAGCAGCAACGGTCCCGGCGACGGTGGCGATCACCGTCGCGAGCAACCCGACTTGAAGGGAGAGGAATAGCGAACTCATCCAACTCGGGTCGGTGAAGAAGTTCTCGTACCAGCGCAACGAGAAACCCTCGGCGGGAAAGTTGAACGACGCGGTCTCGCTGAAGGAGATCGGAACCAGTATCAGCGTCGGAAGGATCAACCACGCGAGCACGAGCACGCTGATCACGCTCAGCACAGCCTTGAGCTTCATCGTCGACCTCCTTTGGACGAGGTTCGTTTGGTCTTGCCCAGTCGAGAGACGAGGACCAGCGCAACAAGCGTTGCGACCAGGAGAACCACTCCGAGCGCTGAGCCGCGTCCCCATTGCAGGAACCCACTCACCTGCAGCTGGATCATCGCCGAGATCATGGTGTCCTGCGGCGATCCGAGAAGGGAGGGAATGATGTAGAAGCCCAGAGCAAGGATGAACACCGTAAGACAACCGGAGAAGATCCCGGGCCGTGACAACGGCAAGTAGACCTTGAAGAATGCCTGCGCTGACGAAGCCCCCAAGCTCTTCGCAGCTGTGATGAGACGCCGATCGATTCGCGACAACGCTGAGTACAGCGGCATCACCATGAACGGCAGCAGCACCTGCGACATGCCGATCGCCACGCCCAACGGCGTGCGGATCAGCTGCACCGGGCCGAGTCCGATATCGGTGAGTACCGCATTGATCGGTCCGCTGTCTTGCAACAGAACGACCCAGGCGAGCGTTCTGACCAGAATGCTGGACCACATGGGCACCATGATCAACATCGTCAGCACTGACCTTGTCCGATCAGACACAATCGTCATGAGGCACGCATACGGATATGCCATGAGCAGACAGACCACCGTCACCGACAGCGAGATGCCGAGCGTATTGGCTGCCGCCTGGCCGATGAGCGGCGTGGTGAAGAGCCACTCATAGTTGTCAAGGCCAGCCTGCGGATCGGTGAAACTCAGTACGACGACCTTCACGATCGGGATCGCGAAGAACACGGTGATGAGTGCTGCAGCCGGCACCGTCAGCAACGGAGACAACCAAGCTTGCGGAAGCCTTCGTCGTCTTGCTGGCGCCGAGACGTCGCCAGCATCGGGTGTGCCGATGCTGACGGTGCGCGGTTCGGTCTCGGGTAAGGTCACTCTGCTCAGCCTCCTGCTACCCAGCTGGCCCAGGAATCTGCAAGCACGTCCCAGTTCTCGACCCAGTAATCGATTGAGATCGAATGGCCGGATTCCAGATGGTTGGAGACAAGCCATTCGCTCGTGAGCTCGGGCACTTCCGGAACGGAATTGATGTTGACCGGTGCATATGAGGTCGCTGCAGAGGCCGCCGCCTGCTGGCTTTCGCCGAGAAGGTAGTTCACCGCCGCGTACGAGGCATCCAAGTTCGGTGCGCCCTTGGGAATCGCGATCCCATCGATATTAATGACCCACTCGTCCCACATGGCCGCGATCGGCGCTCCGGCGTTGGCTGCGCCGAAACCACGACCGCTCCACACCAGGCTCATATCCACTTCGCCGCTCTCCAGCTGCTGCTGAGACTGCGCGCCCGATGTCCACGGAATGAGATCGTCTCCGAGCGAGCTGTACAGCTCGGTCGCGGCGTCGAAGTCGGCGATTTCGAGGGTCTCGAAGTCGGTGCCGTTGGCAAGCATCGCGAACTCGACGGCCGGCGGCTCCATCCATGACGTGACCGGCACGCCGCGCTTGCCCGGGAATCTGTCAGTGTCGAAAAAATCTGCCGCCGATGACGGGCCGTCCTCCCCGTACACGTCTGTGTTGTACGCGACGACGTAGCCCATAAAGATATTGGGTACAGTGCACTCTCCGGCGACTGTGCCCTCGGGCGCGTTCGACAGATCGACCTTTTCCGGGTCGATCTTTTCGAAGAGATTCCCGCAGTAGCGTTCATTCTCCAGGATCGAAGAGTTCACCATGTTCCAGCTGACGCTGTTCGAATCGACCATGGCCTTCAACTTCGTCAGCTCGTAGCTGTCCTGTTGCACGATCGCGCCGGACTCCTCGGCAAACGGCTCCCAGATGGTCTCGGTCTGCCCGTCCTGAATGGTGCCGCCGTTGCCGGCGTAGACGAGCGTGATGCCGTCCAGAGCACCCGGTGCGATCTCTCCGGCGACCGCCGGCGCAAGATCGAGTGGCTTATCTTCTGCCATGTTCGCGCTGGTGCACCCCGCGAGCAACATCGCGCTCGAGGCGACCAGCCCCACGGATGTCAGATGACGTCTGTTGATCTTTCTCACTTTTCCTCCTTGAACAGCGGCTGACGGATTTTCCATGAACCGAAATCAGATGGCCAGCTCAATGTGCTGGCCATGGCCGAACGCTCCGCGATGACCGCAGACGCGCGCGGCGAATTCGCTCGCTTTGCGCAACGAGTCCTGTGTGCCGTTGCCGTCGATGACGTTCGCGATGAAACATGTCTGGAACGCATCGCCGGCGCCGATGGTGTCGATGACCTCTGCCGGCGCCGCGGTCTGGGCGAAGGAGCCCTCGGGGGTGACCGCGATCGCACCTTTAGCGCCGCGAGTGACGACGGCATATGTTACGCCGCACGAGACTGCGAAGTCCAACAGCTCTCGCGCCTCGTCGATGCTCGCCTCGTCTCTTGAGAACGTGGCGAAGCGCACATGAGCCAGGATCGCCTCGGCATACTCAACGTCTTTACTCGAGAAGTCGAACGACACGGGTGCGAACTCGGAAAGCTCGGCGAGCAAATCCTCGGTGGCGCTGCTGTGACCGCTGTGTATCCACGAAGCACCCACCAGATGACGACGCTTCGCATCATCCAGGACGATTCTGCTCTGCGGGGGAACGTACGCGGTGAACGTGCGATCTCCGGCATCGTCTATGAGGACATCCGTGCGTGAGCTGGGTTCATCGCACCATTGCGCGAGCGAGATGTCGACGCCCTCGTGGGTCAGACTGCCCGAAATATGCTCGGCGTGCACATCATTTCCGAAGATGCCGATATACGACGCTTCGATCCCCATCCGTCGGGCGAAGACTGACGAGTTCGCCGCGCTGCCGCCCGGGAAGGCGATTCGCTCCTGCGGATACCAGTCGACGACGTTGTCGCCTATCGCGCACATTCTCAGCATGGGCGTCAGTAGCTGACCTTGTGCATGTAGCGACGCGCGTCCAGATCATGCCCGGAGACGGCCTCGAAATGGTCGGCGAGCCGCATGGTGATGGACGCCATCGGAATGTGCTGCAGCTCTCCGCGCAGTGAGGTGGAGATTCCCGGCAGTGTGATGTCCTCTACATCGAGCACTCGATAGTTCGGGTTGTACGTGTCGAGGAACGTGCGAGCCCGCTCAGCGTGTGCGCGTGTGTCGTCGGCGCCGGCGAACAGAATGTAGGGTTGTGCTTCCTGCGCGAGTTCGAAGGGTCCGTGGAAGAAGTCGCCGGTTGTGAAGTGGGTCGACTTCTTCCATTGCATCTCGACGAGATAGCAAACCGAGAGCAAGTAGGCCAGACCAGAAAGAGCGCCTGAGGCGAGCACATAAATGTTGTCTGAGAAGGCATAGGCACTCGCAATCTCGGCCAGGTGCGATTCATAGTCTTCGGTCGCAGCCAGCGTCGCCGCAGGGATCGAATCGAGCCCAGCACGAGCTTCGGCGACCCCGTCCTCGTCTCCAAATGCCTCACGCAGCGAATACGCCAGTTCGCTGAGAAGAACGTATTTCGCGCTCGTGATCGATCGCTCGCTGCCGTACACGAGTGAAAAGTCTGCAGGCTCCGACAGCGCGTTATCCGCGTCGATGGCCACGGATACGACCAGTGCCCCGCGCGCTTTGGCGTTCTGTGCAGCCAAGACGGTCTCCGGCGTGCCGCCGGAGTGCGACGCTGCGATGACGAGATCGGTCGGGCCGACGCCGGAGCTGTACAGCGCGTTGAACTCAGCAGCATTGAGGTTGTATATCGGTACGGTCAGGGCCGATCTCTGCAACTGCACGACGACGGGAACAGAAGAGGCCCATGAGCCTCCCATTCCCACGAACAAGATGCGTGTGATCGCACGCTTGCCAGCGGCCGCCGCGATCTGCTGCGTAAGACCGCGCTGCGCGACTGCACCCTCGAGAGTCGACACAAGATCGGATTCGATCGGGCGAAGGGGGCGGAGTATCTTCGACAATTCTTTTACCTCTCGATGGGCGGATGCGAGAACGTTCTCACAAGGGATGAAGCTAGCACGTTGTTTTCAGACAGTCAAAGCGATCATCAGATCAGATAACGTTCTCTAGAATCGCCGAACGCCACGTCACGAAACGCTTGCATGCAGTACGCTCGAAAAGCGACGCTCACCGTCCTAGACGCTTCGCACCCAACGCCCACGCCGTGCAGCCAGGCGAACACTCTCGCCCGAGGAACTCTTATGAACAGACCGCTTCGACCTGCGACCGTCATCGAAGTCGCTCAAGAGGCCGGGGTCTCAACGGCGACGGCGGCCAGGGCGCTCGGCAATTACGGGCGCGTGCGCGACTCGACCCGCGAAAAGGTCCTGCGCGCAGCTGAAAAGCTCAACTACCAGGCCAATGGGCTCGCGCGAAGCATGATCACGGGGCGCACGAAGTCGATCGGCGTCGTCTGCGGAGACGTGCACAATCCGTTCTTCGCGGGCATCCTGCGCGGAATCACCGATGTCGCCCGCACACATGGTTATTCCGTCCTCATCGCGAATAGTGACGAAGACTGGGCTACCGAGGTCGAATCAGTGCGAACGCTCAGCGCCAGCGCAGTGGACGGTCTGATTGTGTCCCCCGCCGAACCGAAGCATGTGGAGCATCTGGAGAACTGGAGCGGAACAGGCAAGCCGCTTACGCTGATCGACCGCTCCAGCGCCACCCTGCAAACGGACGCCGTCGTCATCGATGGCGCGCGCGCTATACAGGATGCCGTCACGCGCCTGTTCGAACTCGGTCATGAGCGTGTCGCCATCGTCGGAGAACTGCGCTCTGCCCAAGAACTGGACCACGTACTGTCACTGAACCGGCGAGGACTCGACAATCTGGACGTCTTCACGCTCTCGCCGAGCGCGGCGCGTCTGGTGGGCTATCTTCGCGCCCACACCTACGCAGACAAAGAAATAGATCCGGCGTTGGTGGTGCGTGCCGGAGAATACGCGACGGCAGCAGCCAGCCTGGCCACTCGTGAGTTGATTGGCATCGCCGCCGCGCCGACGGCGTTGGTCACAACCGACAACGTCATGACTCTCGGCGCCTACCGCGCGCTCCGAGAGGCTGGCACCATCATCCCTGATCAACTGTCATTCATCGGCTTCGACAATCAGGATTGGACGCTGCTGGTATCACCCGACATCAGCGTCATCGACCAACCCGATTACGACATGGGACGAACCGCCGCGACGATGCTGCTGGAGCGCATCGAGGGGTTGAATGAGCCGCCCCGCGTCGTTCGAGCAGCGACGTCATATCTCGAACGAGCTTCAGTGGCGCCTACGACGAAAGAAGCGAAGCGAAAAGCATGAAAGAGGACGGGCCCGGATGCTGATGCATCCGGGCCCGTCCTCTTTGTGTGTTACTTGATGCGGGTTGTCATGTTCTCTGCGTCGAACTCGTAGACGCCGATCGCAGCACCCTTCGGGTCGTTGTTCTCGTCGAACGTGACCTCACCGGAGTAGCCGTCGTAGTCGGCGACGCCGCCGGCGTTGATGATCTCGGCGCACTCGGCGAAGCTGGTGCACTTCTCGCCCTCGCCGGAACCACCGGAGACCTCCTGCATGTACTCGGCGATGTCTTCGCCTTCGACCGACACGCCACGCAGCGCAGCGAGTGCGATGAGGATCGTGGCATCGTAGGCCTCAGCCGAGTAGGTCACAGCGTCGATCGGGTCGTTGCCGTCGGCGGTCCAGACCTCGTTGAGCTGGTCGATGAAGTCGTCAGGCAGCTCCGCGCCTGCGCGCGTGCCCTTCGATCCCTCCAGGCTGACCGAGATGTCGGAACCCCAGTCCTTGAGGTTTCCGTCGACGAGGTACAGCGCACCGGTGTCGACGCCAGCGTTACCCAGCAGCGGCGCGATGGTCGCGAACTGGTCGTACGAGACGATGGCGACGGCATCCGGGTTCGCGGCCGCGACGTCC
>NZ_JAJUFV010000100.1 GCF_029263575.1 Microbacterium sp. | reverse complement strand
TCGAGCGCACCATCGTGGCCGTAGTAGTTCACGCTGCCGCCGAACGAGACGGCGCCGACGTGGCTCTCGGCGTCGATGGTTCCGGTGCCGCCGCTCCAGGATGCGACGCCGTTGCCATCGGCGGTGGCGGGCGCGGCCGGTGTGACGGTGCCGTGTGCGATGGGCCCGCTGATGTAGTTGCGCCACGAGTCACGCAGACCCCAGCTGAAGGTGGCGTCCGCGACGTCTGCTTCTGCTGCCTGCGCGGGTGCCGCCACCCCCACGATCGACGCCGCTGCGATGAGCGCGCCGACCAGCGTGCTCGCGAGCGCCCTGCGAGGCGCCCTCTTGGTCTTCTCCACGAAAATCCTCCCGGGTAAGGCAAGGCACCAAGGGTACCCTTATTTAGCTAAGGCTAACCTATCTTACGAGCGGCGAAGGAGCGAACCCGCGTCATCTGCCGCGGCGAGGAAGCACCACGGGCTGCCCGGTATCGGGGTCGGAGATGACCCGGACGGCAATGCCGTACACGCTTTCGATGCGCTGCTCGGTGAGGATCTCCTCCGGTGCACCACGCGCCTGCAGACGCCCACCGGCGATGATGGCGACGTCGTCCGCGTAGGCGGCCGCGAGCGAGAGGTCGTGGAGCACCACGATCACCGCGCGTCCGAGCGATGCCAGCTCTCTCGTGAGCTGCAGCACATCTTCCTGATGGCGCAGGTCGAGGGCGGCGGTCGGCTCGTCGAGCATGATGATCGGCGTGTCCTGCGCGAGCACGCGCGCCAGTGACACTCGCGCCCTCTCGCCGCCCGAGAGCGACGAGAACGGCCGCTCGGCGAGGTGCAGCACATCGGCGCTGACCAGCGCATCATGGACGGCCGCGTCGTCATCGCCGTGATCGAAGCCCGTCCACGGGGCTCGTCCCATCTCGACGACCTCCCGCGCCGTGAACGAGAAGGCCACCTGGTTCGACTGCAGCAGCACCGCCCGGCGTCGGGAGAGTTCGCGCGCCGAGTATTCGTGCACCGGACGCCCTTCCATCTCGATCGTGCCGGCCGAGGGCCGCGCATCGCGGGTGAGCAGGGTGAGCAGGCTCGATTTGCCGGCGCCGTTCGGTCCGACCAGAGCCAGCACGCGACCGAAGCCGACCTCGAGCGTGATGCCCGAGAGAATCTCGGCTGTGCCGATGCGATAGTCGACGTCGGCAAGCGCGAAAGCTGTACCGCCGGTCATGCCCATCCTCCTGCTCGGCGGCGGTTGCGACGGATGAGCCAGTAGAAGAACGGACCGCCCACGAGCGAGGTGAGCAGGCCGATCGGAAGATCGGCCGATGTCACGAGGGTTCGAGCGAGAAGGTCTGCGTACACCAGCAGGGCTCCGCCGGTGAGCAGCGAAAGGACGATGAGAGTCCGGTTCGACGGGCCCACGATCATCCGGATCATGTGCGCAACGACAAGACCCACGAAGGAGATCACCCCGACGAAGGCGACGGCGACGCCGGTCAGCAGCGCGATCAGCAGGATCGACACGAGGCGCAGGCGCTCCACCCGGATCCCGAGGTGCGACGCTGTGCGATCGCCCAGGGCGAGCAGATCGTATTGTCGCCCGAGACCCAGAATCACGAGCGAACCGATCACGCCGATCAGCGCGACCACGGACACCTCGCTCCATCGCGACCCGTTCATCGAACCCAGTTGCCAGAACACGATCTGCTCGCGCGACGCTGTGTTTCCGGTGAACATGAACACGGCCAGCCCCGCACCGGCGAAGGCATTGACGGCGACCCCGGTGAGAATCAGCGTCACCGTCTCTGTCCGCCCCTGCGCGCGCGCTGCCGAGTAGACGATGAGCGTCGCCGCCAGCCCACCCGCGAACGCGAAGACAGCCGTGGTCCAGATGCCGAAGAACGTGACCCCGAGAGTGATGGATGCCGCGGCCCCCAGCGCCGCGCCGGAGGAGACTCCGACGACCCCGGGTTCAGCGAGCGGGTTGCTGAAGACGGCTTGCATGACAGCGCCCGTGGCGGCCAGCAGCGCGCCCACCAGCACGGACATCACCACGCGCGGAAAACGGATCTGCCAGAGCGTCTGTTCGATGAGGTCGTCGGCGGGCGCCCATCCGTTGTCGACGCCGAGCGTACGCAGCAGCGATCCGACCACCTGCGCGGGGCCGATCTGCAACTGTCCGCTCCCGGCCGAGAGCACGACGCCGAGCAAGAGCAGCCCGATCACCATGGCGTACACGATCCCCCGCCGCGAGCGGGCGCCCGTGCGGGTGGCGGCGCGGGCGACGGTCGAAGAGCTCACGAGCCAGCTGGCTCAGGAGCGTAGATCGCGCGAGCGAGCGCGTCGAGCACTTCGGCGGCCCGCGGCCCGTACGACAGCACCGAACCGTCCTCCATATCGACGAATCGACGATTCTGTCCAGCGGTCGTCAGGGCGATCGCCGGCTTGTCAGCGAGGAGCCCGTCCACGCCGCCGACGGATTCGAGACCGCTCGTCATCACGAGGATCAGGTCGGGGTCGGCCGCCACGATCGCCTCGTCGGTCAGCGGCGTCAGCTCGCCCCATCCGAGCTCGGTGGGCACATCGATGCCGTCCAGCCCCTCGACGAGCTGGCTCGCGCCGGCTTCCTCCCCGAACAGATAGTAAACGCCCGCCGACCCGCGCAGATACAGGAACACCATTCGCATCCGCTCGGCGCCGGTCGGCGCGATCTCGTCGATCTCGGCCATCGTCGCGGTGACTTCGTCAGCGATCCGCGATGCGAGCGCGTCACCGGCCTCTGGCGCCCCGTACACGGCCGCCACATCGCGTGCGAGCTCGGATGCTCCGTCGAAAGAGGCGCCGTTGCGAACGGTCACGACCGTGATGCCGACATCGCGCAGCTGCTCGATCACATCGCGCGGTCCGATGCTGCCGTCGGTGATCACGAGCGTCGGAGCCAATGCGATCACCGACTCGGCGTTGACCGTGTGTCCGCCGGAGGTGACGACGGCGAGCTCTTCCGCACCGGGGAACGAGACGGACTGATCGACGCCGACGAGCGTCTCGCCGAACCCGAGACCCCACACGGTCGCCGCGATCGAACCGGCGAGATCGATGGCCACCACGCGGGACGTGTCGACGACCTCGACCTCACTGTCACCGCCGAGATCGTGCGACGTGACCGTGGCCGGGAGCGCCTGAGCCGGGTCCTCCTCGACCGGCACGATCGCAGCATCGGGAAGCACAGCCGTGGATGCCCCGACATAGGATCTCGGATCGTCGAGCAGACTGTCCAGCTGCGTCAACGGCACCTGCTCGGTGATCGGCGGCGCCGCCGTGGTCTCAGCATCCGTATCGGCGGACGCGCCCGCGCAGCCGGTCAGCAGCACGGCCGCTGATGCGAGCAGGACGGCGACGCGCGAGAAGCGCCTCATCGTGCAGGCTCCTCTGCGTCGCCACCGGCATCTGACCCCTCCGCCGGGGTCGCCGCGGCGCGGCGGCGCAGCACCAGCCAGACGATGACGGCGATGACAGCGATGAGCACCGCGATCCCGACCAGCCACCCGATCCAGCTCATATCAGCGGAATCTGCGGTCGCCGGCGCCGCGGTCGGCTCGGACGTCGCAGCTGCCGTCTCGTCGACCTCGTCCTCGTCCTCGTCCTCGGGGCACTCGACGGTGAGCGTCACATCGATGGGGTCGAAAGCGGTTCCGGTCTCATAAGTGCCGAACGCGTCGAACCCCGCCTGCGTGATCGCGGTGGGAACGGCGGTCGCAGAGATCGTCGTTCCGTCTGCGTCGAGCATCAGCGGTGCGCTGGCGAGATCAAGCGTGATGAAGGAAGCCTGGGTGATGGTCTGCGCTTTGTCGGTGTCTCCGGCGAGCGCATCGTCCATCGTGAGATTGCTCAGGTCGAGCAGGAGCGTTCCGGTGCCGTCCTCAGCGAAAGCGAGCGTCGGGTTCGCCATCACCGTCTCGAGCAGACCGTCGTGGCCGGTGAAGTGAACGGCGCCGGTGAACTCGGCGGAGCCCGCCAGAGTCTCGGGATCGATGACGCCCGAGACGTCGGACCAGCCGAACAACGGTGTCTCGTAGGTCGCACCGTCTGACACCTCCCAGGTGCCGTTTGCGATGGTTCCGGAGATATACGCCCGGAAAGACTCTTTGATCCCCCAGATGAGCTGGCCGCCGGTGATCTCGCACGCGCTCGCCGATTCTGCAGACGATTCCGACTCCGACTCTGCGGCGAGCGCGGCAGATGACGGACCGGCGAGAGCGAGGGCGGCGACAAGTGCGACGGTGGTTGAGGCGGGGGTCCTGCGCATGCGAATCGAACCGATCTACGTGAGGTTAGGAATGCCTAACCATACTAACCAGACGCGGCGGCGCTCACGGACGAAGCGGCAGCGCTCACGGACGAAGCGGCAGCAGCCCGTCAAGGTCGGCGCGCGTTCCGGAGGCATGCACTCGTCCGGCATCCGCCGCATCCGACCAGGATTCCGCGCCGGTGGCGAGGTCGATCCAGGTCGCGGCGTCCATCTCGACCACGTTCGGCGGCGTGCCGCGCGTGTGCCGCGGACCCTGCACCACTTGAACGGCGCCGAACGGCGGCACACGCACCTCGACGCTGTTGCCGGGCGCCTTCTCGTCAAGCAGCTGCAGCAGATAGCGCACGCTCGTGGCCAGTTCGGCACGCGCCGGCTTGTCTCCCACTGAACGCGCGGCGGCGACGGCATCCAACGCCTCACGCCCCCGGGCAATATCGATCTTCTTCCCCACCACACCCCCACCCTAGGCATTCGAATCGCGCAAATTGCTCTATTCCAGTGGCGGATGCAGCAACGTGCGCGATTCGAACGGCGAGGCAGCGACGGCAGCGCCGGGGCGGGCGGCAGAGCGTAGGCTCGAAGGCGTGATCAACAGCTCGCCTGCGGACGGCGCCAGGGCGCAGCTTCTGGAAGCAGCGCGAGCGGGGGCCTGGAACGAGCGCGTGCTTCCGCGGCTCGAAGACCCGGCGACAGCCCGCGTATCGGCGGTGCTGATCCTCTTCGGAGTGCTCGATAACATCCCGGCGCGCACGGTCGACGCCGCTGTCGCCGCAGACCTCGACGTGCTCCTGCAGCGCCGCGCGCCGACGCTGTCGTCGCACCCGGGCCAGGTGTCGTTCCCGGGCGGCGGACGCGAGCCCGGCGACCGCGACTTCGTCGACACGGCGCTGCGCGAAGCAGAAGAAGAGACGGGCCTCGACCCGACCGGCGTCGAAGTTCTGGCAACGCTTCCCGAGCTCCCGCTGGCCGCCAGCAATCACCTCGTCACGCCCGTTCTGGGATGGTGGACCACACCCTCGAAGGTGGCGGCGGTCGACCATGCGGAGACGGTCGAGGTGTTCCGCGTCCCCGTCGCACAGCTGCTCGATCCCGCCACCCGCTACACCTCGACACTCAGCCGCGGCGGCGTCACCTTCACGGGCCCGGCATTCGACGTCGACGGCACGATCGTGTGGGGCTTCACGGCCATGGTTCTCGATCGCCTCTTCGACGCCTGCGGGTGGACCGTGCCGTGGAACCGCGACGATCTACGCCCGGTGACCGTCTGACGGCCGAGCATACGCGCACCGTGGTCGGTAGTCTGGACGCGTGAAGATTCTCGTCCTCGGTTCCGGTGCCCGTGAGCACGCGATCATCCTTGCCCTTCGCTCAGAGCAGGCCACGCACGACATCTTCGTCGCGCCCGGCAACGCCGGAATCGCGCAGGATGCGACCGTCGTCGCCATCGATCAGCTCGACGGCGGGGCTGTGACCTCGTTCGCGAACGAGAACGCGATCGACCTCGTCGTGATCGGCCCCGAGGCCCCTCTCGTGGCGGGCGTCGCCGACGCACTGCGCGAGCGCGGCATTCCTGTCTTCGGCCCGGGGAAGGCGGCCGCACAGTTGGAGGGCTCGAAGGCCTTCGCGAAGCGGGTGATGGATGCCGCGGCTGTTCCGACCGGACGCGCTGTGCGCGCCGCATCCGCCGCCGACGTGGAAGCCGCCTTCGATGAGCTGGGCGCGCCCTACGTCGTCAAGGCCGATGGCCTCGCGGCTGGCAAGGGCGTCATCGTCACCTCTGACCGCGCCGCCGCCCTCGCCCATGCCGCACAGTATCTTCCCACCGGTCCGGTGCTCGTCGAAGAGTTCCTCTCGGGCCCCGAGGTGTCGCTGTTCTTCCTCTCCGACGGCGACACCGTGCGCGCGCTCAGCCCCGCACAGGACTTCAAGCGTGCCTACGACGGCGACGAGGGCCCGAACACCGGCGGCATGGGCGCATACTCGCCATTGCCGTGGCTCGCCGAGCAGTTCGGAAGCGAGCGCGAGTTCGTCGACCTCGTGACCGAACAGGTCGCGCTGCCCGTGATCCGCCAGTTGGATGCCGAGGGCACCCCGTTCATCGGGCTGCTCTATGCCGGCCTGATCCTCACCGAGCAGGGCGTGCGCGTCATCGAGTTCAACGCGCGCTTCGGCGACCCTGAGACACAGGTCGTGCTGCCGCGACTGCAGACGGCGCTGTCCGAGCTGTTGCTTGCCGCAGCATCCGGCACGCTCGAAGACCAGCCCGACCCCGTCTTCGCAGACGACGTCGCCATCACCGTCGTGCTCGCCAGCGAGGGCTACCCTGAAGCGCCGCAGACCGGGCGTCAGATCTCGGGACTGTCGGATGCCGCGGGCGTCGAGGGCGTGCGCATCGTGCACGCCGCGACCGCCGGACCCGACGCCCCGGGCGGAGACCTCGTCGCGACAGGAGGACGCGTGCTGAACGTCGTCTCGCTCGGCGAGGACTTCGCCACAGCACGCGCCCGGGCCTACGACGCGATCGACCGCATCGGTCTGGACGGCTCGCACTTCCGCCGAGACATCGCCGCACGCGTCGGTGGATAAGCCTTCCGCACCACGACCTACTCGGCCAGCGCCGCGAGCCGTCTCTGCAGCCCGGCACGCGAATGCGAATGCGGAAACTGTCCGCGCGAGACGTACTCGAGCAGTGTGTCGCCCGCGCGAAACGCCGGAGCGGTGACATCGATGCGATCCGATGGCTCGGCATCGCCCGTCGCCTGCTGCGCCTCGATCTCCGCGCGTTCGGCGAAGCCGGCGAAGAAAGCGTCGTACAGCGGCTCGATCTCAGCCTCGTCGAGATCGCGGTCGCACAGCTGCGCGAGGGCGTGGCCGCCGATGGTCGCACCGGTCGTCGTCGACGAGATATCCGCGCCGCCGCTCACCAGTGCGTGCACGACGGCGGCGTCCCCTGCCTTGAGCGTCGGGTTCTCGAACAGCACCCCCAGGGGTGTGAGGAACGACAGCTGGAGCGACGGGTCTGCCCCCGTCTCGAGCAACCACAGCGCCGTCTCGCGGCGGTGTGCCGGGTCGGGGTTGCTGAGCGCGGCATCGAGCAGGTAGCGGGCGTGCGGGCCGACCGATCTGGTATCCAGCACGTCGTTCAGCGAACCGCGCAGCGCAGCCTCGAGGGGCGGCCCGAACGCGCCGAACGCAGCCTCGACCTCGTCGGGGTCGGGATGAGCGCCGAGCACGAAGTCGGTATAGGACTCTGACTCGAAGGTCGCCCGGCTGAACGACTCACCGGCCCGCAGCACCCAGCCCAGAGTGGTCAGGCCGACGTTGCCGGACGTCAGCCAGGCCAGTGGATTGTCATCGCCCGCGTCGCGGATGACATCGTACGCGCGGCGAAGCATCCCGTCAGACAGGCGCCAGTCGACGCCATCGCGCCACATCACGCCGGTGAGCACCGGCAGCGTGCGGGCGCTGCCCAGCAGTCCTGGCCGGTCGTCCTGGTAGCCGTCCGGCCGCGTGATGACGTCGTAGAGTCCGCCGCTGCCGCGGTCGACGACCAGCGAGAGCAGATCCTCTGGAATGCCCTCGAGCAGCGCGGCCTGCTGCGCAAACGCGTCTTCGGCCTCGGTATCGGGAGTGAAATCGTTCACGCACGAGAGCAGGAGCGCACGGCCGTCGTGCGTGAAGTGCCACGCCCAGGTGGCGAACGCGGTCCGGATGCCGCCGCGTGTGGCTTCCGGCACGAGCACCGTGGGGTACAGCACGGGGCCATCCCATGCGATCGCCTCGGCTCCGGTGCCGCTCTCGGCCAGTGAGCCGATGACACGCGCCCTGGCCCGCAGCTCCCAGACCGAGGAGCCCTTCATCGGGTCGAGCACAGCGTCGGCGCGTGCGATGGCGATGATCACCGATGGCACGCCGATCGATGCCCTACTCCCGCCGCCGGCCAGCAACACTACGGCATGACCGTTCACCCACCACATCGGACCGTCATCGAAGTTCGACGCACGCATGATGCGCGTCAGCGGCGAGCGCAGCAGCTTGCCCGAACCGCCATCGTGCACATTCACGTCGTAGGGGTGCCCCCATCGGTCGCTCATCTCCTGGAAGAGCTCGTGCACCCACTCGGCCAGGTCGTCGGTGTACCAGTCTTCGGCTTCGGCGAGGATCGTGGCGATCACGCGATCGTCATCATCGTCGATGAGGCTGCGTCCGCCGATCTGGAACGCGTCATCGCGCCAGTCGATCGTCTGCGACGAGCGCGACCACCACGTCTGCGTCACCCGTTCGATATCGTCGACGATATCGGCGTGCGTCTGGTCCACGGGAACCGCGTTGCCCAGTCGCGCGGCTGCATCGGGGCGGGGGCCCTGCGGATACGGGCAGCGGTCGAACACGCTCGTGACCCGCTGGAAGTCGTCGTCGTCCTCGCGGACGAAATCATCGGCGGTGAACGTCCCACCGAGTCGGTACGGGCGCCGCACCGTCTCGACGAAGCCGAAGTCGTCGAGCGCCCGCTTCGATCGGGTGGAGATCTCGACCAGAGCGCGCGTCGTGTGCCAGGTCTCGCCGTCGAACCAGAAGACTCCGGTCACTCGCGGCACGGGCTGATCAGCGATGAGGCCGAACTCGAGCACCTGCTGGGCGGTCGTTCCATCCGGCCGGGTTCCGGGTGCGGCCACGCAGGCCAGCAGATCTTCGGGAACGCCGGTGAGCATGCGGCTGCTCGCGGCGAGCTCGCCCTCGTCGGTGCCGTCGTCGATGGCGACCTCGGGGTCGCGGATGAGCAGGAGCGCCCGCCCGTCGGCGGCGAAGATCCAGGTGGTAGCCATGCCATCGCGGGACAGCAGATTGCATCGCGTGGCGTCGATGCCAGCGCCGTCGAGCCGTGCTTCGCCTCCGGCGAACAGCGCGCTCATGATCGCCGCGCGTCGATGCAGCTCGCCGAGGCTCTCACCGTGCATCAGGCGGGGCTGCTCGGTCACGCTGTCATCTGCGAGCTCACTGAGGCCGCCCATGGCGACGCGTCGGGGCAGGATCAGCATCACCTGCATCAGCTGGCTGGCTTCCGGCTCACCCTGCCAGCCGGTCATCAGCGCGATGAAGCGCTCGCCACGATCCCAGAGCTCGGCCTGCTCCAGATTGAGCGTCGACAGCAGGAGGTCGACCAGGCCCTCGGGAACCTGGTCTTCGCCGACGAAATGCGGCTCTCTGATCGCCGGCTCACCCCAGGCGTCATGTGCGGCGGTGCGAGCCTGACCAACCCAGGCGACGGCCTCGTCCAGCTCGTCGCGATCGGCTGCGGTGAACGACTCCGGCGGCGCATAGACGCCGAGCATCACCACCCATCCGCCCTCGACGGCGTCGACGGACACACCGTCGACCTCGAAGGGTTCATCCGTCCATTCACGTTCTCGAAGCAGGTCACCGAGTTCGGCGGTGCGCTCCGGAGTGATGTCTGCGTGTTCGAAGGCGGGCTCAGCGGTCTCATCTGCAGTCATACATTTCACGATAACGGCCCTGCACCGCGCGCGTCATGGGCAGAAGTTCCCCTCACGAGCAGGGGTTCTCGTCGCGGGCCGACCTGTTTGGCGAGCCTTTACTGCGCCGCGCGCCGCGCCTCGTCCAGGTACGAGTAGGCCGTCACTCGCGAGATGCCGAGCCGCACGGCGATCGTCTCGACCGATTTGCGCATCTGCGTGGCGCCGCGCTCGTCGAGTCGTTCGAGCACCCCGATCTTCTCGTCGCGCGTCATCTGCGCCACGGGGCGCCCGACCTCGCGAATCGCCTCGCTGATCATGGTGTCCATCACGGAGACGAGGTCACGACCGAAGTACTCGTCGGGTGAAGCGTCGGCGATCTGCTTCGCCGGAAGCAGCGCATCCAGGAGCGACCGGGCCTGCTGCATGGCGCTCAGGTCGATGTTGATGCACAGGGCAGCGATGATGTCGCCGCTGGCGTTTCGAAAGTACACGCTCGAGCAGCGCAGCTCACGCCCGTCGTCGGTGAAGCCGCGGTAGCCGAAGGCGTCGTGATCTGATTGGCGGTTCTGCAGCACGCTCAAGCCGAGACTTGTCGAGGGGCCACCGACCTCGCGCCCGGTGACGTGACCGTTCTCGATCGCCGCGATCGTGTGGCCGAGGTCGACATCAGCCCCGTCGAGGTTGTGCAGCACGACCTCACAGGAGGGCCCGCCCGCTGTGGCGATGGCGCGCATCACCGGCCGAAAGGTCTTCAGCACCTCGTCGGCGTCTTCGAACGTGTCATGTGTCTGCGTTGTCACGGTTCCCACTCTGCACCCCCGATGGTGTTCTGAACTAAATGTATCGCTCGTAGACAATCTGTTCAACCTGCGGTACGTTAGCTCTCGCTGACCCAACCCAGAAGAGTAAGGAAGCTCTCATGACCCGAGCGAGCACCAGCACCGGACTCACTCCCAAGCAGAAGCGCACCATCGCCGGTGGCTCCATCGGCACGATGATGGAGTACTACGACTACTACCTGTACGGCCTCGCATCGGCCGCAGTGTTCCCCGCAGTCTTCTTCTCGAGCAACGACCCGGTCATCGCCCAGCTCTACTCCTTCGCCACCTTCGCGGTCGGCTTCCTCCTGCGCCCGATCGGCGGCATCATCTGGGGCATCGTCGGCGATCGCGTCGGACGCAAGGCCGTACTCATGTTCACGGTCGTCGGCATGGGCGTCGCGACGACGGCCATC
>NZ_JAJUFV010000099.1 GCF_029263575.1 Microbacterium sp. | reverse complement strand
GTGGGGCGCGGAGCTCGCACCAAGGGCATGACTCCCTGATCGGATTCAAAGCTTGTGGAGGATGCCGCTGCATCCGCCCAACGCGTGCTTCGCCGCCCAAACTCCCGAGATCAGGATGACTCACCGAGAACAGGATGGATCTGCGTATCCGTCCTGTTTCTCGGGAGAAGTTCCTGTTCTCGGGAGTGGCGAACGCAAGTGCTTCCCGCTCCACATGCACGGCATGATGCACAGCCCACACCGAAGATATCCGGGTAGCGTTATTTTCATGACGGCCATCCAGGTCACCGAAACCACCATCAGCGAGGCCAAAGAGCTGCGCGATGAGTTCCAGCGGTTCCTGCGCGAGTACGAGTTCGGC
This sequence comes from Microbacterium sp., assembly GCF_029263575.1. Lineage (GTDB taxonomy): Bacteria > Actinomycetota > Actinomycetes > Actinomycetales > Microbacteriaceae > Microbacterium. The sequence goes on along the minus strand of NZ_JAJUFV010000099.1, from coordinate 10,806 downwards.
ATGCGCGAGGTCGAGACGAAGATCTCGATTCTGCGCGACGAGTTCACGCACGATCACTCGTATAACCCCATCGAGCATGTGAAGAGCCGGCTCAAGTCGCCCGACAGCATCGTCGAGAAGGTCGCACGCCGCGGAATCGAAGATCCTGATTTCGACACCATCCGCGAGCAGATCACCGATATCGCCGGCGTTCGCGTGACCTGCAGTTTTGTCGCCGACGTGTACTTGCTGTTTGATCTGCTCACCCAGCAAGACGACATCACGGTGCGCATCGTGAAGGATTACATCGCGAACCCGAAGCCCAACGGCTACAAGAGTCTGCATGCGATCATCGAGGTGCCGGTGTTCTTGTCGACGGGCCCGTTGTCGATTCCCGTCGAGGTGCAGTTCCGCACGATCGCGATGGACTTCTGGGCGAGCCTGGAGCACAAGATCTACTACAAGTTCTCGAATCAGGTTCCGGGTCACCTCGTGGCGAGCCTGTCGGATGCCGCCGAGGCCGCAGCCGAGCTCGACACCCGGATGGAGCGGCTGCACCGCGAGGCGCACGGCGTCGCCCGTCGTCAGATCGAGCCGCCGTCGCCGCGCATCATGAAGGTGTAGCCGCGGCGACGGCGGAGCTCGCACGAAGATAGGGCATCTGCCCGATGTGCGCATCGCGCCTTAGAGCGGAGTGTGGACTCAGAGCATCAGAGGAGCCCACACCATGTTCGAACACCCGTCGTTCACATACACCGCCTACGTCACCGAGCGACAGCGTATCGATCGCGAGAACGAGCTGCGCCGCGTTATCGCCGAGCATCCTGAGCGGATCGTGTCGCCGAGGCATCCGTTCGTCTCGCGGATCCGCGAGCTGATCCGGCGTCGTCTCGGCGAGGAGCGCCGAGATTCCGCGGCGGTTGCAGCGGCGGCATCCGAGCGTTCCCGCCGCTTGAATGATTCGTCGGCGTCGGCCGTTCACGCCCGGTGAGCGCCCTCCGTCTTCATGCGCTGTCGGGCGATGTCGCAGCCCAGTGGGACGATAGGAGTATGTCTCTCCGCGGCTTCGACGCAGCGCTGGTGGGTCGAGACGATGATCTCGCCACGGTGCGTTCGGCGTTCTCGCGTGCCGCAGACGGTGAACCGAGCACGATACTCATCGGTGGCGAAGCGGGCATCGGAAAATCCCGGCTCATCCGTGAGCTCCGAAACGAGATCGGCTCCGTTGCCGCGATGCACACGGGATGGTGTCTTGATCTCGGCGCGGCGCGCACGCCGTATGGCCCGCTGATCACCGTTCTGCGTTCGATCGTCAGCGATCTCGGCGCCGACGCGGCGCTGCAGGCGGTGGGCGCCGGGGGTGAGGCGCTGCGGATGCTGTTGCCCGAGCTGGCCGAGACGCCGGTAGATCGCTCCGCGACCAGCCCCGATGCGCTGCGCGACGCGATCGCGACCCTCATCGAGGCCGCCGCTGGGCACATTCCGCAGGTCATCGTCATCGAAGATCTGCACTGGGCGGATGCTTCGACACTCATTCTGCTGTCATTCCTCGTGCGCACGCTCACACGTGGTCGCATCCTGTTTCTGCTGACCTACCGCGACGAAGACATTCGGCGGGGCGACCCGGCCAGCCGGTTCATCGCCGATGTCGCCCGCGCGCAGCGTGTGCAGCGCCTGATGCTGGCGCGGCTTGATGCCGAGGCCACGCGAGCGCTCAGCGAACAGCTTCGGGGGCTGCCGGTGACCGATGGGCAACTCGCCGGTCTCACCGCCCGCGCCGAGGGTGTGCCGTTCTTCATCGAAGAACTCGCCTCGTGCCTGACGCAGACATTGCCCGACGGGCTGCGTGACGTTCTGCTCGCGCGTTTCGATGCCCTCGATGATGACGATGCCGCGCACGTCGTCCGGGTGGCATCGGCCAGCGTCGACGGTGCGCTGCCGCACGCTCTTCTCACCCATCTGGTGGCTCTCGACGACGCGGCGTTCAACCGTGCTGTGCGCATTGCGATCGACAGCGGCATCGTCAGCGTGCGCGGCAACAGCTACGTATTCCGACACGCGTTGCTTCGCGAGGCGGTGTACGACGATCTTCTGCCCGGGGAGCGCGTCCGTTTGCACTGGCAGTACGCCCAGGCCCTCGAAGATCAAGTGGGCGGGTGCCAGGGCGATCCGGCGACGCTCGCTTTCCACTGGCAGCGGGCGAACGACCCGAGCAAGGCGCTGCGCGCCGCGGTCACGGCGATGTTTCAGGCGAAGGCCAGTTACGCGTATGCCAGTGCGGCTCGCTTCGGTGACCTCGCCCTCGAACTGTGGGAGCAGAACCGCGACCCAGCAGGGGCCGCTGGTATCGACCACCTCGCTCTTCTCCAGCAACTGGGGTCGATTCTGCGCAACGCCGGTGACGATGAGCGTGCGCTCTCCGTTGCGGAGTCGGCGCTGGCAGAAGCGGAGCGAACGCGATCCGCCGGCGGCGAGGTCGATGTTGAGACGGAGGCACGGCTGCTGCGCGACCGCGGGCAATATCTCGCCAACCAAGTCCGCGCGGGGTCGCTCGACCAGTATCTCGCGGCACTCGCGTTTCTCGATCGGCACGGGATCGACCGCGGGCACCTGCGCGCCAACGTGCTCAACGGCATCGCCAGCCGCCACATGCTCGCGGGCCGTCTGGCGCAGTCGGTCGCGGCTGCCGACGATGCACAACGCGCTGCCGCCGCCGACGGCGACGACCGCGAGCGTTCGATCGCCTTCAATCTGCGTGGCTGCTCGCTGATGCTGATGGGGCAGTTCACGGCCGGGCAGGAGGCCTTCGAGATGGCGTCGGCGCTTTCCGCGGCTGACCGTTCGGGCGTGCAGTACCGGCTGAATTACTCCGATTCGCTCACTCTCCGCGGACGATTCGCTGAGGCGGTGCGTGTCGCTGAAGAGGGACTGCGCCGGGCGCAGGAAATCGGAGTCCGCAACACCGGCAACGTCATGACGCAGAACATGATCGAGCCGCTGTTGGCGCTCGGCGACATCGAACGCGTCGAACGGCTTCTTGCCACCGTGCCCCACGGGCACCTCGGCCCGCATCGGTCCGGGCTCTACCTCGCGAGTTCACGAATGCGCGCTCTGTCGTGGCGCGGAAAGATCGAAGAGGCCGAACAGGTGCGCCGCGAGTGGCAGTCGCCGATGCGTGCGGCCGCGATCACCGAACGGCAGGTCTGGTATTACCTCGTCGAGGCCGACGTCGCAATCGCGGTTGCCCGTGGTGACTGGGCAGAGGCCCTCGAGGCGGTTCGACGGATGGCCGCCGATGACGGCCCGGCGATCGCGAATCAGCGTCGACTGCTGCTGGAGGGTGGCTGGCTGGTCGCGGAGGCGCGCGCAGCCAGCGTCAATACAGATGCCGCGGCCCGAGCGATTCGAGCGGCGTGGGCTGCCCAGCCCCCTGCCCTGCGAAACTCCGACTGGGAGACCATTCTGTACGCGATGCTCGACCCGTCTCGTGAGAGCCTCGAGGCGGCGAAAGAAACAACATCGCGCCCTGACATCCCGGTGATGATGACCGTGGCTGTGCGCACGGAACTCATCCGTGTGCTGGTCGCCCACGGCGAACGTGCGTCCGCCGCGTCGGTGCTCGTCGAAGCCGAGCGGATCTCCCACGATCTGAAGCATGACCGGCTGCAGCAGGCTGTATCGGCCCTGGGAACCGCGACCGGGATCAACGCCCCCGCAGGCAGTGAAGAATCCGATCTCACCGCACGCGAACTGCAGGTGCTCGAGTTGGTGGCGGAAGGCCTGAGCAACAAGCAGATCGGCGAGCGACTTTTCATCAGCGCAAAGACCGTGAGCGTGCATGTCTCAGCGATTCTGCGCAAGCTCGGTGCATCGACGCGGACCGAGGCCGCGATGGTCGCCTCGCGCCGGTGAGTGACGGTGTCTCGCCCCAGCTCACGCCATGAACTCGCGCACGGCCGCAGCCATCGCGGTCACACCGACCTCGATCGTGGGATGCGGTACAGGTGCGAAGTACGGTGAGTGGTTCGACGGGATGTCGCTGGCGAGGGTGCCCTTTTCGGCGGCGGCCGCGAACTCGGCCGGGTCGACGCCGCCCCAGAACCAGAACACGAGCGGCGCGCCGGAATCGCGGGCGAACCACGACACGTCTTCGCTTCCCGTGAACATGCCCGGGTCGATGACGGTGCCCTCGCCGAGCGCACGGTCGATCGCGGCGGTGACCCGAGCGGTCGCCTCGGCGTGATTGTGGGTGGGCGGAAGGGTGAAATCGACGCGGATCTCGGGTTCGCTCTCAGCACCGGACGCCGCCGCCTCTGCCCGCACGATGCGCTCGACGTTCGCCATCACCTGTTCGCGCATCTCGTCGGTGGCGTAGCGCAGGCTGATCTCGAGCTTCGCCTCGGCGGGGATGATGTTGCTCTTGGTGCCCGAGTGGATCGACCCGACGGTGACGACGCCGATCTCTTTCGGGTCGACTTCGCGCGAGGGAATCGTCTGCAGTCGCATGACCGTAGCTGCCGCCATGACCACGGGGTCGATCGTGGTGTGCGGCCTCGATCCGTGCCCGCCGCGCCCGTGCAGGGTCACGGTGAGACCGTCGGCGGCAGACATCTGCGGGCCCGGGCGCATGCCGACGGTGCCCGCTGCGAGCGGGGTCACGTGCTGGCCGAGCACGACATCGGGTTTCGGGTAGCGATCGAGAATCCCGGCATCCAGCATCGCCCGCGCGCCCGCGCCGAACTCTTCCGCTGGCTGGATGAGCACCACGAGCGTTCCGGACCAATCATCGCGGGATGCGACGAGCTTCTCGACCGCGCCGATCATCGCCGTCACGTGCATGTCGTGCCCGCACGCGTGCATGATCGGCACGGTGTCACCGGCCGGGTCGATGCCGGTCGCCGTGCTGGCGTATGACAGGCCCGTGAGCTCGGCAACGGGCAGGGCATCCATATCGGCGCGTGCCCACACAACCGGGCCGTCGCCGTTTCGAAGCATCCCGACGACGCCGGTGATGCCGACGCCCTCTTCGACCTCGAGTCCGAGATCGCGCAGGTGCGCGGCGGCGATGCCCGCGGTGCGTGTCTCCTGGAAGGACAGTTCAGGATGCCGGTGCAGATCGGTATACAGCGCCTCGAGGTCGATCGTCATAGGCCCGAGCCTAGCGACCTCACTCTTTGCCGGTGTAGCTGGTGAGCTCCGGCCCGGGGTTCAGCACGCCGTTCACGATCGCACGGATCGCGAACTCGCTGGCTTCGCCGAGATCGACGACGTCCGGATGCAGCAGCCACTGCAGCTGCAGGCCATCCATGACCGCGAGAATGCTGGCCGAGGCCGCCGCGATCGTATCGGGCTCGGTCACGCCCTCTTGCTTGCACAGCGCCTGGAACGCGTGCGTCACCTCACGGCGCAGAGTCGTGTAGCGCTCTTCGAAGAAGCCGCGTGCCGGATGGTCGTCTGTCACCGATTCGTTCGAGAGCACGGTGTACGCCTGCACGATGCCGGGGCGGGTCGCGTTGAGGAATGCCGTGCGAACCAGGTGCACGAACAGCTCGGGCCCGCCGGGAATATGCTGCTCGGTGAGCTCGGCGACGTCGGTCTCGTCGCGGTAGGCGAGCACTTCCAACAGCAGGTTCTGCTTTGAGCCGAAGTGGTGCAGCACCCCGGCGTGGGTGAGTCCGACCTGGTCGGCGACATCGGCGAGCGTGCCGTTGGTCGATCCTTTGTTGCCGAAGATCTCGATCGCAGCGTTGAGGATCTCCATGCGCTTCTGACGCGTCGCAGGTCGCGTGCGCGTGCTGCCTGATGCTTCGGTTGCCACGGCATCCTCCCGGTGAGTGTAACGGTCTGATAATCGTTACTTGCAAGCTTACTTACTTGTCGGTAATCTCGCTTTCACATTTACTTTCCCGCTTGTAAGTAAATGGACCATACGAATACAGTTTGTACAACCCCCGCACTGTGACCGTGTTCAAGGAGAAGCAATGAAGCTCAGCAGATCAATGATCGCCATCGGCGCGATCGCCGCCCTCGGCACCGGCGTACTCGCCGGTTGCTCGACCTCAGCCGACAGCGACACCGGCGACGGCGGCTCCGGCACCGGAACCGTCGCCCTCACGATCGCGAAGCCCGACGGTGCGATCACGACCGAGTCGCACAACCCGTACCTCGGCGATTCTTCGGCATCCAAGTACGGCTACGCCAAGGTGATCTTCGAGACACTCGCTCTCGTGAACCCGACGGGCGACCTCGGCACCACCCCGTGGCTTGCCGAGTCGGTCGAATGGAACGATGACTACACCCAGCTCACGGTCGTGCCGCGCAGCGGCGTCAACTGGAGCGACGGCGAGCCCTTCACCGCAGACGACATCATCTTCACGTTCGACCAGTTCCTCAACGGCAAACTCGCCGACGCCTCGGGCCTGAATTACGAGGGCGCGACGCAAGACGGCGACGCTGTCACCCTGACCTTCGCCGACTCGAAGTACACCGCTCAGGCGCGGGTGCTGCACACCCCGATCGTGCCCAAGCACATCTGGGAGAACATTGAAGACCCCAACACCGACCCGCTCACCGATGAGGGTCTCGTCGTCGGCACTGGCCCCTACGTGCTCGACAACTGGTCGACCGAGTCGGTCACTCTGACGGCGAACGAAGACTACTGGGGCGGCGAGCTGGCCGTACCCGAGCTGAACTACGTCTCGTACGGTGACAACGCAGCCCTCACCACGGCACTCGCCAGCGGCGAAGCCGATTGGGCTCAAGCCTTCATTCCGCAGATCGAGTCGAGCTACCTGTCGGTCGATGAAGAGAACCACTTCCTCGCCTCGCCGACCCCCGGCGCCGGAACGCTGTTCTTCAACCTGCAGACCAAGCCGTTCAACGACCCAGCCCTCCGCGAGGCACTCGCGTGGACGATCGACCGCCAGGCCTACGTCGACATCGCCCGCGAAGGCGCGAGCGAGCCGATCTGGAATGTGACCGGACTCGGCACGCTGCTCGAAGACGAGATCGTTCCCGAGTTCCAGGGCGTCGAGTACGACGTCGACATCGACAAGGCCAAGGACATCCTCACCGACGCCGGCTACACCTGGGAGAGCGACAAGCTCATCGACCCCGACGGTGAGGCCGTCTCGTTCTCGATCTCCGTTCCCGCCGGCTGGAGCGACTGGAACACCGAGCAGGCGCTCATCGCCGAAGAGCTCGACGAAGCCCTCGGCATCGAGGTCAAGGTCGACCAGCCCGACTGGGGCGGCTGGGATGCCGCCCGCCAGGAGGGCACCTTCCAGGCGATCATCCACTGGCTCGAAGACACCGGCAACGCCTATGGCCTGTACACCTCGACCATGGATCCGAAGTGGATCGTCGACGACAAGGCCCAGTACAACTTCGGCCGTTTCGACGACCCCGCCGTCACCGAGGCGCTGAACACCTACGCCAACGCGTCGACGGATGAAGAACGTGTCGAGGCCGTCACTGTTCTTCAGACGGCGTTCGCCGAGAACGTGCCGGCGATTCCGCTCGGAGCGCACCCGCTGCTGGGCGAGTACAACACCCGCAACTACGTCGGCTGGCCGAGTGAGGACGACCAGTACGCCTCGGCCGACCCGACCCAGCCGGGCATCGTCCAGATCCTGACGAAGCTCGAGGCGAAGTAGCGCCCCCGACGAAACCGCATTCTGCGGATGAGACCGCGCGGATTCCCGCCGGGCTCATCCGCGGAATGCAGTTTCACCGGCACCCTGGACCTCGGCACCGCACGAAAGCGATCACCATGTCAGACCCCCTGCTTTCCGTTCGTGACTTCTCCGTCGTGTACGACGTCGACCCGCCCGTCGAGGCGGTGAAGAACGTCTCGCTTGAACTCCAGCGCGGCGAGATCCTCGGGCTCGCCGGCGAGAGCGGCTGCGGCAAGACCACCCTGGCCTACGGGGTGCAGCGACTGCTCAAGGCGCCGGCGGTGATCACGAGCGGATCGGTCTCATTCCACGACACGGATGCCGGTGTCATCGACGTCGGCGCCCTCGGCGCCGAAGAGATGCGCCGATTCCGCTGGGACAAGATCTCCATGGTGTTCCAGGGCGCCATGAACGCCTTGAACCCGGTCGCCACGATCGGCGCTCAGCTCGAAGACGTCTTCGAGGTGCACCGTCCCGAATTCGGGCGCAAGCAAAGGCGAGAAGCGGTGATCGAGCTGCTGGAGATCGTGAAGGTGGGTGCGCAGCGCATCCGCTCGTTCCCCCATGAGCTCTCCGGCGGTATGCGTCAGCGTGTCATGATCGCGATGGCGCTGGCTCTGCGCCCGCAGCTGATGGTGATGGACGAGCCGACCACCGCTCTCGATGTGCTCGTGCAACGTGAGATCCTGCGCCAGATCTCACAGTTGCGCGAAGAGTTCGGCTTCTCGGTGATCTTCATCACCCACGACCTTCCGCTGCTGCTGGAGATCAGCGACCGCATCGCGATCATGCGCGACGGTGAGATCGTCGAGCTCGACACGGCCGAGCAGATCTGGCGCTCGCCGCGTGACGAATACACCAAGACGCTTCTGTCGTCGTTTCCGCGCCTCACCGGCGAGAAGGGAATGGTGGCGCGATGAGCATCCTCGATGTGCGCCATGTCACCAAGATCTACAACGTCCGCGGCGCCGGGCAGCTCACCGCCCTCGATGATGTGAGCTTCACCCTGCGCTCGGGGCAGACGATCGGCCTCGTCGGACAGTCCGGCAGCGGCAAATCGACGATCGCGAAGATCCTGACCCAGCTGGAGACCCCCACCAGCGGCGAGGTGCTGCTCGACGAGAAGCCCATTCCGCGCCGCGGGCGCGGGCTTCGCGCGTACCGCCAGCAACTGCGCATGGTCTTCCAAGACCCATTCGCGTCGTTGAACCCCTACCACTCGATCCGCTACCACCTCGAGCGACCGCTGCGTCTCGATGACGTCGTGCCGAAAGAAGAGACCGAAGCTGAGGTGCGCCGCCTGCTCGAGCGCGTGCGACTCGACCCCGACACGGTGATCGACCGCCGACCGCACGAGCTCTCGGGCGGTCAGCGTCAGCGCGTGGCCATCGCCCGGGCGCTGGCGTCACGGCCGAAGATCCTCGTCGCCGATGAGCCGGTATCGATGCTCGACGTGTCCATTCGCCTCGGCGTGCTCAACCTGCTCGCCGATCTTCAGCGCGAAGAAGGACTCGGCGTGCTGTACATCACGCACGACCTCGCCACCGCCCGCCACTTCAGCGACGAGATCATGGTGCTCAACCAGGGGCGCATCGTCGAGCACGGCCCGGCCGACGACGTGATCTTGAACCCCCAAGACCCCTACACGCGCGAATTGCGGTCGGCGTCCCCCGATCCGGAACGCTTCTTCGCCACCGCCGGTCAATCCACGGGAGGCGCATCATGACCGCCGTCGAACCACAGGCTCCCACCGCGGATGCGGTGGAGATCGGCACGACAGCCACGAAAGCCGTGGCCGGACGCTCGCGTATCCCGTGGCGATTTCTCGGCGGACGCGCGGCCTTCTACCTCTTCACAGTGTGGGCCGCGCTGACGATCAACTTCTTCCTACCGCGCATGATGAAGGGCGACGCCGTCACCCAGTACCTGGCGCGTAACCGCAACGTGTCGCCGGAGGCGGCGGATGCCCTGCGGGCACTGCTGGGGCTCGACACCGACAAGAGCCTCTGGCAGCAGTATCTCGACTACTGGGCGCTGCTGCTGCGCGGTGATCTGGGTGTCTCACTGCTGCACGGTCTGCGACCGGTGACCGAGGTCATCAGCCAGGCTCTGCCGTGGACGGTGGGCCTGGTCGGCTTCGCCACGATCGTGTCGTTACTGATCGGCACGATCGGTGGCGCGATCATCGGCTGGCGCCGCGGCAGCAAGCTCGAGGTGTTCGTGCCGATCACGACGTTCCTCAGCACGATCCCCTACTTCTGGCTCGGGCTGCTCGCGATCGCCGTGTTCTCGGTGAACCTCGGTTGGTTCCCGATCGGCAAGGCGTACGGCGTCGGCATATCGCCGGGATGGAATGCCGAGTTCATCGGCCAGGTGATCCATCACGGCACCCTTCCAGCCCTGACGATCGTGATCGCGTCGCTGGGCGGGTGGATGCTCGGCATGCGCAACATGATGCTCACCGTGCTCGATGAGGACTACATCACCGTCGCGCAGGCCAAGGGCATGCCGCACAAACGCGTGCTGTGGCGATACGCCGCACGCAATGCGGTGCTGCCGCAGATTCAGAGCTTCGCGCTGTCGATCGGCTTCATCGTCGGCGGCACCATCGTGATGGAGATGGTCTTCAGCTACCCCGGAGTCGGCAAGCTCCTGTTGGACGCCACCAATGCGAAGGACTACGCGCTCATGCAGGGCGTCTTCCTCGTGATCACGCTCTCGGTGCTCATCGCGAACATCCTCGCTGATGTCGCCTACGCATTCCTCGACCCGCGCACGCGCCAGACGGAGGCCTGAGTCATGACGACGACAACCGAACGCCGCAAGAGCGCAGGCACCCCCGAGACCCTGCTGCTGCGCACCGCCGGGCCACGCGGCAGCCAGGGCGAGCCGCGGCAGAGCTTCTGGGCGAAGATCGTCTCGGCCTTTGCGATGTTCCGCAACGGCAAGTCGATCACAGGGCTGGCGATCCTGGCCTTCTTCGTGCTGGTGGCGATCTTCGCCGATGTTCTCGCGCCGTTCTCTCCCACGCAGATCGACTACACCGCCCGGCTGCAGCCGCCCTCCGCCGAGCATTGGCTGGGTACGACACACATCGGTGAGGATGTGCTCAGCCAGGTCATTCACGGCACACGCGGTGTGGTCGTGGTCG
>NZ_JAJUFV010000098.1 GCF_029263575.1 Microbacterium sp. | reverse complement strand
GCCGGCCGGCATGACCGAGGCGCCGATCCCGATGACGACGGCTTCTCGGCTGATCCGAGGGGATGCGGCATCCGCTCTTGGTGAGATGGCTGATGCTCTGTCACAGTCGGGCGCCGGGTCGCTCGGAATGAATAACGCCTATCGGTCGTACCGTCTGCAAGCGCGAAACTACTCCGGCTTCGTCAGCGCGTCGGGGCAGGCCTCGGCCGACCGCAGCTCGGCGCGTCCCGGATTCAGCGAGCATCAGACGGGGCTGGCCGTCGACGTCGTCGCCTGCAGCGGCGGATGCGGTGAGATCGGCGCGTTCGGCGGCACCGCCGAAAGCGACTGGGTCGCCCAGCATGCGTGGGAGTACGGCTTCATCATCCGATATGAGGAGGGCGAGAGCGACACGACGGGCTATATGCCCGAGCCGTGGCACCTTCGCTATATCGGTCCGTCGCTCGCCGCCGCGTATCACGCGGGCGGATTCCAGACGCTGGAGGAGTTCTTCGGCCTCTCCGCTGCGCCCGACTACGCGCACTGACCGCTGTACTGTGGCATCCCACAAACGCGGTACGCAGTCTCATGCACTGTGGGATGCATTCTCACAATCAGGTGTCTCAGCATCCGCTTTCCGGCATAAGATCGCCAGAACGATGACGTATTGAGCGCCCAGGAGGATGGCATGGAACGCGACATCTATGAAGAGGATCACGAGGCATTCCGCGATCTCGTCAAAGACTTTGTGAAGCGCCACGTGAGCACCGAGAGCATCGAGCGCTGGGAGGCCGCGGGCGAGATCGACCGTGAAACGCTGCGTGCCGCAGGAGAGGCGGGCATCATCGGCCTGTCGGTTCCTGACGAGTTCGGCGGCGCCGGGATGCTGCAGGACTACCGTTTCCGCGCGATCGTGAACGAAGAGGTCATCGGTGCCGGCGCCGGGTCGCTCGCCGGTGCGCTCGGCATTCAGGACGACCTGGCCGTCCCTTATCTCGTGCACATGGGCACGCAGGAGCAGAAAGAGAAGTGGCTGCCGCGCATGGCCACCGGAGAGGTGCTGGGCGCACTCGCCATGACCGACCCGGGTGCGGGCAGCGATCTGCGGGGCATCAAGACTAACGCGAAGAAGGTCGATGGCGGATACATCGTCAACGGGGGGAAGACGTTCATCTCATCGGGCACGACGGCCGACATCGTCGTCACGTTCGTCAAGACAGGTGAGGGAAACCGGCCGGATGCTTTCAGCCTGCTCATCCTCGAGAAGGGCATGGAGGGTTTCGACCAGGGCAAGAAGCTCAGCAAGATGGGCTTCCACGGTTGGGACACCGCCGAGCTCAGCTTCACCGACGTGTTCGTTCCCGACGAGAACCTCATCAGTGGCAAAGAAGGGCAGGGCTTCATCCAGCTGATGATGAACCTGCCGTTGGAACGCCTGTCGATCGGCGTCGCGGCGGCCGCTGCGGCGCAGGCTGCGACCGACTGGACGATCACCTACACAAAGGATCGCGAGGCGTTCGGTGAGCGCATCGCTGACTTCCAGAACACGCGTTTCCAGCTTGCCGACATGGTCACCACGACCGAGGTGATGTGGGCGTACATCGATCGCGCGATGCTCGCGTACCGTGACCAGAAGCTGACCGCTGAGGATGCCGCGAAGGTCAAGTACTGGGCGACCGAGCGCGAGTGGGAGGTGCTCGACACGGGCGTGCAGCTGCACGGCGGCTACGGCTACATCATGGAGTATCCGATCGCTCGTGCGTTCACCGACGCTCGCGTGCACCGCATCTACGGCGGCACGAACGAGATCATGCGCGACCTCGTGGGTCGTCAGATTGCCGGAAAGCGCTGAGGGCCGTCGGGCTCTGGACCCTCACTCCGGTAGCACTCACGGTGCTACCGGAGTATCATCGTGATATGAGCGCAGCGAAGATCAGCCTGAGCTTGCCCGACGGCGACCTCGCGTTCCTCGACGCACAGACGCTGGAGGGCCGCTACTCATCGCGGTCGGCCGCAGTCCAAGATGCTGTTCGACTGCTGCGCGAGAGCCGACTCGCCGACGCGTACGCCGAAGCGTACGCGGAAGGATACGACGACGAGTGGGATGCCGCCCTCGACGACGGCCTGGCATCCGCGTGAGCGCCGGCGGGATCGCGCTGCTCCGCCGCGGTCAGATCGTTCTCGCGTCCTTCGATCCGGCTGTCGGCTCCGAGGCGCGAAAGACGCGGCCGGCGGTCATCGTGAGCAACAACACGGCGAACGAGGTGGCGATCCGCAACGTCGGCGGCACGGTCACCGTTGTGCCGCTCACGTCGAAGACGGATCGAGTGTGGCCGTTCCAGGTACTTCTGCCGTCATCGGGGATCGGCCTCGAACGCGACTCCAAGGCGCAGGCCGAGCAGGTCCGCACGATCGCCGTGGCGAGGATCGTGCGCCCGGTCGGCTGGGTGCCGGCCGAGCTCATGGGCGCGATCGACGAGGCCCTGCGCCTGCATCTCGCGCTGTAGGCGCTCAGCGCTGCCCCACGCCGGCCTTGCGCAGTCGGTCGGCGATGAGGATGCCGAGGGCTGTCGCTCCGCCGCAGCTGGCCATCGTGACGACGAAGAAAAGCACCTGCGACCACAGCGGCTGTGAGCCCATGTTGAAGAACGTCCACGCCGTGATCGGGTAGACGATGCCGAGCGCGATCGCGCCGGCGTAGTGCATCCAGGTCTTCCAGTGTTTCCACAGGACGACGAGGAAGGGCAGTTCGGCGAACAGCGCCCACGAGGCGTTCGTGACGACGCTCATAAAGCCGTATCCCGAGAACGGCACGATCACGAGCCCGGCGATGATGCCGACGAGCAGGCCGACGAGCGGATGCCGCAGCAGCCGCAGCGCGATCACCGCTGGCAGAATCCACAGGCCCGTGATCGCCATCGACAGCGCGGGCATCCCCAGCGTCAGCAGCACGGTCGACAGCCAGTTCGCGGGTGCGAGCAGGATGCCTCCGGCGACGCCGAGCGCTGCGCAGGTCAGCAGCAGCGTGGTGGAGACGCGGAAGCGTGGCGAGGCGGGCGCGTTCATTGGCGGGGCTCCGCGGCCTGTTCGCGGGCGGCCTTCGACGCGGGTGAGGAGGCGCCGATCTTCCAGTAGCCGCAGAAGCTGACGGTGCCCTTGTCGACACCGCGTTCGGTGACGAGCTGCTTGCGCACGCCGGACGCGAGCGACTGCTCACCGGCGGCGTAGGTGTGGAACGGAGCATCCGGCAAGGCGGTCTTGCTGAGCTGGTCGAGAGCCAGGGCTCCCGGCGGTATGTGTGCCGGCCGTACGATCCAGCGGATGTCGATGCCGGTCGGATGCTCGAACTCCAGCGCGTCGTCTTCGCTGGGAACCTCGATCATCGCCGTTCCGGTCGCGCTCGACGGCAGAGATGCACAGATCGATGCGATCGCGGGCAGCGCCGTCTCATCGCCGATCAGGACGACGCGATCGGTGCCGCGTTCGGGGTTGAAGGTGAGTCCTTCGTCGATGATGAGCACGTTCTCGCCGGGCTGGCAGGTCTCGGCCCAGCGGGACGCCGGGCCTGCCGTGCCTTCGGCGACCGAGCCGTGCAGGACGAAGTCGACGTCGAGTTCGGCGCCGCGCTCGGCCGTCGCGGGTCGGTGCTCACGCACCGTGTAGTTGCGCATCACCGGGCGCTCGCCGTCAGGGATGCGCAGGAACTTCAGGTATCCGAACAGTTTGTGCGCTTTGGCGGGAACGCGTTCGAGTCCGGCTTCACCGCCGATCGGCAGGAACAGGCGGAACCACTGGTCGTACCCCATTGGCCGGAACTTCGCGATCTCGCCGCCGCCGAGGGTGACGCGGATCCAGTGCGGAGCGAGACGCTGCGAACGCAGCACTTCGAGGTGCAGCAGCTCGGTCGTCTCAGGTTTGACCATCTTACTGAATGCCATCGTTAGCCTTTCAGATCCGTCGGGTTCGGTTTCACTGGAGCGGTTCGCGCGTCAGGGTTGCCAGGGGAACGTCAGCGTGAGGATGACAGCGGATGCCGCGAGGAATGCCGCGATGAACACGATGTCGCGCGTGCGGAAGGGCACCAGGTGGCGTTCGGTTCGTGTCGAGTAGGCGCCGAAGGACCGAGCGTCCATCGCCAGGGCGACGCGTTCGGCGTGACGGATCGCTCCGGCGAGAAGGGGCACGATGTACCCCCAGCCGCGTGCGATGCGCGCGAACGGGCCACGGCCGCCGCCGAAGCGGCCAGCTCCGTGTCCGCGGACTCGGTGCGCTGCGCGGATCACGCTCAGCTCGTAGCCGAAGCGTGGCACGAATCGGTAGGCGGCCAGCGCCGTGTAGCCGATCCGGTACGGAACGTGCAGCTGCTGGATGCTGGCCCTGACGAGATCGGGGCCGGTGGTCGTGAGCCCGCCGATCAGTGCCAGTGCGAGGATCGCGGCCAATCGGAACGCTGTGGCGAAGCCGGTCTCGAGGGCTCCCGTGAACAGGGTCCACTCGCCGATCTGGAGGAAGGGGGCCGTGTCGTCGACGCGTGCGGCGTCCACCCACAGCGAGAAGCCGAACCCGATCGCGGCGACGCCGAGCGGTACGACGAGAAACAGCAGGCCGGCCGTGCGCGCGGTGATGCGCGTGCCGGTGAGGATGAGCGCGTATGCCAGGACGGTGAAGCACAGTGGCGTGACCAGGTCGCGCACGAAGATGAGCAGCGCCATCGCGGGAAGGACGGCGGCGACCTTCGACAGCGGGTTCAGATGGTTCAGATATCGCCAGGCGGATGCTGGCACTCCCGGCGCGAACGGGTCGATGGTCTTGGTGGGGGAGGTGATCGTGGTCATCGCGCCGCCTCTGCGAGGATGCTGCGCTGTTGCGGTGTGAGCGTGCGATGCAGCAGCGGGAGGCGCAGGCCCGCCGATTCGAACAGGCCCTCACTGGCGAACATCTCGGTCGTGCGGCCGGCGGCGTGGAGGCGGCCGTCGGCGAGGATCACGGTGTGCGTCGTGTGGTCGGCGACGAGCTGCAGGTCGTGGGTGACGATGATGATCGTGGTTCCGTCGGCCTGCAGGTCGCGCAGGAGCCCGAGCAGTTCGGTCGCGCGGGCGCGGTCTTGGCCGAATGTCGGTTCGTCGAGTGCGAGGACGCGCGGGCGCGTGATGAGCGCGGTGCCGACGGAGAGTCGCCGCTTCTCGCCGCCCGAGAGCAGGAACGGATGCACGTCGGCCTTGTGCGTCAGCCCGAAACGTTCGAGCATCTCGCTCACGCGCTCCCGGATCTCGGCATCCGTCAGCTTCGCGTGCGAGCCGTGCTTCGAGCTCTCGCCCGAGCCCTGGGCCTGTCGAAGGGTCAGTCCGTGGGCGAGCTCGTCGTAGACGGTGTGGGTGATGAACTGATGCTCGGGGTTCTGGAACACGAAGCCGATACGTGCGGCGAGGTCGCCGGGCGAGGCAACGGCCGGGTCGAGGTCGTCGATCGTGACCTGGCGCTTCGGCGGCGGAACGACTCCGGCGAGAGCCTGGATGAGGGTGGTCTTGCCCGCGCCGTTGGCTCCGACGATGGCTGTGAGTGATCCGGCTTCGATGTCGAGGTCGATGCCGTGCAGAACTTCGTGTTTGCCACGTTTGACGGTGAGGCCGCGCGCGCGGACGATCGGCGACGGTTCCGAACGTGCGGGTGAGACCGGGTCTGCCGGGGTCGTTTCTGGATCCGCGGGTGAGGCCTGGTACACATGTCGGTTCGAATCACGGATGTCGGTCGAAACCTCGGTGTGTCGCCCTGCAGGTGTGATTTCGGCAGACATCTGTACCGCCGGGTTTGACAGGGCGGCGGCCAACTCTTCCGGCGTGAGCGGGAGGGGTGTGTTTTCGGGCAGGATGCCGTGGGCTCGCAGCATCCGGCCGGAAAGTGTTGCGGCGGGCAGCCACACGCCCATGGCGATGAGCTCGTCGGTGTGTCCGCGCAGGACGTCGGCGATGGGCCCGTCGTATGCGAGGCGGCCTTGCTGGTCGAGGACGACGGCTCGGGTCGCGAAGCGCATTGCTGCGTCGAGGTTGTGTTCGACCAGGATGATGGCGCGGTCGCCCGCCGCGATCAGGTCGCTGAGGGCGTCGTAGACGTCGTCGATGCCCTGCGTGTCGAGGTTCGCGGTGGGTTCGTCGAGCACGATCACCGGTGAGCCCATGGCAAGGGCGCATGCGATGGCGAGGCGCTGACGTCCGCCGCCGGAGAGTCGGTCGGGGTTCCAGGTTCGACGATCCCAGAGTCCGACGCGGCGCAGGGCCTGTTCGGCACGGGTGAGCACGTCCGCGACGGGAAGCAGCAGATTCTCGAGGGCGAAGGCGACTTCGTCGAGCACGGTCGCGGTGACGAGCTGGGCGTCAGGGTCTTGGAAGACCATGGCCACGTCGGCGCTGAGCTGGGCGACGGGGGTGGTGGCAGAGCTTCGTCCGTTGACGTCGACGGTTCCGGTGAGGGTGGCGGGGATCGACTGTGGGATGAGACCGTTCAGGGCGAGTGAGAGGGTCGACTTACCGGATCCGCTGGGTCCGAGCACGAGGATGACCTCCCCCGGATGCACGTCGAAGCTGACGTCGCTCGGGGATGGGTGCGTCGCACCGACGTGCGTGAGCGAGAGTTCACGCACGCGAAGGAGAGGTGCATTAGGGGGCACGGTGGCCGTTCGGGTGTGCGGGGACCATAGTCCGGTGAATCGTTACGCTTTCAGGTTAGCTGAGCCTAACCTGAACCGCACGCCCGCTGGCTCAG
This sequence comes from Microbacterium sp., assembly GCF_029263575.1. Taxonomy (GTDB): domain Bacteria; phylum Actinomycetota; class Actinomycetes; order Actinomycetales; family Microbacteriaceae; genus Microbacterium. The sequence continues at coordinate 4,620 of NZ_JAJUFV010000098.1, read as the reverse complement.
GGTCGGATGACGCCCGCTCGGCGTAGCGCGCCGCCGACGGCGAGTCCGACGACGGTCCAGGCGACGGGACCGAGGACGAAGAGCAGCCCGAAGCCGATAGCTCCCCAGGCGGGGAGCGCAGATACGTCGAAGGCGAACCAGAGGGGGATGGCCACGACGATGCCGGTGACGGCGGATGACAGGAGGAAGCGCCAGGGTTCCCAATGCCGGTAGCGGGTGAGGGCGGAGACGCCTTCTTGGACGCCGCCGAAGACGGCGGCGGCGAGTAGATAGCGTCCGGCCATGGCGGGGACGAAGGCGAGTCCGATCAGTGCGGCGATCGCGTGGGTGATGAGCGCAACCCAGGGGGCGCGGAGCACCTGCTGTGCTATGACGCCGGGCAGAACGTGGAAGCCGAGCACCAGCCCGTAGAGCGGAATCGCACCGGTTGCGGCGAGCAGGTGGAGCCCCGCCCAGCCGGCCGAGACGAGCCCGGTTGCGACGCCAACCGCGGCGCAGACCAGCAGAATGCGGGTCGACAGCACACGGGATCTCGGCACGATCTCAGCCTACTCGCCTGCTTCAGGCGCACTTACGCGAATTTTCAGGCGCACTCACACGAATTCAGGCGAACATAACGTGAAGCGGCGGCTCGTCCGTGTAGGTACGGCCGGTGGGACCGGTCCACAGGATCACGCCGTTCTCGAGCTGTTTCGCCGTCCATCGGTCGCGTTCGTCGACGTCGGGATGCTTGAGCGCATGATGCCCGGCACAGAACAGCGCCAGGTTGCTGACGGCGGTCGGCCCACCCAGTGCATGGTCGTGGTTGTGGTCGATCTGACAACGATGTACGGGCGCGCGGCAACCGGGGAAGCGGCAGTGCTGATCGCGGGCTCGCAAGTAGCGCTTCATGCTGGCTGTCGGCACATAGTTGTCGGTCTCGGTGACCATGCCGCGCGGATCGAGAAATGCCCGATCCCAACTTCCCGCGTGACCTGCGAGAATTCGCGCGGCATCGGAGGTCATCGGCCCGTGCCCGTTGAGCTCAGCCATCGCATCATCGTCACCGGTGAGGGATGTGCTGCTGATGGTGACCTGAACCGTGGCTTTCACAGACTCGAGCGCGGTGCTTGTGACGCTGGTGGGCGATGTGGTCAGCAGCAGATCGGCGAGGAGGTCGGCGCGCAGTTGATCGGTGGTGCGTGTGTCGTGTTCGATTAGGCCGTACCCGTCGTGCATGGGAGTGGACTCGTGGAAGAGCTCGTCCGTGCCAAGAGCGCTGTCGAAGAGGTCGCTCTCGGTGTTGGGGCCCGTGACGTCGGTATCGGCATCATCGATGGTTCGTTCTGGCGCCAGCTCAGACGAGTGCGGCTCGCCGGGAGCGCGCGTCTCCCACGGAGCGGGCTCAAGCAGCGAGTTATGGAACGCCTCTTCGAGGTCAGTCGGGGCGGCGGGCTCGGAAGGAGCCTCGGTGCGAACGGCCGCCTCGCGCTCAGCCTTGAACGTGTCAAGAACAGACTGCCGTGGGCGACGCTGCCCCTCGGGGCGCGCTTTGACGACATCGCCGGCCATGGCCGTGAGGCGGTCGTGGATCGCGTGTGCGAGAAGCTCGGGAAGGATCGCCGTGAGGACGGCCATTCCATCACCATCAGGCTTGATCGTGACGCTGCGCTCTGAGCGGCCGCGGCGGTGCTGCTCGGCCATGCCCTCAGGGAACACGGCGGCCGCCACGCCGCGTGCATGCGTGCGTGTGCGCGCGGCAGTGTCGCGTTCGGCGAAGGGCACCAGTTGCTGCTCGTACTCTTCTCGTAGCTGGTCGGCGTCAGAATGCCCGGTGACGTTGGGTGCGGCGTCGACGATGACGTCGGCGTGACGTTTGCTGATTGTGCCGGTCGACAGCGCGGCGAACGTCGCAGGGAACAGGCGCACGAGTGCCCACGCGCCAGCGATGTGAGACCCCGCCGTTCCCGGAGAGACGTGCGCGGCGGCGGCATACTCAGCGCACATCGATCGAAAGGCCATCTCGTCGGACCCTGGGTCGAGCGAACGCTCTTTCGCCAGCAAATCGAGACGCAGGGCGAGTCTTTCTGCGCGTTTCGCCTCGAGGGCAGAAATCTGCCGCCCCAGATCGACGCAGTCATCGAGGATCTCGCCCTGGAGCGCGAGAGTGCTCGCGTAATCCAGCGGTGCGATGTCGATCGATGTCATACCTCTACGATAGAACATAGCTTCGAAAGTAGCAAGAAGAAAGTTAGCCGAACATGAACCTAAATACGACGACGTCGAGGTTTCAGCACCACGTGCGGCATCTCGGGCGCGGGGATGCGCTCAGAGCCGTGCGTCACTACGTGGCCGAATCGTTCTGCCGAGGCATCCGGCGTCTCCCAATCGGCACGCGCTTGCGCGATCTCGTCGTGCGTGCGCGCCGCGAAATTCCACCACATGATGAGGTCTTCCTCGAAGGGCTCACCGCCGAGCACGAACAACAGCGCGCCCTCGTCGCTCCCGATCGTGACGGCCTCGCGAGAATCGCCGAGGTAGAGCATCTCGTTGTGTGCGAGGGGCTGATCGAGCACCGTCAGGCCACCCGATACCAACACGATCGCGTGCTCCCAGGCCGCATCCAGCGGCAGTGTCACCCGGCTGCCGGCAGCCAGTGTGATCTCGGTGCCGACGATGGGCGTGTAGACGGTCGCCGGAGAGCGCACGCCGGCGAATTCGCCGAGCACGACGGTGGCCGTGGCATCCGGCCCCTCGTCGGCAGTCAGCGTGGTGGTCGGCAGTGACGTGTGCTGTTCGAACCCGCCCTGCCCGTGACGCGCTGATTCGGGCAGGACCACCCAGAACTGCAACGCGTCGAGCGGTAGGGCGTCCTCGCCGAGTGAGTATTCCGAGTGCGAGATGCCGTTGCCGGCCGTCATCAGGTTCAGCTGTCCGCGTTTGAGGGTGACGTCGTATCCGCGTGAGTCGCGGTGGCGTTGCTCGCCGATCAGGGGCCAGGTCACTGTCTGCAACCCGATATGCGGATGCGGTTCGACGCGCATGCGCACCTCGTCAGGGCCGAAGCGGTCGAGGAAGCACCAGGCACCGACCGTCGGCAGATCGCGGTTGGGCAGGGTGCGCAGCACGCTCATTCCGCGCACCCCGCCCAGGGGAACCTCGCGCGGTTCCAGTGAGAAGGTGCGCTCGCCGATCATGATTGTCGGGTCGCGTCAGTGGGGTCGTCGGGGAGCTGTGGCCAGCGGACGTTCGCGCCCGCGACCTCGTTGCGCTTCAGGAAGCTGGCGATATAGGCGCAGTACGGCACGATCGTGGCGCCGGATGCCGCGGCATCCGCCAACGCCTCGCCAGCCAGAATCGAGGCGAGCCCCTTGCCCTGGAAAGCGGGATCGACCTCGGTGTGCGTGAACTGCACTTCGCCGTCTCGAAGCCTGATCTCGGCGAATCCGGCAAGTGTTTCGCCGACGTGGATCTCGTACCGTGCGGCTTCGTCGTTACGCGTGACGGTGGGGGCATCTGTCATGGCTGCTCCTTCGCTTCGTTCCTTCACCCTAGGGCAGTGTCCGCAGGTGAGACGCTGTGGAAAACGGCGTTCGTGTCGGCGCGGGTCGTTACGCTGGAGGAATGGCCCAGCATCCCGTCGATCCCTACGCGGATGTCCCGTACCCGGACGAGCCCTGGGACGATGCCCCGCCGCCCGAAGAGATGGATTGGGAGCCGCAGGGCGCGGGCTTCGAGCCTGGGCTGGACTGGGGTGGCGGGTCGACTGTCCAGGCGGGGGCGGATGCCGCGGCATCCGCTGTTCGCAAGGCGACGCCGTCGCGTTACGCGAGTGCGCGCGATGCGCTTCACACGGTCTTCGGGTATGACGAGTTCCGCGGTGATCAGGCCGCGATCGTCGAGCAGGTGATCGATGGCGGGGATGCTGTCGTGCTGATGCCGACCGGTGGGGGAAAGAGCATCACCTACCAGGTGCCCGCGCTTGTGCGCGAGGGCACGGGGCTCGTGATCAGTCCGCTGATCGCGCTCATGCACGATCAGGTCGATGCGTTGCGCGCCAACGGTGTGAATGCGGCGTATCTGAACTCGACACAGGCTCCGGCTGAACGCGCCGAGGTCGAGCGCGCCTATCGTGCCGGCGAACTCGATCTCATCTATGTCGCTCCCGAGCGTCTGTCGTCGCCGGCGACCACGCGTCTGCTGCAGGGCGGGGTGCTGAGTGTCATCGCGATCGATGAGGCGCACTGTGTGTCGCAGTGGGGGCACGACTTCCGCCCCGACTATCTCGCACTGGGTGATCTGGGCGAGCGTTTCCCCGGGGTGCCGCGCATGGCGCTGACCGCCACCGCGACCCGCGCCACGCATAAAGAGCTCACGGAGCGTCTGCGCCTTGACGGCGCTGAGCATTTTGTGGCGAGTTTCGATCGGCCGAACATCCAGTACCGCATCGTGCCGAAGGTCGACCCGCGCAAGCAGCTGGTGAGTTTCATCCGGTCGCTGCAGCCGATCGCTGAGCCTGTCGAAGCGTCGGCGGACCCTGCGCCACCAGCTGGCATCGTCTATGCTCTGAGCCGGAAATCGGTGGAGCAGACGGCGGCGTATCTTTCGACGCAGGGCTTCGATGCGCTGCCGTATCACGCG
>NZ_JAJUFV010000097.1 GCF_029263575.1 Microbacterium sp. | reverse complement strand
GTCGACATATGCCGCCAGCTGCATGAGAGCTGTGACACGGGCCGTGCGGGCGAGCTTGGAGTCCTGCACCCGCCACCTGCCGTCGTCATCGCGCAGCAGGAAGTCAGCGAACCCGACGAACTCGTCCGTGGCGAAGGCGGCTTGGAAAAGCAATCTCGCGTCGGATCGCAACGCCTCGCGCGTCTCGGTCACGACCAGGGCGAGCGCTTCAGGATCAGAGGAATTGACCCGCACGATCTCGTGCACGGCATCTGTGCCCAGACGCTCGCGATACTGCTGGAGGACCGTCACCTCGTGCGCGTCACCGAGTCGCGCGGCCCGCTCGAGTGTGGCGTCTTCTGGTTCGTCGACCGCGGGGACGCGGCCGAGCTTCGCATCGATCGCACGCGCCCAGGCGAACTCGCACTCGGCCGCAGCCTTCAGGTCACTCGCGCTCCAGATGACGCGCTGCGCCTGAGTATCGATCCGCATGGTTCGAGCGTAGCTGGGGGCGCTGACATCGCGCCGCGCACTTCGGCGGGCTCAGCGAGCGGTGCTCCGCCACCAGTCGTCCGCGGGCGCGACGGGCAGGCGTCGCTTGTGCTCGGTCGTGCGGTACTTCTGCTCGATGCGTGCGGCGGTCGCGGCATCCATCGGCTTGCCCTCGAGGTAGTCATCGATCTGCTCGTACGTGATTCCGAGTTCGTCCTCATCAGAGCGACCGGGCTGGTCATCGAGCAGGTCGGCGGTCGGCACCTTCTGCCACAGCCGATCTGGCGCGTTCAACGTCTGCAACAGCTGCTTTCCCTGACGCTTGGTGAGTCCGGCGAGCGGCAGGATGTCGGCTGCTCCGTCACCGAACTTCGTATAGAAGCCGGTCACCGCCTCGGCAGCGTGGTCGGTGCCGATGACGAGGTGGCCGTCGTGACCGGCCAGCGCGTACTGCGTGACCATGCGAATGCGCGCCTTGATGTTGCCACGGTTGAAATCCGAGATGGATGCCCCGGATGCCTGTTCGATGTCGGTCTCGACACCGTCCACACCGTGCTGGATATTCACTTCGACTACCCGGTCAGCGGCGATGAATGCGATGGCGGCAGCCGCGTCATCCGCGTCGTGCTGCACCCTGTACGGCAACCGGACAGCGATGAAGTCCGCCGCGCCGCCGTCGGCTCGCACGCGCTCGACGGCGAGCTGGGCGAGGCGTCCGGCAAGCGTCGAGTCCTGCCCGCCCGAGATGCCGAGCACAAACCCCCGCGCTCCGGTGGAGACCAGGTAATCGACAAGGAACTGCACGCGTCGATCGATCTCGACCGCGGGGTCGATGTCAGGCTGCACGCCGAGGGTCAGTGCGATCTCCTGCTGAAGAGTCATGACTCCAGTATTGCCCCTGAGGTGTTACATCGGGATGACGGGAATAGATCACGCTCGTGGATACTTGGGTCGAACGGAACCGTCCAACGCACGAAAGATGAGCATCATGCCCCTCCTCGGACACAGCGACCTCGATGTCTTCCCTCTCGCCCTCGGCGGGAACGTGTTCGGTTGGACGGCCGACCGCGACGCCTCCTTCGAGATCCTCGATGCCTACGTCGCAGGCGGCGGAGACTTCATCGATACGGCCGACGGCTACAGCGCGTGGGTGCCGGGCAACAGCGGTGGTGAGAGCGAGACGATCATCGGAGAATGGCTGACGTCGCGAAAGCCCACCGGTCTGACCATCGCCACGAAGGTCAGCAGCCACCCGGAGTTTCGGGGCCTGTCCGCGCAGAACGTTCGCGCGGCCGCTGAGGCGTCGTTGCAGCGTCTCGGTGCCGACACGATCGACCTCTATTACGCGCACTTCGATGACCCCGAGACCCCGCTCGAAGAGACCGTCGACGCGTTCGGTCGACTCGTCGCCGGCGGCCTCGTGCGTCACATCGCCGTCTCGAACTACTCGGCAGACCGCATCCGCTCGTGGGTGTCGATCTCTAAGCAGACGGGTGCCCCCGTGCCGGTCGCAATTCAGCCGCACTATAACCTCGTGCACCGAAACGACGTAGAAGAGAGCGTCATCCCCGTCGCGGAGGAGTTCGAGATGAGCTTGGTGCCGTATTATGCGCTGGCCAGCGGTTTCCTCACCGGTAAGTATCGATCGACGGATGCCGCGGCCACCTCGCCGCGCGCCGGAGGGGCATCGAAATACGCGACACCGCAGGGGCTGCGGGTCATCGACGAGTTGGAGCGCGTAGCCGAGTTGCGAAATGCCTCGGTCACGTCGGTCGCGCTCGCATGGCTGCGGACGCAGCCGACCGTTGTCGCCCCGATCGCGAGCGCGTCGCGAGTGGAGCAGGTCGCTGATCTGCTGGCGAGCGCGACGTTGGAGCTCACCACGGATGACGTCGCTGCGCTGAATGCGGTGTCGGAGTGGAACCCCGCGGGAGTCTGAGTCGCGTAGATCGCCCGTTCGACGGGCCCGAGGTCGCTCCATCGCCAGCGATCGCCAGCTTTCGACAAGCCCGTCAGGACCGGATGCGGCTGGGGCCGGCCGGGGTCTGCTCGACGACCAGCTGGGCTGGGAGTTGCTCTTGCATCGACTCGACGTGACTGATGATGCCGACCGTGCGTCCGCCGCTGCGGAGCTCGTCGAGCGTGCGCATGGCGATGTCGAGTGTGTCGGCGTCGAGTGACCCGAACCCTTCATCGATGAACAGGGTGTCGAGTTGAATACCACCGGCACGGGCGGTGACGACCTCGGCGAGGCCGAGTGCGAGGGCGAGTGAGCTGAGAAAGGTCTCGCCGCCCGACAGCGACTGCGCCGGACGCGTCTGCCCGGTGAACGCGTCGAAGACGACGATGCCGAGACCGGATGCCGCGCCCCGTGCCGCGAGCGCATCGGAGTGCTGCAGCTGATAGCGACCGGTGGACATGTCGCTGAGGCGCCGGTTGGCCGCCTCGACGATCTCTTCGAGTTCAGCGGCGAGCACGAAAGTCTCGAGGGTCATCTTGTGCGTGTTGCCTGCGCGCCCGGCGATCGTGTCGGCGAGGCCCCGCACGACGTCGTAGTCAGACTGCTGCCGGGCGCTCTGAGAGTGCGCGGTCGCGGCGGTGTCGATCAGGCTCGTCAGCTGCTCTGCGGTTGCCTGCGCGCGACCGGCGAGGTCAACGGCAGCCGTCCATTCCGTACGCGCGGTCGCCGCCGCCTGCTCGGTCTGGGCAAGGTCGAGGGGTTCTTCGGGAAGGGCACGCATCTCGAGAGCAAACAGGATCTCGCGCTCTTTCGCCCGCTGCACGGTGTGCGCCGTGATGCGTGCGTCGAGCGCATCTTGTTCGGCGACGGGCCGCAGCGCCTCGTGCGCGGCGGTCGCATCGTCGAAATCTGACGCGGCGAGAGCCTCGGACTGCGCCGTCTGCGCCTCGGCAGATGCCTCGGCCCGGCGCTGTTCTTCGGTGAGAGCGGCAGCGAAGGATCTCGCTGTCGCTAACAGCGCGCTCACCGACGCGATCCGCTCGCCGACCGTCGCGAAGTCTGCTCGGGCATCAGCGATCAGCTTCTGCGCCTCGTCGCTGCGCTGGGTCACAAGCGCCAGCTCTTCCTTCGCCGCAGCCAGTGCGGTCGCCGCGGCGGATCGTTCCTTCTCACGCTCCGATGCCTGCGCGATGAAGGCGTCGAGCTCGCTCTGTGCGGCATCGAGACGTTCGGCGGCTCGCTGAGCGACGGTGTGAGCGTCGGCTGCGGCAGCCAGCTCGGTCTCAGCAGCAGCGACCGTGCGCGACTCGGCCCGCGCCTCAGCCGCGGCGTGCGCAGCGCGTGCGGCGCCCACGCGGTCGTGCGCCGTTCGCTCTGCTGTGACCGCGCTATCGCGTTCGACCTCGGCCCGGGCGATGTCGTCTGCGGAGACGGGGTCAGTGTGCTCTGCGGGTGACGGATGCGCTGTGGATCCGCACACCGCGCAGGGTTCGCCGTCGACCAGGTCGCTGGCGAGTTCGCCAGCGATTCCATCGAGGCGCCGCCGTCGTAGCTGCGCGAGGGTCGCCTGCTGAGAGGCCAGCGCCTCGGATGCTTCGGCGAGAGCCCGCTCGGCGACGGAGACCTCAGCGACCAGCGTTTCAGCCTGAACGGCGCCCTCGTGTCGTGCCTTCGCGGCGGTGAGTGCTGCCGCTGCCCCTTCTAACCGGTCGGCACCACGGCGCGAGGCATCGCGCTGAGCGGTCAGCTCGGCGAGACGCGTGGGCTGCTCCGCGTGCGCTGCTTCTGCCGCCTCGACACGTGCGGATGCCGCGGTGACCTGCTCGCTGGCGCCAGCGACTTCCGCAGCCAGAGGCTGGGCACCCTGCTCGAGATCGGCTGCGTGCTGCCAGGCGCCGATCTCGCGGGTGCGCTCGGCCGCCCACTCCTCGAGATCGGCCGCATCGACACCGTCGATGTCGACGCCTGTCGCTTCCCAGCTCTCGCGGACGGAAGCCTCAGCGGCAACCGCAGCGTCGTGCGCGTCGCGTGCCCGATCGGCCGCGGTGATGGTGGCGCGCAGCGCCTCTGCAGCCCGAGCCCGCTTCAACTGCGCACGCGCCTCGTCGATGTCGTGTTGTTCAGCGTCGAGCTGCTCGACGGCAGCTCTGGCGCGATCGCGCTCGCGCTGCGCCTTCTGCTCTTCCCGTCGATCGGCCAGCGCTGCGTCGGCAGCGGTGAGGTTCCGCTCGGCTGCGTCGCGCTCGAGCCCTCGGCGTTCGACCTGGTACTCGGCGCGAACCAGCGCCGCACGCAACGCAGACAGCCGCCCCTCGGTCGTGGTCGGTCGGATGTCATCGTCTGGCACGGCATCCGCCGCGCCTTCGTCAGACTGGTCGCTGTCAGACTGGTCGCTGTCGGACTGCTCACCGTGCTTTCCCCAGAGCTCGGCGGTCGTGACCACTCGTTCTGCCTCGTCGATGCGCGCACTGACCGTCGCGAGAACCCCGGCGAGCTCTGCCTCGGCTGTGCGCCGCCGCTCGTCGAATCGCGACTGCACATCGTCGAACCGCTCGGTTCCGAACAGCCGTCGCAGCAGTGCCTGCCGCTCTTTGCTGTCGGCGAGCAAGAACCGGGCGAACCGGTTCTGCGCCAGCAGGATCACCTGCAGAAACTGCTCGACCGTCAGCTGCAGAATCTCTTTCAACTCATCGGCGACCCGCTTCTCCTTTGCCGCGAGCGTGATCCACTCGTCACCGGAGAGCGTGTCGAGCTGCACGGCAGAGGTCTGCTTCGTCAGTCCGCCACCGCGCTTGGCCGGCCGCATGTACTCCGGCGAGCGCGTGACGCGATACCGACCGGCCGTGGTGCTGAATTCGACAACGACCTCGCTCGGGTCGTTCGGCTCGCAGTGGTCACTGCGCAGACGCCTGTCGCCGCTCTCGTACCGCGGGACGGATCCGTAAAGTCCGAAGCAGACGGCGTCGAGAATGCTCGATTTTCCGGCGCCCGTACGACCGGCGATGAGGAAGATGCCGTCGTCAGCGAAGCGGTCGAAGTCTACGACCTGCCGACCGCGGAACGGGCCGAACCCCTCGATCTCGAGTCGGTGAAGACGCACTAGACGAGAGCTTCCGCGACGACACGCTCGTCAAGCACCTCGCGAATCAATTCGCTCTCGCGCTCGCTCGGCCCCTGCCCCGCACGCACGTGCTCAAGGAACGCCTCGATGCGCTCGGCGTCGGTCACAGCGGTCTTCAGCCGCGCTGAGTAGGAGCGCTCTTTCGCCTCGGCGACATCGGCGGGTGCGTGCTGCACCATCGCGCAAAACCGGAAGTGCTCTTTCAACCGGCGCATCGGTTCAGCCTGCGGCAACGCATCGGTATAGACCGCGCACACCCAATCGCCCTCGTGCGCTGCGACGTTGTCGGAAGACAAGATCTCATCGAGAGTGCCGGTGAGGGTCACGAGCCGGCGCGGCACCGGCAGCGCGAGCCATGAGACCGACGCGAGGCCGGACGCATCGAGGTCGACCAGCCACGAACCGCGTTCTTTGTGCTGTTCGCCGAAGCTGTAGTGCAGCGGGGCGCCGGAATACCGCACGCGTTCGCTGAGCTTCTGACGCCCGTGAATGTGCCCGAGTGCGACGTAATCGGGCCCGTCGAACACGTCGAGTGGTACGACATCGAGCCCGCCCTGACGCACCTCGCGCTCCAGCCCTGCCGTCGCGTCGACCCCGGCTGCGAAGCAGTGCGCGATGGCAACTGAACGCCCCTCGTGCAAGCCCATGCTCGTGCGAACGAGCTGCATCGCGTGCGCCATCGTCTGCGCCTGCGTGCGCAGGGCAACATCGTCCCAGTGCTGCCGCACGATCGCCGGTTCAAGGTAGGGGATGCCATAGAAATGCACCGGACCGTTAGCGTCGTCGATCGTCACCGGTTCACCGATCGCGAGCGGATCGGTCATCACCTGAATACCGTCGCGGAGCAGCCGGGCTTGGAAGCCCAGCCGCGCGGCCGAGTCATGATTGCCGCTGGTCACGATGACCTGCGCACCGGTATCGTGCAGCGCCACGAGGGTGTCGCCGAGCAATGTGTAGGCGGGACCGGCGGGTGTCGCCGAGTCGAACACGTCGCCGGCGACGATCACGACGTCGACGGCGTTCTCTCGCACCTGCTGCACCAACGCAGACAGCACCTCGGCCAGAGCACCCATGGTCGAGTTGCCATGGAACGTACGACCGATGTGCCAATCAGAGGTGTGCAGAATTCGCATACTCACACCGTACGAAGTGCCACCGACATTCCCGCCGAGGCGTGCCGCGCACGGGCGAGCGCATGCGAGTCGCGTTCGGCGAGGCAGACGCTGGCGTGCGCCCGGCCCGGCCGAAGTAACAGAACGTCACATTTGTGACGGTCAGCGTCGGCGCAGCAGTCCGGCGTGTTCGGGGTTCTGCTCGAACCATTCGGCGACGTACCAGCAGACGGCATCGACCTTGCGGCCCCCACGCCGTTCGATGTCTGCCACAGCGCCCTCCACGACGCGCGCGGCATAGCCGTGACCGCGGAAATTCGGCACAGTGAAGGCTCTCGTGAGGGCGACCGTGCTTCCATCGTCGCGATAATCAAGGACGCTGACGAGCACTCCGTCGCGCATGAGCGTGTAGCGCGATGCATCCTTCTCGTCGGTCAGGAGGAACCCATCGATGAGCGTGGAATCAGTCATTCCCCCACGCTAGGGCACTCCGACACACGGAGACACGTTTTGACACGCGCGGACATTGTCAGACATAATCCCGACATGACCACCAACGCGAGCCCTTTGTCCGCCCAGGAGGCGAAAAGGACTGCCGGGATGATGATGCCCGGCTGCGTTGGCATGTGTTGCCGAATGTGTAGCTGATCTCTCAGCCACCCCTGCCGGCTCGACCTGTCGCCATCTGCGAGGCGCGAGCCCACGAGCATCCACCTGCGTGCTCGTCTCCCGGCCCTCCGGTCATTCCGCAACACACTCCGAGCCGCATCGGCTCAGCCTGTAAAGGACCCCATCATCATGTCGAACACCGCAATCCTCGAGCGTCCCGCCACCCGCGCACCTCACCTTCGCGCCGTCCCGCCGCTCGTCGAGTCGGCGCAGGCCACGGCACCGGCCGCCGCCGACCTTCCCGCCACGCGTTCGCCCCGCGGCTTCGCCCTCTACGTCGGACTCGATGAGATCAAGGCCGCCGAAGCCGGTGTCAGCCTTCCCGTGCTCGTCGACGCCCTTCGTCGCACCCTCGCCGAGCTCGCGCCGAGCGCCGAGACTCACGCGACGGTCGCACTCGCCCCCCACGGCTCAGGCGGACGCGACCTCGACCTTGTTCGCCTCGCTCTGCAGGAGCCCGGCGCGATTGCGCGCACCAAGGCTGCTGAAGAAGAAGAACAGGACGAAGACTACGGCGTCACGGTCGACATCTCGCGCAAGCGCGTACTGATCGACGGCGACTCGGCTGCCTTCACATACAAAGAGTTCGAGCTGCTGCAGTACCTCGTGCTGCGCGAAGGCCGCACGATCGAGCGCACCGAGCTCGTCTCGGCGCTGTGGCAGTCAACCGACGACGAGGCCCCCGGTGAGCGCACGATCGACGTGCACGTACGGCGTCTGCGCGCCAAGCTCGGCCGCTACGAAGACATCGTGCGCACGGTGCGCGGCGTCGGCTACCGCTTCGACCGCCACGCTGACGTCGTCATCCGCTACGGCCACGGCACGCCATCGCCGGACCGCTTCTGAGCCCGACTGTCGCCGCGTGCGGCGCGCCCGCCGTGCATAACTCCGCCGCGTGCGACCCGGTCCCCGGCCTGACCCGGCCCGACCCAGACCACGACCCGGCCCCGACCCGGCCCCGGGCCCCGACCGGTGCCCGACCAGGCCGCGCCCGGCGAAGGTCAGCACCCCCGCGTAGGGTGTTGGCATGACGACGACAGCGACGGCACACGCAGCCGCGACACCGCTGACGACGATCTACCGCCCCGCGCGACCGCTGAACCTCTTTCGCACAGTCGGCACGCTCATGCGCGGACCGAAAGACCCGACGATGTTCGTCGACGGCACGACGCTGTGGCGCGCGGCGCAGACGCCCGAAGGCGTGGCGACACTGGCGCTGCGCAACGTCAGCGGCGACGTCCACGCGACCGCGTGGGGCCCCGGCGCCGAGTGGGCACTCGAGCAGCTGCCCGACCTCTGCGGGGCGAGCGACGATGACTCGGGGTTCGACGTGTCGTGGCATCCGGTGCTCGCTGACATCGACCGACGCACGCGAGCGGCCCGGCTCACCCGCACCGACCTCGTCTTCGACGCCCTCGCCAGCGCCACGATCGAGCAGAAAGTCACGTCCCTCCAGGCGTTCGGCGCTTGGCGCGTGCTGATCACCCGGTTCGGCGAGCGCGCACCCGGGCCTTCGCCGCGGCCGCTGTTCGCTCCTCCGACGATCGACGGCTGGCGCCGCATTCCCTCCTGGAGCTGGCATCGGGCGGGTGTCGAACCTCCGCAGTCCCGCGCCATCGTCCGCGCCGCCGAGCGCGGCGATCGCATCTCCCGTGCCGTACTCACCGCTGACTCGGGTGCTGAGCGCGACCGGGTTCTGACGAGCCTTCCCGGCATCGGCGCATGGACCTCAGCCGAGACACGCATCCGGGCACTCGGCGACCCCGATGCCGTCAGCGTCGGCGACTACCACCTGGCTCACGAGATCGGCTTCGCCCTGACCGGCTCACGCACCGACGACGACGGGATGCTCGAGCTGCTCGCCCCGTGGGCGGGCCACCGCCAGCGCGTCATCCGCCTCATCCTCGCTGGCGGTCCGCGCGAGGCACGACGCGGCCCACGACTGGCGCCCGAAGATCACCGCGCGCGCTGAGTCATCTAGGCTGGCGCCATGGCAGCATCGAAAACGCAGCGCTGGACGTGGCTCGGCGGCACCGTGGTGCTGGTCGTGCTGGGAATCGTGATCGGGCTCATCCTGCAGAACGTCTGGCTCGGCCTGTTGCTCGCGGCGATCGTGTCGCTGGTCTGGCTGATCTCGGTCGAATCCCGCAAGGGCGGCAACAGCGGCGTGAACGACGAGTCGCACGGCATCGAACTGTAGAGCGCAAGCGCGACCTCAGCTGTAGTACAGCGCGATCTGCTGACCGTCGATCGTTCGCACATCGACTGCGGTGGCGTACACCTCTTCCAGGATCTCGGGCCGCATGATGTCGGTCGCTGGCGCATCGGCGACGACGCGCCCCGATCGCATCGCGACGATGCGGTCCGCGTAGGTGGCGGCGAAATTGATGTCGTGCAGCACGATGATCACGCGTCTGCCGAGCTCGTCGGCCATGCGCCGGACGAGCTTCATGATCTCGGCCATGTGCTTCAGGTCGAGGTTGTTCAGCGGTTCGTCGAGCAGGATGTACTTCGTGTCCTGCGCCAGCACCATCGCGATGAACGCACGCTGCCGCTGCCCGCCCGACAGCTCGTCGAGGAACCGTTCGCGCAACGAGTGCAGGTCGAGATAGTCGATGGCACGGTCTATCTGAACCCGATCATCAAGTGTCAATCGTCCGCGCGAGTGCGGGAATCGCCCGAATTCGACGAGGTCCTGCACTGTCAGTCGCGCAGCAATGTGGTTGTCCTGTCGGAGCACGGCAAGGATCTTCGCCAACTCATGCGAGCGCGTCTCTGCCGCGTTCATGCCGTCGATTTCGATGGTTCCGGCATCCGCTCTGATAAGTCGGCCGACGAGGCCGAACAGGGTGGACTTCCCGGCGCCGTTCGCGCCGATCAGTGCCGTCACGCCCTCATCGCCCAGCGTGAGGGTGACATCGTCAAGCACCGTCTGGGATCCGTATCGTTTGCTAACGCCGTCGAGCGCGATCATCGCGCCCCCTTTCTGAGCACCAGGTAGAGGAAGAACAGCCCACCGGCGAGCTCGATGATCATGGACAGGCTGCCGCCGAATCCGAGCAGCTGCTCGAGCACGAGCTGCGCGACCAGCAGCGCGCCGATGCCGATCAGCGCGGCGGCAGGAAGCGTCCACACGTGGCGGAAGGTGCCCGTGTACGAATAGGCGAGGTTGGCGACGATGAGGCCGAAGAACAGAATCGGCCCCGCGAGCGCTGTGGATGCGGCGATCATAATCGACACGATCGTGAACAGCGCCATCACGGTCTTTCGATGGTTCACGCCGAGTCCGACCGCGACCGGCTCGCCCAACGTCAACACATCCAGGGTGCTCATCATCGGAATGACAGCGACGACGCCCACTCCGACAAGCACGGCGGTGAAGGCGAGCAGCATCGGATCGGGCCGAGTCAGCGAGGCGAACATGGCGTCGGAGAGTATCTGAAAGTCCAGCGGGTTCAGCATCCGCTGCATCCATTCGGTGAATCCGCGAAAGAACGTACCCAGCACGATGCCGACCAGCAGCATCAAGTGAATGGAGCGCCGCTTGCCGCCGAAGAGCCAGGTGAACAGGAAGACGCTGAAGGCGACCATGACGACGACCTGCACGATCCACAGCATGATCTCATCGGCGTCGAGGAAGGATGCCGACCCGAGGAAGAACACGATGGTCGTGGAGATGAGCATGTAGAACGCGTCGAACCCCATGATCGACGGGGTCAGGATGCGATTTTGCGTGATGGTGTGGAATACCACCGTCGACACCCCCACGGCGGTGGCGATGACGAGCATCGCCATGACGGTCAGACCGCGCACCTTGAGCGCGAACCAGAGCGACCCGGGAATATCGGTGAGCAAATAGCAGGCGGCGAGAATCACAACCGCGGCTGAGAGAGCGGCGATGCGCACCGACGGCTTCGCCCACGCTTGCCGGATCGGCTCCCGCGACGGCGAGGAGACGACTGTGTCAGTGAGCACGACTTCTCCTTCGCAGCAGCAACCAGAGGAACAGGGCCGCACCGATCACACCGACGATGACCGACAACGGCATCTCGTAGGGGAAACGGACGACGCGGGCGATGAGATCGCAACCGAGCACGAAGGCCGCCCCGAGCCCGGCGACCCACCCGATCGCGCGACG